>CALGXY010000032.1:0-3246 GCA_937935155.1 uncultured Atopobium sp. | reverse complement strand
CATGTCTGAGTAAATTTACTCAGACATGGCGAGAAAAACCGGCAAATAGCTCAGACTTGGTGTACTTTTCCGGCAAATCATTCAGACATGGCGAGAAAATCAGGCTCCATGTGATCGTCCATGGAAGGACAATCTCGGGCACGCTTCAAAGTCTGCCTGAAAAGTGCAAAGAATCTGTGTTTGGGACACAGATTCTTTGATGAAATCAGGCAAATCCACAGTTTCTTTTACATTTTTAGGCAAAAGTTACAGATTCTTTGAAGAAATCAGGCGCGCACAAGCGTACGCCCAACTCCCGTCGTCCACCTGGCGAGAAACCCGTCCACTTCCAGCATTTGCGCACAAGAAACCCGGTATCCACACGAAGTAGATACCGGGTTGAAATCGACTTACGACCTGTACTCGCACGCAACCTAGCGCATCATCTTGACCAGGCGAACAATGGTGCCGTTGCCGGAAGGTTTCTCCTGGATAGACACGGCGTCCATAAGCAGGCGCATCAGCTTAACACCGCGTCCACGCTCGGCAAACTGGCCAGTCTCGGGAGGTTCCTCCTCATCGGAGATGCTAAAGCCACTACCACAATCCGAGACGTCAATGACCACCCTGTCTGGATACGCAGAAACCGTGGTCAGCACGCCCTTCTCGCACGCGTGATCAACAGCGTTGCCAATAGCCTCGCCAACTGCAAGTTCAATGTCAAACTTTTGATCCGAGGTAAACGGCAGCGTCTTCAGCAGCGCAACTGCCCTTGAGCGAGCATCGCACATCCTGTTGGGGTCAACTCTAAACGTTGTCTGGAACGACGGATGTGTACCCGGCGCAAGCGGAGTCACGCGCGACTTAGCGGCACACGTGCTTATAGGCATGAAGTCGATAAGACCCATACGTACCAGCGCCTTAAACGCCGTCGGTTGCACGTTGGTCAAGCTCATAAGACCACCGAGCGTCTTCATACGTCGAACGGCGCACACAATAAAGCCCATGCCGCACGAATCGATGTACGAAACCTCCGACATATTCAGCACAATTCTTCTGCAACCACTCTCAATGAGCTGCTCAATCTGAGCCTTCACGCGCGGGACTCCCCTCACGTCAAGGTCAGTATTGACTGAAACAACTGCTATGTTTGGCTGCGTATACATACGTTTCTTGTTCCCGCGCAGCAACAAGAATTTCAGATATCTACACTTTTTAGCGAGAAAATCATCTCCTAGGCGAGAATATCGTCTAGTTGCTCTTCTCGCCAGAGTCAGTGCCGCCGAGCGTGCTAGAATCGACGCCGCCAAGCTCGTCAAAGCGCAGGGCAACCATGGCAACGTCGTCATCAAGCCTTCGGCCGGTGTAGCGATCAAGCGTGCTCAAGAACCTATTGAGCAGGCCATCAAAGCCACGAGGAACCTCGTTCATAATCATGTCTCGCAGGCCAGTTTCGCCAAAGAAAGCGCCTTCAGGGCTACGAGCTTCCGTGGTTCCGTCGGTGTAAAGCAGCAGGATATCACCCTCGTGCAAGCGAATCGTACCGTTTTTATACTCCATGTCGTGAAACGCGCCCACAACGCCCGACTGAACATCCAAAAGCTCAGCCTCGCCTGATTGAGCAGACACCAAAATCGCTGGTGGATGGCCGGCTGAGCAGTACATAAGCGATGAAGTTGCAAGGTCAACAATGCCCACAAAGAGCGTCGCAAACGTCTCAACCCTTGAGAAACCCAGCAAGAATTCGTTCAGCGTTGCCACCATGCGAGCGGGAGTTCTTCCCTCCCACGCGTAGGCAGAAAGTGCCGTTTTAACTGCGGATGAAATAGATGCTGCCTCAATACCCTTGCCAGAAACGTCACCCATAATGATGCACGCACGACGGCCTGGCAGCTTAATCATGCTGTAAAAATCGCCACCAACAAACGCGTCGGCGGTTGCGGACGAATAAATTCCCTCGGCAGAAATTCCTTCTACCTTCTGCAGATCATTTTTCATGCCCGACTGCAGCGCCTGCGAGATATGTTTGTTTTGCTGACTCTCTTCAGCGCCGACAGCCAATGAGTGGACCAGAAGCATCACGCGATCCAAGAAATCAAGCTCAATATCGCTCAGAGGCTCAGCGTTTTCTTCTCGCAAGAAAAGCCAAGTATGCTTCCGTATCGAGGAGATCCTGCCGGGCGAGACGTGGGATCCGACGCTCCGCTCGCCGCTTGCTGATCCGGGCATCAACGCCAAGGTGGGCCAGTACATCGTAGCCGTCGACGGGGTCGCGGCCAACACGGTCGGCGACCTCTACGCCTTGCTCGTGGGTAAGGCCAATGTGCCGACGGAGCTTTCGCTCAACGATCGCCCGCAGATGGCCGGTGCACGCCGCGTGGTGATCCGTCCGCTGGAGAACGAGTATCCGCTCTACCATTACCAATGGGTGCAGAACAATATCGCCAAGGTGGACAAGGCTTCGGGCGGTAAGATCGGCTACATCTATATCCCCGACATGGGTCCGGAGGGGCTGAACGAGTTCACGCGCTACTTCTACCCGCAGCTCGACAAAGAGGGACTCATCATCGACGACCGCGCCAACGGAGGAGGAAACGTGTCGCCCATGATTCTTGAAAGACTGCTCCGCACGGTGTACCGGATGACGATGAGCCGTCACTCGACCATGAACGGCACCATACCGGAAGGCACACATACAGGACCCAAAGTACTGTTGGTCAACAAATACTCTGCCTCCGACGGCGACCTGTTCCCATGGAGCTTCAAGGCCAACAAGGTGGGAACCGTTATCGGCACACGGACTTGGGGCGGCATTGTTGGCATCAGCGGATCACTGCCTTACATGGACGGCACCGATGTCCGCGTTCCGTTTTTCACCAACTACGACGCTAAGACCGGACAATGGATTGTGGAAAACCACGGTGTCGATCCTGATATTGTGATTGACAATGACCCGATCAAGGAACAGGCAGGAGAAGACCAACAGTTGGAAAAAGCCATCCAGGTAGCTCTCGAGCAGATCAAAGACCGGAAGCCGCTGCCCAAAGTGCCGGCGCCAAGGACTTTCAAAGACCTCGGACTTCCCGAAACGGAATAACCTAACGAAAAGGACACACGATTAAGCACGCAGTGACACCCTATTCATGCGCTTCATGGCTTGCCGCACGGTCAGAAAAGCCGAGCTACAACCTACCGCAAGAATAGTGGCCAACAAGATGGCGACGTCGCTGAACTTCAACAGGACAGGGTAGGCATCAACAACATAGC
>CALGXY010000031.1:0-9824 GCA_937935155.1 uncultured Atopobium sp. | reverse complement strand
ATGATGAGGAGCTTCTCGCCGTATGCGATGAGGTCCGGGAACTCTGAACCCTTTCCCTCTTAGAGACTCTAGTCGGCTTTCCTGCAATATATTCAGCCTTATGGCGCGCTTCTACGACGTCGATAGTGGGGCGGTGCGTGTCGGCGGCCACGACGTCCGTGAATTCACAGTGGACAGCCTGTTGAGGAATTTCTCGATGGTGTTCCAAGATGTCTACCTGTTCAATGACACCCTGGAGGCCAACATTGCGTTTGGGACTGCCGGCGCAACGCATGAGCAGGTGGTCGAAGCTGCCAAACGCGCACGGTGTCACGATTTTATCAGCGCCCTGCCCAACGGTTATGACACGATTGTGGGCGAGGGAGGCGCAAGCCTTTCCGGGGGAGAGCGCCAGCGCATCTCGATTGCCCGGGCGTTGCTCAAGGATGCCCCTATCGTGGTGCTTGACGAGGCGACGGCTTCGATCGATCCGGAGAACGAACAGCTTATCCAACAGGCACTTACGGAACTTACGCGCGAGAAGACCGTGGTGGTCATAGCACACAGACTTGCGACTATCGAACATGCCGACCAGATCCTTGTGGTAGAGGATGGTGCCGTCGTCCAGAGGGGGACCCATGAGGAGCTTCTCGCGCAAGAAGGTGTGTACCGGCGCTTCGTTGAGGCACGTGCCGAGGCGGAAGGGTGGAAGATAGGATAGTCGCAGGCCGTCAGGGAAGTTCAGGCATTGCAACACGTTCGTTTGATGATTTGTATCAAATGGGTTCATTTTTTGTTGTTATCAGCATGAAATCAGCGTGTATGTGGGACACTAAATACCAGTGAATACTGACCCGGTCAAGAAAGGAAGGCTCATGGCATACGAGTCTCGCGAAGAAATTGACAGCAAATATAAGTGGGACCTGTCCTCAATGTTCCCCAGCGATGAGGCATTTGAGGCTGGACTCGAGGAGCTTAAGGCTTACTGCCCAAAGCTGCTTGCATTTAAGGGTAAGATTTCCACCTCCGCACAGGCTCTTCTGGAGTTTCTGCAGCTTGAGGACCAGATGACTCTTCTGCTCTACAAGATTATCAACTACGCCGAGCGCAAGAGTGACGAGGATACCCGCGTAGCCAAGTATCAGGCATACGTCGCAAACGCTACCAGCGTATATACGCAGGTTGGCGAGGCAACTTCTTGGTTTGCCGCAGAGCTTCTTGCAATTCCAGCAGAATCTGTCGAGAAGTTCTATGCAGAGGTTCCAGCTCTTGAGTTTTATCGTCGTAAGCTCAACAAGATCTTGAACCAGCGTGAGCACACCCTTTCTGCTGAGGAAGAGGCTCTTTTGGCACGCGCTGAAGAGCTTGCTGTTCAGCCAACCAACATCTTCTCCATGTTTGATGACGCGGACCTTACCTTTGATGACGCAGTTGATTCTGAGGGCAAGACTCATAAGCTGACCAGCGGTTCATTTGTTCCTCTGCTGATGGATGCTGACCGCGTCCTGCGTGAGTCCGCATTCAAGCAGCTCTACAGCCGTTTTGGTGAGTTCCGCAATACTTCCGCCGCAATTCTGACCAGCCAGGTTAAGAACCTGCAGTTCTTCTCGTCATCTAGAAAATATGCAAGCTCCCTTGAGGCTGCTCTTGCAGAGAACGAGATTCCTGTTGAGGTTTACAACAACCTGATTGACGCCGTTCATCAGAACTTCCCAGCGTTCTACAAGTACGTTGACCTGCGCAAGCGCGTCATGGGCTTGGATGAGCTGCACTTCTGGGACGTCTACACTCCTCTTGTTGACGACGTTGACATGAAGTTCACCTACGAGGAGGCTTGCGACCTTATTGTTAAGGCGCTGGCACCTATGGGCGAGAAGTACGTCGGCCTGGTCAAGAAGGGCCTGGAGAGCCGTTGGGTTGACGTGTACGAAACCCCAGGTAAGCGCTCCGGTGCTTATTCCGCAGGTGGTAAGGGCATGAATCCTGTTATGCTCCTCAACTTCCAGGGTGGCCTTGACGACGTTTACACCCTTATTCACGAGATGGGCCACTCCCTGCACACGTATTTCTCGTCCCACAACCAGGAGATTACCTACTCTGACTACTCCATCTTTGTTGCAGAGGTTGCATCTACCTGCAACGAAGCGCTGCTCTCGCACTACCTGCTTGAGCACGAGACCGATCCTGCCCGTCACGCGTACATCCTCAACCACTTCCTTGAGGGCTTCCGTGGCACCATCTATCGCCAGTGCATGTTTGCCGAGTTTGAGCGCGACATCAGCCAGATGAACGCTGACGGTGTGGCTCTGAACGCCGAGGTTCTCTCCGAGCGCTATGGCAAGCTCTGCGCAGAGTACTTTGGACCTGGCATTGAGCTGGACGAAGAGATCAAGCTAGAGTGGTCGCGCATCCCTCACTTCTACTACAACTTCTACGTCTACCAGTACTGCATTGGTTTCTCGGCAGCTATTGCCCTGTCTCAGCGCATCCTTTCTGAGGGTGAGCCTGCGGTCAAGGACTACATTGGCTACCTGTCCGGTGGTTGCTCCAAGACTCCAATTGAGCTGCTCCGCGGCGCTGGCGTTGACATGGCCACTCCAGACCCCGTTAACGCTGCGCTCAAGTACTTTGGCGAGCTTGTCGACCAGCTTGAGCAGGAGCTCAACTAGGCGCGAGTTAGGCGTACAACAAAGGAGGATTTATGCAGGCACGTTTTGTTCACCGTTGCACTCATGTTTTGGATAACGAGAAAACCGTCGAGTTCTACAAGAAAGCTCTGGGATTCCGTGTTGACCGTGTTAAGGGACCAGAGGACGGTTCTTGGACCAACACGTTTTTGGTAAACGACTGGTCTCCTTTTGAGCTGGAGCTCACGTGGAACCGTGGTTGGGTAGACCCTTACGATAACGGCGGAAAAGACACTCACATTGCGTTCCGCGTTGACGATTTTGATGCGTTCCACGCGCTTCACGAGGAGATGGGCTGCATTGTTAAAGAGAACCCAAAGATGGGTCTCTACTTTATCGCAGACCCTGATGGCTGCTGGATTGAGATCCTGCCAGAGAAGTAAACATGACTGACTACGGTTTACTTGCAAAACAAATTGTCTCGCTTGCCGAGGTTGATGCTCATTGGCTGCCGGTGTTGTCCAACGCTGCCGCCCTTCTGTGGGACGCTCTCGACGACATCAACTGGGTGGGGTTCTACCTGGTAGATTCTGTGACAGTGACGCGTGCGGAGCCGGACGCGGGTTCGGGCGTGGAACCGGGCGCGGGTTCGGACTTGGAACCGGGCGCGGCCCCAAGCGCCCACGAGCCGCGCACTCCCGAGCTGCGCTTGGGGTCGTTTCAGGGCAAAGTTGCCTGTGTGCGCATTCCGTTTGGTCGGGGAGTGTGCGGTACGGCTGCGGAAACAAAGACAAGTCAGCTGGTAGAGGACGTGCATCAGTTCCCGGGACATATTGCATGCGACTCTGCATCAAACTCTGAGGTGGTCGTTCCTATCGTCAAGGATAACCAGGTAGTTGGCGTGCTGGATATTGATAGTCCGAGCGTGGCAAGGTTCACCCAGGAAGACCTCACTGGTCTTGAGCAGGTGGTAAAAGCGCTTGAGAGCTGTGTGAATTTCTCGGACTTCTGTTAAATACGACTACAGAGCTAACGTTTGGGTACACAAATCATGTACGGGCAGATTTGCTCGTGCATGATTTTTATTTACACAGCATTCGCGGAGAGGTCTGCTTATGAAGAAAATTGTATTTATCATCGGTTCTGGCCGAAAGAATTCGTTCAATAAGACGCTGAGTCAGGTTGCAGCAAAGGCACTCGAAGGCAAGGCGGAGATTGAGGTCGTTGACGTTCTGAACGTTCCTCTGCTTAACCAGGACGAAGAATTCCCAGCTCCTGAAGGTGTCCAAAAAGTCAGGGACGCGGTTATGGCTGCCGATGGCGTATGGCTCTTTACTCCGGAGTACAACTACAGCATTCCCGGTACTGTCAAGAATATCCTGGATTGGCTGAGCCGTCCGCTCACTTCCGATTACGAGAAGAAGTCCGAGACCGCCATTGCTGGCAAGGTTGTTACTGCAAGCGGCGTTGGTGGCAAAAACAAGACTGCAGGATCGCTTGCCGTGGTAAAGCAGCAGTTCCTAGCCCTGCGCACCAAGCCGGTTGAGCCGTTCAATGGCTTCTCGCTTCCTGTTACCGCTTGGACTGAGGGAACTTGGGAGCCAGAGCCCGAGGTTCACGAGGCAATCGCCCAGCAGGCAGAGGATTTTCTCGCCGCACTGTAAGGTACACGTCTGGCGAGCATGCCCGCAAGTTCGTGACCGCAATGCACGCGATCGCAATGCGAGCGCAAGCTCGTGACCGCAAAGCGTGCCTGATTTCTGCAAAGAATCTGTAAATTTTGCCTAAAAATGCAAAAGAAACTGTGGATTTGCCTGATTTTGTTAAAGAATCTGTACCTCAAATACAGATTCTTTGCACTTTTCAGGCGTGCAATGTTGGAAAGTCATCCTTAGTGAGAAGAGCGTGTCATTTACGCACTTGGCGAGAAGAACGCGCGGTTCAGAGGCCGAGAAACCCGTGTAGTCACAGCTTACATGGTGATCGATGTGGGTGCTGGAAGAGCTCAGCTGTTTCCCCAGGTTATTCGCTCTTGTGGTCTCTGTGAATGAGTTCTTCGATGTGCTCGTGCTCTTCTTCATGGAGTTGCTTAATCTCTTCATCGAAGCCTGGATCTTTAGGGGTAATGAGTTCGTCTTCACCAGTCTTTGGATCAGTATGGTGAAGCAGAACAGGCTCAAAAAGATGCAGGTACTTTGCAAAGAAAGCAGACATAGTAAGTAGCATGACAAAAATTGCAATACGAGGCAGCGTATTGACCTGCGTCATAATGAGCGAGCCAACGCACAGAAGGGCAGTCCAACCGTACATCAAAAGTACCGCTTGGCGCTGATTATAACCGTGAGCCATTAAGCGGTGATGAATGTGTCCACGATCAGCTGTGGCAAAACTAACATGCGCGCGTGTGCGGCGGACAATTGCCGAGAACGTATCAATAATTGGAATACCTGCAACGACGAGAGGAACAATGATGGTTGTGAGTCCCGCCCAACGAGTGACAGACAAAAGCGAAATTGTTCCCAGAGCAAATCCCAAGGTTAGCGAACCAGAATCGCCCATGAAGATTGTTGCAGGATAGGAGTTGTGAACTAAGAATCCCAGTGTGGTGCCTGCGATTGCTGCACTTAAAAGAGCTGCGTCAAAGCGACCCGCCCAGATAGAAAGCACAAACATAGTGGTAGAGGCAATGCAGGTAATTCCTGAAGAAAGTCCGTCAAGGCCGTCGATAAGGTTAATGATGTTGGCGTAAGCAACCAGGTAAATGACGGTTGCTGGGTAGGCGAGCCATCCAAGATCCACAAAGCCATATGCGGAAAATGGATCAACAACGTTACCGATAATCAGACCGCCTGCAGCCGCGATGCTTGCTGCAATTACCTGACCAGCGAGTTTCTGAATAGGCTTGAGAGAAAAAATATCGTCAAGCAAGCCGGTCAAGAAAATTACCGCAAATGCGGCGCCAACAATCCAGAAGTTGACGTTCAGGTAATAGCGAGAAGAAAGCGTAATCTCGGCATGTCCAAGGATTGCTTCAACGCCATAACGCACCAGCATAGCAACGGCTAACCCAAAGAAAATTGCAACGCCACCCATACGGGGAATAGGTTTTTTATTGACTCGACGTGCAGAGGGTTTATCGACAACTCCAAGCTTCCAAGCCAGTTGACGAACGGCAGGGGTAATCAGAGCTGAACCAAGACCAGCCGAGAGGAAAACACAAAACATGGTTACCCAGAGGTTCAAGCCGTATACCCTCCAATAAAAAACAGTATTTAACTGCTAAAATCCATACCATTTAATTGTGCTGCTCATTAAAAAACAAGTCAAGACTTTAATCTTTTTATAATCTCTTTATAGTAAGAATTGTCCTTCTCCCGCGGTCTAAACTGGGTGAACCGACAAGTTTTTTCAGGGAGCCTAATCTCGTGTTCAGTACAGGCATCCTTCGTTGTTAAGGAAGCTGGAACGCCCGAGCGCGGCGCCCACCTTATGAAGGTGGGTTCATAGATGACTGCGGGGAAGGATATTTTTGTGCTCAGACAGCTCGCTAGAAGACTACGTGCCGCGGTAAAACGCCATGCAATTTTGGGTCATTTCAACTTGCTGTATAAAGCAGTATCTTCACAGTATTCCGTACGCATAATCATTGACATACCTGCCCCTGATTGCCACAATAAGTACCGCAACGGGGATATAGCTCAGTTGGGAGAGCGCTGCCTTCGCAAGGCAGAGGCCGAGGGTTCGAATCCCTTTATCTCCACCATGACTTTGACGCGCGCAGAGACCCTGCGCGTTTTTTATACCACCATCTGCCTGGGCAGATACGACGGGAGGCGAGAAACCCTTGGGTAGTGCACCATCACCTGATACCCTTACGTTTTCTGCCTACGACGTCTGTGAACTGTGCCCAAGGCGTTGCCATGCTCAAAGAAACGCTGGTAAAGCAGGTCTTTGTGGAGCTTCAAGTACCATTCGTGTAGCTCGCTCTGCTTTGCACTTTTGGGAGGAGCCTCCCATTTCTGGCGAGGCCGGCTCGGGTGCCATCTTTTTCACAGGCTGTCCGCTTAGATGTGTGTTCTGTCAGAATCATCAGATCTCGCAGGAGGGTTTTGGCAAGCCTGTCACAACTGAACGACTTGCCCAGATGATGCTTGAACTGCAAGCTCAGGGTGCGCTCAACATCAACCTTGTCACTCCTTTGCACTTCTCGCCACACATTATTGAGGCGGTAACGCTGGCAAAAGAGGCGGGATTGACGCTCCCAATAGTGTGCAATACCTCGGGATATGAGCTGCCAGAGGTGGTGCAGAAAGTTTCGAGCGTCATTGATATCTGGCTGACAGACGTCAAGTACGCAGACCCTGCGCTGGCAAAAGAGCTCTCGTACGCAGCAGATTATCCAGAGATGTCCATGGCGGCGCTTGAGGTTATGCATGACTCGGTGATGAGTCGCGGAGGTCGCAAGCTGGATGATGACGGTCGCATGTTGCAGGGCATCATTGTGCGTCACCTGGTCATGCCCACGCACGCGGACGATTCCTGCGAGGTGCTCAACCGCGTCTGGAATCTTTGTCATAATGATGTAGACGTATCAATCATGAATCAGTACACGCCCAACGAGCGCATGCGCGCGGCTGGCGGTCCGCTTTCTGGAACGCTTTCTGACGAGGAGTACGAGTTGGTGCTCTGTCATGCGGATGACCTGGGCTTTGAGAACCTGTGGTGGCAGGAGGGTGGAACCG
Source organism: uncultured Atopobium sp. (assembly GCA_937935155.1). Taxonomy (GTDB): domain Bacteria; phylum Actinomycetota; class Coriobacteriia; order Coriobacteriales; family Atopobiaceae; genus Lancefieldella. The sequence continues at coordinate 2,476 of CALGXY010000031.1, read as the reverse complement.
TCTCCGAGAGTTTTGTGCCAGCCTTTGACGCAACAGGCGTTGAGGGTCCCGCGCTCAAGCTTCGCATGGCACACGGAGATGCCGCCAACGACGCCACCACAAGCACCTCCGACACACTAACTGAGGAGTAACCATGTCTGTCGAGAAACCCGAAGAGCTCCAAACCACCCCAGCGCCACAGGCGGCTGCGCTCACGGACGCGGAGCGCGCCGAGCTGGAAGCGCTCCGCGCAGAGAAAGAGCGCAGGGAGCTCGAGGCTCTTCGCGCAGAGAAAGAGCGCGCTGAGCTTGAGACGCTTCGTGCAGAGAAGACCCGTGCTGCCCAGGCAGAAGCTGCAGTTCAGGCAGAGGTGGATGCAGTAGCGGAAAGTGAAGCTCAGCAGCGTGCCGCACGTCAGGCAGCTCAGCAGGAGGCCGAGCAAATTCGTCGTATTCAGGAGCAGCGCGCAAAAGGTCGCGCCCTTATGGAGCCCGATGAGGACGACGAAGACATTAAGATGCCGCTGGGGCAAAAAATTGTTATTGGAACTGTGGTAATTCTCGCAGTTATCTTTGTTGTAAGCCAATTTATTTTGTAGGACTGCTACTCTAGATATATCGTCTCACCGTCAGTTTTTGACCAATCGAAAAGAGCAACTATGTCACTCACTGATCGTACCAAACCCTCAGACGTTAGCCTTAATACAGACTTGTATGAGCTCACGATGGCTCAAGGTTATTGGGAAGCCGGTCTTGTTGATGCAGAGGCATGCTTTACCGCATTCTTCCGCGAGAACCCCTTTAATGGTGGATTTGCAATTTCTTGTGGTACTGGTCAAATTGCTGACTTAGTTGAGAACTTTGTCTTTGAAGACGACGATATTGACTACCTGGCAAGCATTGACTCTCCTGGCGGTGGCCGTCTCTTTAAGCCAGCGTTCCTTGAGTTTTTGCGCAATCACAAGCTCAATGTAACCATTGATGCGATCCCCGAGGGGGAGCTTGTTTTTCCTCGTGAGCCTATGGTCCGCGTTGAGGGTTCCATTGTAGATTGTCAGCTCATTGAGACCGCCCTGCTTAACCTGGTCAACTTCCAGACTTTGGCAGCAACTAAGTGCGCTCGCGTTATCAAGGCAGCTCAGGGCAATCCAGTTTCTGACTTTGGCCTGCGTCGTGCGCAGGGTCCAGACGGTGGTCTGGCAGTTGCTCGCGCTTCCTATATTGCTGGTGCTTCCAGCACTTCAAATGTCCTTGCTGGCAAAATTTACGGCATTCCTGTCTTTGGTACCCATGCACACTCTTGGGTAATGTCGTTTGATACTGAGCTTGATGCCTTTAGGGCGTTTGCAAAGTCTAGTCCAACAAACTGCTCACTTTTGCTTGATACCTACGACGTTCATGAGGGCATCAAGAACGCCATCATTGTGGCAAAAGAGATGGAGGAGCGCGGCGAGCGCCTGAGCGCTGTTCGTATCGACTCCGGAGACCTCGCACGCCTTTCTAAGGAAGCTCGCAAGGCTTTTGACGAGGCTGGCCTTCCTTACATCAAGATTTCTGTTTCAAATGATCTTGACGAGTACACCATCCAGTCGCTCTTTGCTCAGGGCGCACCTATTGACGCCTTTGGTGTTGGCACCAAGCTTGCTACCTGCGATCCTCAGCCTTCTTTGGGCGGCGTTTATAAGCTAACTGCTCGTCGTCAGTCTGCTTCTGAGCCTTGGACTCCTGTTATCAAGCTGTCCGAGATGGCTTACAAGCGTACTGTTCCAGGCATTCAGCACATTCGTCGTTTCTATGATGCAAACGGCTGCCCTGCAGGCGACATGATTTTTGACCCAGATTATCTGGTAACCAAGAGCCCAGAGTCTAAGGCAACTGTTGTCGACATTATTGACCCGTATTCAACTCACAAGCTTGAAGGAACTTCTCGCGAGCTGATGGTAAGGCTGGTAGAAGGCGGCAAGCGTGTAGGGGAGAGCGAGTCTATTGAGGTTGCGCGCGATCGCTGTCACGCAGCGCTTATGCGTCTGGATGCAGCGTATACACGTTTCTTGAACCCTCAGATTTATCCTGTGGGTCTTGAGCGCGGTCTGGCCAATTTGCGTCACGAACTTGCTGCTCAACATCAGGTAAAATCTTCCGAGGAAACTGAGTAGTCCTTTAGAAGCTACACAACCAACTATGTAATTGCACTGCACACGTGCGCTGAATTTAAAGGAGAACCATGCGCGAGAAGATCGAGGAACTTGTACGTCAAGCCTTGGCAGATGCCCAGGCTGCGGGTGAGTTGCCTGAATTCCAGATTGATGATGTGGGACTTGAGCGCCCACAGGACTCATCAAATGGAGACTGGTCTTCTACGGTTGCAATGCGTTCTGCAAAGCTGGCACATAAAGCACCGCGCGATATTGCAGCAGCTCTTGTGGCACATATTGCCAAGGACGCTCAGATTGAGCGTGTTGAGGTTGCGGGTCCTGGTTTTGTGAACTTCTATCTGT
>CALGXY010000030.1:0-8240 GCA_937935155.1 uncultured Atopobium sp. | reverse complement strand
CGTGAACCAGGGCAAGATACTGAAGCTGCAGCTCACGAGCAAGGGAGACCTCGCCACGGTGCCATGCAACTACCAGGTCATGAACCATCTTTGGATCAAGGTTAGACCAAACAGAAATGACACCAGAAGCACCAAGAGAAAGCAGGGGCACAATCATGTCGTCATTTCCGGACCACATAGTAAAGTCATCGCTCAAATAACGAGCAACCTTTGTTGCGTACGCAATGTCTCCAGAAGCCTCTTTAATACCCCATGCATTTGGATGCGCTGCAAGCCTCTGAACGTTGCGCTCAGAAATTGAGCAGCCCGTTCTACCAGGAATGTTATACAAAATACAAGGAACATTAACGCGGTCTAATACATACGAGAAGTGCTGGTAGATGCCCTCTTCGTTACTCTTGTTGTAGTAAGGAGTAATCAGCAGCAGGCCATCAACACCTGCCTTCTCTAGGGCCTCTGCTTTGCGCAAAGACTCAGCAGAAGAGTTGGAGCCAGCACCGCCAATAACAGGAACTCTGCCCTGAGCTCTGGCAAGGATTGCCTTAACTACCTCAACGTCCTCCTCGTCTGTCATGGTTGAGGACTCGCCGGTAGTACCAAGAGCGAGAATACCGTCAATTCCCTGCTCAATCTGGAAGTCAACAAAGCGCTCAAGTGCCTCGAAGTCAACATTTCCCTGAGCATCAAATGGGGTTACTAAAGCGGTAATCGCACCAGTCAAATTCTTCATGTCCATAGTTTTTCTCGCCCTCTAACGTGTGGTGTTTGTAGTTGTTTGTTGCGCAAGATCAGAAAAATCGGAGCCATCAAATGCAAGCGTTGCAAAGTAATCGGCCTCTGTCTCAGCGCGGCGAATAAGCTGCACGGATCCATCTTCTAGAAGCAGCAGCTCAGCGGATCGCAGACGGCCGTTGTAGTTATAGCCCATCGAGAAACCATGAGCGCCTGTATCGTGAATGAACAAGAGGTCACCCACAGCCACCTCTGGGAGCTGGCGGTTCTTTGCAAACTGATCGTTATTCTCGCAAAGTCCGCCCACAACGTTGTAGATATGTGTTGCAGGAGCATCCTCTTTGCCCATAACGGTGATGTGATGGTAGGCATCATAGATTGCAGGACGCATAAGGTTTGCCGCACACGCGTCTACGCCTAGGTAGTGGCGGTACGTCTCTTTTTGGTGCAAAACGCGGGTAACAAGCGCACCAGCGGGACCCAAAAGCCAACGTCCAAGCTCGGTATAGATAGAAACGTCTCCCATACCTGCAGGAACTAGAACCTCTTCAAAGGCGCGCTTTACGCCCTGGCCAATGGCCAAGACATCGGGCTCCACTTGGTCTGGCTCATACGCCACACCAATACCACCAGAAAGATCAATAAAGCCAATATGAATATCAAGTTCTTTGTGCAGCTTAACAGCCAGCTTAAAGAGGACGCGTGCAAGGTTTGGATAGTAGTCCTCTTCCTGAGCGTTACTAGCCAAAAACGCATGAAGGCCAAACTCGGTCACGCCCTTGGCCTTAAGATACGCAAACGTCTGGAAAAGCTGCTCTTCTGTCATGCCAAACTTAGCATCATCGGGATTTCCAATAATGCCGTTTTGCGATTCAAACACGCCGCCAGGATTAAGGCGCGCGCACATGACCTGCGGCATGTTGCTTCCCACTGCTTCTTCAAGCGTTGTAAGCATGTCGCCGCCAGCATCTAAGTTAATAATGGCTCCCAGCTCATGAGCGCGAGCAAAGTCAAGCACCGTAGTGTCATTTGACGAGAGCATAATGTTTTGGCCGGTAACTCCACAGGCTTTTGCAAGCGTGAGCTCGGTAGCATTTGCACAGTCACAGCCGCAACCAAGTTCTGCAAGCAACTTAACAATGTATGGATTTGGCGTAGCCTTAACCGCAAAGTACTCTTTAAAGCCAGCGTTCCAGCTAAAAGCCTCTTGTAACAGCTTTGCGCGGCGAACAATCTCTGCCTTGTTATACAGGTGAAATGGCGTTGGATACGTCTTAGTGATTGCCTCTAGGGCATCTACAGAAACAAACGGTTTCTTACTCAAAGCTCCCCCTCAAATTGGGGGCGCAATACACCGTCAAAGTAGCACCCCCGAAATCTCGGACAGTCTTGCATGTATTTCATACAAGCCCACCTGACAACCACGCCTGATTGCCAAGTTCGGCGAACCTCGCCTCCTTCTGGGGTCACTGCCTGCCGACTAACCCAGAACCCATCGTGCTCGCTCCTCTATTGACAGTAAAACCCTACCACAGAAAGCTCTGTATTTGGGCTAGTTTTGTTCTTCTCGCAAAGTATTAACAAAAGTCTTAAGGCGAGAAAGGCCTTCTGTTAGATTCTTGTCAGAAGCAGCGTAACTAATACGCACATAGCCCTCAGCGCCGAAGAAAACACCAGGTACCAGTGCTACACCAAACTCTTTGATTGCTCGCTCACAAAATGCCTCAGAATCAAGGGCAAATTCCTTGATTGATGGAAATGCATAGAAGGCACCTTCTGGCTCTTCAACAGGAAGTTTCATATCTTGAAGCGCAGAAAGTACAATCTGCCTGCGCTTTTGATAGTTTGTGCGCATAGGCGTGACATCATAAGAAAGTGCATAGAGAGCAGCTGGCTGCAAAAATGAAGGAACAGAAGACACCAGCTGGGCGTGGACCTTTCCAATATCTGTCGCAAGCTCATCAGAAGTGGCAACCCAGCCAAGTCTCCAGCCCGTCATTGCCCATGGTTTGGAGAAACTATTTGTCACAATGCAGCGATCAGACAAATCTGGGTAGAGCTCAACAAAACGTGGAACATCCTCAACATAGGCAAGCTCTCTATAAACGTCATCACACATCACATAAAAGTCGTGTTCACGGGCAAGATTAGCTACCGCATCAAGCGACTCTTTTGTATAAACACATCCCGTAGGATTGTTAGGAGAAGTCAGCACAATAAGCTTTGTCTTCTCTGAAATCTTTGACTTAAGTTGCTCAGCATCAATCTGGAAATGATTGGTGCTGGTATCAAGCGGCACAACTACACCACGATTAAGCTGGCAGAGTGTTCTGTATACCAGATACGCTGGTTCAGGAATAATAACCTCGTCACCTGGATTCATAAGGGTCAGCATAGTTGCAGAAATGGCTTCCGCAGCTCCCACGGTAACTACAATACCGTCTGGACCGACCTTCATACCACGTGCAGACTCCCAGGCAGCAATAGCGCTTCTAAGCTCAGGAGTACCGATGTTAGGTGGATAGTGAGTGTTTCCAGCTACAAGTTCTTTGTCTACTAAGTTGCAAATAGGAGCTGGAGTATCTTCTCCCGGCTCTCCAATAGTTAAAGAAATACATCCTGGTGTTGCAGCAGCAAGTGCCGAGAAACGCCTGATACCAGAGGGTTTGAAAAGCTCTAGTGTTGTATTTCTTGATAGCGACATACAAACTCCTCAACATACTTTCAATCCATAATAGTTATCATTTAAATCATACGACACTTGATTGATACGAGGTTCGCATGAAAAGAGTTTTGTCTCTTGGCCTTAAGCTTATTACTGGCCTTCTAAAAAGGGCTCTTGCACCACTTTTCAAATTTGTAGGCGGATTATTTGTTCTAGCTCTGCTGGTTCTTGGTGGATACGTTCTCTACCTGCAGCTTAATTACTATCGCATTCCTGACAATACTCCCGTATCCAATCAAGGTGCCTCTCCTGAAACTACAACCGTACAGGTAGGCCAAACCTACACAGCTTCAACCTACAACATTGGCTTTGGTGCTTACACCCCTGATTACACCTTCTTTATGGATGAAGGCATCATGCAGGATGGCACGCGCACCGTAGGAACTCACGGCCGTGCTGTCAGCAGAAACTCCGTGCTTTACACCACAAACGGTGCCCTGAACACCGTTTCTTCTCTGAATGGTGGTACAGCTCCTGACTTTATTCTTTTCCAAGAGATTGATACTTCATCTGACAGAAGTTGGCATGTGAATCAAGTTTCTGAAGCAGAGAGCCGCTTTGGATCCTACGCATCATATTTTGCTCAGAACTTCCACACCGCGTTTCTCGCCTATCCACTCACAGAGTTCCACGGAACCTCTAACTCTGGAATTCTGACGCTTTCAAACGTACTTGCTTCAAGCGCAACTCGTCGTACCTACCCCATTGACGAGTCGTTCCCAACAAAATTCTTTGACCTAGATCGCTGCTTTATGATTACGCGCTATCCCACAAGCGATGGTCATGAGCTGGTACTTATTAACAGTCACATGTCTGCCTACGACAAAGGCGGCACCAGTCGTGCTCAGCAGCTTGCACTTCTGACCAAAATAATGTCTGAGGAGCGCGCTAAGGGTAATTACGTTATTGCGGGTGGCGACTGGAATCATGCCATTTTGGGCTCGCTTACACTCTATCCTTCTGTTCAGCAGGTACCAGACTGGGTAGCAGAACTCAAAGACTCTGATTTGCCAGAAGGCTTTAGCGTTGTAGCCCCAGACAACCTCACCAACGTTCCTACCTGCCGCGGAGATGATATTCCTTACGAGAAGGACAAGACATACACCACCACCGTTGATGGCTGGATTGTCTCGGATAACGTTGTTGCAACCGCCAGAAACATTGACACGCAATTTGCCTATTCTGATCACAACCCGGTTCTTCTATCTTTCACTCTAAAGAGCGCAGAATAGAACAGAAGATAGTAATTTATATATACAATATGTGCGTGTTGTACCTATGATGCGCACATATTTATTGACTTTACCGTGATTATCTTGTATAACAAAACTACAAGAAAGGCGGGTAATCATGGCAAAAGTAAGCACAAATATAAATTTGGATCCAACCCTTAAAAAGAATGCTCAGGAGCTTCTCAGAGATTTAGGCATGGATCTTACTACTGCTATTACCATTTTTCTTCGTCAGACTGTTCGTGAGCAGGGAATCCCTTTTGAAATCAAGCGAGAAATTCCTAATGCTCAAACTATAGAGGCTCTTAATGAATACACCAACATGAAAGAGCATCCAGAAAATTACAAGCACTATGCCTCATTCTCCGACGCAATGTCGGAGGTCCTAGATGCTTGAAATCTTTTAGAACCGGTTCTCATTATGATCTCTTTTAAAACTAAAGAATAATTTCTGTTTTGTTGTAACCACAACAAAAGCCATATGGAAGTCCTGTCACACTTTGGGTATAAAGTAAGCCATAGTAGACTTTCTAAACCTATCCGAAAGGAGCCCGTATGGCACAGGTTCTTGATTTAAGCAAATCCGTTTATGAGATTTGCACTAAGTATCCCGTTATTAAAGGCCTCATGGCAGAAAACGGCTTTGCCGAGATTACCGAGCCAGGCCGTCTGCAGACCATGGGACGCTTTATGACCATCCCTAAAGGCTGCGACCACAAAGGCGTTGACCTTGAGGAGCTCAAAGCAATCTTCCGCTCCCACGGCTTTACCATTCTTGGTGATGAGGAGCCTGCAGCAGTAGAAACTGCAGCTGGCGAGAACCCCGCGGAGGCAGAGGCAGAGAACGCACCTATCGCGCAGACTCCTGAGGAGCGCAAAGCTCTTATCGCCCAATATCTTGAGCGCCTCAACGACGGTGAGGACATCGAGGCTGTTCGCGAGGACTTTACCCGTAACTTCAAGGACGTTTCTGGCACAGAGATTTCCAACGCCGAGCAGGAGCTTATTGCTGGTGGCGTTCCTATGGAGAAGGTCCTGAAGCTCTGTGACGTTCACGCCGCTCTCTTTGAAGGCAAGGTTTCTTGCGCACCAACAGGTGCTGTTGAAGAGACTCCTGGCCATCCTGTTTGGACCATGCGCCAAGAGAACGACCGCATTCTTGCCTTTATCCACGACCGCGTTGCTCCAGATGTGAAGCGTGCTCGTACGCTTACCGAGTCTTCCAGCAACGAAGAGTGCGCTGGCGTTGCAGCAATTCTGAAGGCTGATATGGACGCCTTTGACGAGGTCTTTGTTCACTACAAGCGCAAGGAAGAGCTGCTCTTCCCTCACCTAGAGCGCCACGATATCACCGGTCCTTCAAAGGTTATGTGGGGTAAGGACGACGAGGTAAGAAACGCTGTTAACGGTGCAGAGGCTCTGCTTGAGACTGCGTACGGCCAGTATGATGCAGGCCTTATGGCAGCCGTTGCTGACTATCTGGATGAGGCTATTGAGGGTGCTGAGTCCATGGCATCCAAGGAAGAAAACGTCCTCATTCCACTTTCCCTTGAGCACCTAACTGCTACTCAGTGGACCCAGATTGCTGCTGAAGAGAACGAGTTTGGCCACGCATTTGGCGTCAATCCTCCTTCATGGCACGCAGATCCTCTTGAGCTTGCAAACGACAAGCTTAAAGAGATGGAAGCCGCAGCCGCTATGGACGAGAATAACGCTGAAGCAGAAGAGGAAGCAATTTCTGCTGACGGTAAGGTCAAGCTCTCTACCGGTGAGTTCACCATTCCGCAGCTTGAGGCTGTCTTTGCAACCATTCCGCTTGACATTACCTTTGTTGATGCAGATGACAAGACACGTTACTTCAGCCACGGCGACACCCGTGCTTTCCCTCGTCCTAAGAGCTGCCTTGGCCGCGACGTATATGACTGCCATCCACCAAAGAGCCAGGAAGCTGTTCGTCGCATCCTCACCGAGTTCAGGAGCGGTCGTAGCGACTCCTCCGAGTTCTGGTTTGAGGTCAGAGATAAGTTCCTCTACGTCCGTTACTTTGCTGTTCGCGATGAAGAGGGTAACTACCTGGGCGCTCTTGAGACCACTCAGGACATCGGACCAATCCGTGCTCTTGAGGGCGAGAACCGCAGAGGTTCTGACAGCTAAGATCTTGCGCGCGTAAAACCCTGAGTTGCCTCTTAAAAATTTTGTACGACTTGGTAGGCGATGTGTCCTTTTTAAGGCACATCGCCTACACTATTTCTGGCCAAAAGAGAGGAGCCTCAGTGCTACATCGTTTACTCGGCACTAAATATGCATACGCCATCGTTGCAACTTGTATTGTCATCATGTTTTTGCCGTGCGCCATTATCCTTACGTGCTTTGGCATCTTTATCACACCAGTTTCACAATATTTTGGCGTTCCCCGCGTTGCCTTCTCTGCGGTCTTCTCGGTACTCTGTATTGCCATGACGGTAGTTCTGCCATTCATAGGCAAGTTCTATAAAACACACGACACGCGCCTAGTGCTTTCTGCAAGCGTTATCATCTGCGCAGTCTCATACGGAGCCATGTCAGCAGCTCAAGAAATGTGGCATTTTTATCTCTGCGCGGTGGGACTGGGCATTGGCGTACCTGCACTCATGTTCTTGTGCGTCCCCGCCCTCATTAACGATTGGTTTGACCAGCGCGTTGGTACTTTTATGGGCCTCTGCTTTGCATTCACCGGCATTGGTGGTACTGTCTTTAACCCCATCGGATCTGCCATTATCTCGTCTGGTCCTGAAGGTTGGCGCGCTTGCTATCTGATTTTTGCTCTGGTTATGCTTGTAGGAACACTCCCCTTCACCCTTTTTGTGGTGCGCGAGAAACCCCAAGACCTTGGCCTTACCCCTCTTACCTTCTCCTCTATTGACGAGAAAAACGTTGAGGTTGCAGAGACTTCTTCTACCGATATCTCCGCTGATAACGCAATGAAATATCCAGAGTTTTATATGGTTGCTGCGTTTTACGCGCTCATTACCTTTAACCAGCAAATCTCTCAGTACTTCCCAAGCTATGCAGCAACCTTTGCAGAAACTGCTCCTGCCATTGCTGCTGCCACAGGCCTTCTTGCTGGAACAACTATGCTGGGTCAAGCAATTGGAAAAGTGCTGCTAGGTGCTTTGAGCGATATCTCTGTAAAGCTTGCCTGCTTTGTAGGAATTTTCTCGGGTATTGTTGGCCTACTTATGTTGGGGATTAAGCTTCCAGTATTACCGCTTTTACTTGCGGGAACCTTCCTTTTTGGAATTGCCTATGCCCTTACAACGGTCGGCTCTCCACTTTTGGTACGTGCGGTCTTTGGTAAAAAAGATTCCACTCTTATTTACTCAAGAATTGCAGGTGTCAGCAGCTTTGTCTCTGCCTGTGCGCTCATTATTTGGAGCCTAATTGTAGATGGCTCGGCCCACGGTTTCTTAGTGCTCTTTGGCATTGGTATTGTGCTGATGAGTAGCTGCCTTGCGTTTGCGCTCACCGCACTTAAGCGCGCTGGCAAACGAGCATAAGGTTATCTGGCTCTC
>CALGXY010000029.1:0-2650 GCA_937935155.1 uncultured Atopobium sp. | reverse complement strand
CTCAGAGTCGTCAGTGGCGTCCTCGGCAGCTGTTGCCTCGGCAAGCTCAGTTGCGATGGGATCGGCGTCGGTAGCGGGCTCGGCGACGACTACGGGCTCGGCGTCGACTACGGGCTCGGCGTCGACTACGGGTGCGACCGCATCCTCGCCAGCTGCGTCGATTCCTGCGACCTCGGCGTTGTTCTCCTCAGCGTCTGCGACCTCAGCCTCAACTGCATCAGCAGCAGCTGCATCAGCGACGTCCTCGGAGGAGTTGTCGGCAGCGTAATCCTCTGCTTCTACGCTCTCTGCCTGGGGGACAACGTCCGCCTCAGGTTCTGCGGAGTCTGCGGGCTCATCGGTCTTCTCGCCGTCAAGGCTCTGGATGAGGGCAACGAGGCCAGAGACGATAGCGTTGATGTCTGGGTCGGCGTCCTCCTGGTTGCCATATGCCCAGTTGAGGAGCCATGCAGCGCTGGAAAGTGAGGCTGCAACCAGCACGTCGTCTGGACATGCGAGGATGATCTCGTAGAGGCCGCGGCGGGAATCTACCAGGGAAGTCTTGCCCGAAGCAACGTCTCCCGCGAGGTTGGTCAGGGCCAGGAGCTCGACGGTCACGTGCTCAAGCAGGTGCGCAACCTCGGTGTCTTCTGCAACGAGGCCAAAGCGAGCGTCGGCATCGCCCAAGCACAGGTGCTCGGAGAGGCCAGGCAAAAGCTCAAGCACGCGCTCAGTTGCCTCAGCGTTTTCCGAGGTCAAACGTGGCGCTTTGGCCGAAAACTCAACGGTAGCGGTCAAGTTTTTAGGTCCTACCACAACTTTTTTGATAGAAATCAACTGCGCCATTTCAACCTCTTTCTATTGGTTCACTCTATTGTAATCATTCTTTTAGTTATTCATTTTCTGATGTGTCAGAGTTTTCGCCAGCTGGCTCAGATTCACCGTCTACCTGTGGTTCTGGGGCAATTACACGCAGCAAAGAAAGACGACGGCGACGCATCGACTGCACGCGGAACACGTAGCCATCCTTCTCAAACGCCTCACCCGGACGAGGCAGATGACCAGCCAAATCCAGCACAAAGCCCGCGATAGTCTCATACTCCTCGGATTCCCCGACCGGCCATCCAAGTTCAGCTGCATCATTAAGCGAGAAACGACCATCTACCAGCCACTCTCTATCAGAGAGCTGCGTCAGGTACTTGTTGTCCGGGTCAAACTCATCCTCAATCTCGCCGACAATCTCCTCGACGATGTCCTCAACGGTGATAACACCAGCGGTTCCGCCGTACTCGTCAACTGCGATAACCATCTGGTCACGACTTGTCTGCATCTCGGTGAGCAGCGGAATGATGTCTTTGGTATCAGGCACGTAGTCTGCAGAACGCACGAAGCGCGCGATCTTCTCGTCACTGGCGTGCTGATCAAGCACTGGCTCCAGCAAATCTTTGATGTGAGCGATGCCCACGATGCGGTCGATATTCTCGTGGTAGATGGGGATGCGCGAGAAACCTGTCTGGCGCATGACGCGAAGAACCTCGCTGATAGTTGCGGTGTCCTCCATGGCGGTCATGTCAACGCGCGGGACCATGACCTCGCGGACAACGGTGTCGCCCATCTCGATGACCTCGTGGATCATGGATTTTTCTTCTTCAGAGAGGTCCTCGGAATCCTTGACGATGTAGCGGAGCTCTTCCTCGGTAACCTCTTGGTGATCGTTGGTTGTGTCAACGCCCATCAGCGTAGTAACCGCATCTGCCGAGGCAGACGTGATGAACACGAGTGGTCGCGCAATATGCATGAACGCCTTCATGGGGCCGACAACTGCTTTGGCCACCGCCTCGGAGTTTGCTAGGCCGATGCTCTTTGGAACCAGCTCACCGATGACCACGGAAAAGAACGAAACAATCAGCGTAATAACCACGACAGCTAAAGGAAGCGCCAGGTCAGCGTGGACTCCAATGCTAATAAGCCAAGTGCCAAATGGCGCAGAAAGGCTTGTTGCAGCAAATGCCGAGGAAGCAAAGCCAACTAGGGTAATTGCAACCTGGATTGTTGCGAGGAAATATCCGCGATCAGTGGCAATGTCAATGACAGCGAGGGCTCTTGGATCGCCCTCGTCCACGTCCGCCTCAAGTGCCGCGCGACGAGAGCTAACAATGGCCATCTCGGCCGCAGAAAAAAAGCCGTTTACCAGGGTAAGCAGCAGAGTTATTCCAATACTTAACGCAATGTCCATCGAGTGTATGGGCACCTACCTCTTCGAAGTTACTTTTTGTACTGACTATTGTACTCTAACGCGCTCTACCTTGTAGTCTTCAGGAATTTGACACAGTCTCGCCATGAAACGTCAGGCGCGAGACGCGATGGCGCGGGCGACTCCGCGAGGTGATAGCGTCAACTATACGAGCAGCACGCTTTTCCCGCGATGCGAATCACTTTTCTGCGTTTCAAACCGCAATTTTGATGGTGTAGTTCTCTATTTTTCGATGTCAATTCCGATTAATAAGCAGTTCTCAATATTTGATACAGAATTTTGAATAACTTGTCCAATTAATTCATTGCCATGAATACGTAACTTTCACGCCTAAAATTATGTGCCGAAAAAGGTAAAAAACCCGTTTAGTTGGAAATGAAAATTGAAAATTAGACGTTTTATCTCCAACTAAGACGA
>CALGXY010000028.1:0-4502 GCA_937935155.1 uncultured Atopobium sp. | reverse complement strand
CTTTTATCTGGGCAAACGCTATATACAGAAACTTGTATTCCCCAACTAAACGGATTTTTTACCACTTCGGGCATTTCAGGGTCACTTCGGAGTCGTTCCGGGGTCAATTCGGGGTCATTTCGGAGTCACTTCAGGGTCACTTGCATCGTTCTTACCCGCTTAACTCCCCCCCCCCTACAGCAAAAGACCCCCACATTCGTACTGAATGTGGGGGTCTTGCTCAATATACCGCTAGATTAGAGCTGCTTGCCAGCCTCGACCAGGTCCTTGACCTGCGCACGAACGGCGTCCAGATCCTCGTCGGAAGGAAGCCAACCGATAGCGTGAACAGGCAGTGGCATGGTGAACTCTGCTGCCTCAAGCTCGGCCTGGACCATCTTTGGTCCAAGTGGAGCCCAGCCGTAAGAACCAAACGCAAAGCCAATACGATGGTCGTTCTTTGGAGAAAGACCGCTCATATAGGTCAGGAAGGAAGAAACGGTAGGCAGGAACTTAGAGTTCAGCGTAGGCGAACCAACGCAGACATACTTGGAATCCAAGAAGTGATACATGACGTTGGAGATGTGAGTCTCTTTAAGGTCGATGAGCTGGGCAGGAATGCCTTCAGCCAGGAAACCGTCCAAGAGAGCGTGAGCCATCTTGTCGGTTGAACCCCACATGGAGTCGTACACAACCAGGGCCTTCTCCTCAAGCTTGCCGGTAGTCCACTCCTCGTACTTGGAGATGATGTCGGCAATGTGGGAGCGCCATGCAACGCCGTGAGCTGGGGCGATAATATCGATGTTCTCCAGACCAATGCCCTTAACTGCGGTAACAGCAGAGTCAGCCTGACGACCGTAAGGGAGAACAATGTTTGCATAGTACTTGCGAGCCTGCTTCATGACCTCGCAGTAGTCGGACTCGTCCTCAAAGCGGGTGCTTGAAGCGTAGTGCTGACCAAATGCATCGTTGGAGAAGAGGATCTTATCGTAGTCGGAATACGTGACCATGTTGTCTGGCCAGTGGACCATTGGGGTCTGCACAAAGGTCAGGGTGCGCTTACCAATGTTGAGCGTATCGCCCGTCTTTACGCCGTTGACGTTGATATTCTCGCCATAGAAAGCCTTGAGCTCCTTGACGCCCTGAGGTGCGCTTGCGTAGACCTCGGCGTTTGGCGCGAGCTCCAGAATGCGAGGAACGCTGCCGGAGTGGTCCATCTCAATGTGGTTGCAGATCAGAACGTCAATCTTTGCTGGATCGATGATGCTCTTAATGCGCTCGACCAGCTCCTCGGAGAATGGGCGCTTGACGGTGTCAATGAGCGTGACCTTCTCGTCCAGGATAAGGTATGCATTGTAGGTAATGCCCTGCTCAGTGGTGTAGCCGTGGAACTCGCGAGCGTTCCAGTCAAGGGCGCCTACAAAGTAGACATCGGGTTTGATTTCGACAGAACTAAGCATGTGTCCTCCAAAGACCACAGTGCGAAAATTTGACACTACAAGAATATCATTTGACGGCTAGTGAATGTATGTTCACGTAAACTTTCCAGATAACTTTAACCCAATAGATTATGAGAAGTTGAGTTATGACTATCTGAATTTCCTGTAATGGATAATAAAGATAAGGGCTATTACTACAAGAGTAATACAGCCTAAACCAACATAAGTTGTTCCAAATCCTGAAAGGTCTAAGGCAACTCCAATTAACGGATCCGAAACCACTGATGCGATTTCTTCAATCTGATTCGATACGGAAAGTAATGTTGCGCGATTGTTTTCTTCAGCGATTAAATTCATTTGATTGTTTATCAAAATACTTAACGTGGTTGAAAATAAATTAATCGCTACATAAGTAAAAATACATACGTATATACTTGGGATTAACCCAGCACATAACATCAAGATCGCAATCACAGAAAGAATAACTAAAATAACAAGAAATTCTACGTTTCCTGAAAACGCAATAATATCTCCAGCAGATTTCTTATAAGAATTTTTAAGTGTTTTCACTATCTTTGCCGTAAGCCTCGATCCAAAAAACTCGCCTAAACTTGCAGCAGCGGTAACGATTCCTAGGAACTTTATATCAAATCCCATACTGGTTAAATTTGGGGCAATAAACTGACTGTAATTGCTAACTAAAATTAATGAAATTGCTGAAACTATACAAAGCGAAATAAATATATTTGTTTTCACAATCTTTATAAGTTCCTGAAAAAACGTTTGTACAGCCTCTCTCAGATTCAATTTACTAGTTCTAGTCCCTATAAATCCATTTTCTTCTGGTAAGCAATTGTTTCTTCTATTAGGGCTTATATCATTTTCTTTAAATTCCAAAGTAACTAATAGACCCAGAAAATATATAAAGATTGAAATAACAAAAGGAATCAAAGGATTGATACTAAAAAGAACAGGAGCTATTAAACGAACAGTAATTCTAATGATTGACTGAGTCCCTGTCATTTTTGAAAGAATTAGAGCATATGCGCCATTCTTCCTATCCATCCCAGAATTTGCATTTGTCGCTTCGAAAAGAAAAGCACTTCCAGCTCCTGACTGTGACGCACTTGCTAAAGAAAAGAACAATTCAGAAGCTACCATCAGTAAAAAACTATTTGCAAAAGTTAAAGTCACTATTGCCACGAGTCTAGAAAAAGAAGCAATTTTTAAAACAATATGATGTCCGCAACGATCAGATATCCATCCAGTTGGAATCTCAAGCACTGCTGTAGCTATTGCTCCAACACTCTGAACTAGTGCAATATCAAAATAACTTAAACCACGCCAAAGATAATAGAGGGTTAAGATGGTCCAAATCAGAACACTTGAATTAATATAATTTGACCATTTGTAGAACAGAATGTTTTTTTCTGCTGTTTCTAGCTTTCCTTCAAACATTCATTTCCTCTTTAGATCATCCCTATCCCCTATTTTTATTTCTCCATATTATAGGATTTCTAAATAGAATTATTTCCAACTGCCTTACTGCTTTAGTGAGCAAAACCAGAAAATATTGCTCCTACAGAAATATTTTCCTTACTGTTATGTTCTTTTGAGAGTGTTACCATAACTTACATAGGTCTAAAACGTATCCGGAGAGGGGAACCTATGAAAATGCTACGCGCAATGCGTGAGCCACTGAAGTATGTTCAGGGCAAAAATGCTTGTCTCGAGTTCGAAAAAGAGATGGGCTACATGGGAAAGCGCTTCCTGTTTGTTTGCTCTAACAGCGGCTACAAAGCAACCCACGACATGATCGAGCAGAGCTTCGAGGGCAAGGGCGACTATTACCGTCGCTACGAGGTCTTCGGTGGCATCTCTTCCAACGGCGAGATTAACCGCATGAAGGCTATCGTCGAGGAGGACAACATCGACGTAGTCGTTGCTATCGGCGGCGGCAGCGCTGTTGACACTGCAAAGGCAACCGCATATTACGCTGGTAAGCGCATCGTTATTCTTCCAACCGTTGCAGCTACTGACGCTCCATGCACCGGCCTCTCCGTTATTTACAACGATGACGGTTCCTTTGACAAGTACCTCTTCTACCCACAGAACCCAGATGCAGTTATGGTCGACACCCAGATCATCGCAAACGCACCTGTTTCCTTCCTGGTAGCAGGCATGGGCGACGCACTGGGCACCTACTTTGAGGGCCGCGCATCCATCCGCACCGAGTCTCCTTCCCTTGAGGGAACCGGCATTACCCGCGTTGGTATGGCAATTGCTAAGGAGTGCTACCTCACCCTTCGCGATTACGGTTCACAGGCAATTAAGGCTTGCGAGAACAACGTTGTAACCCCAGCTCTTGAGGCTATCTGCGAGGCAACCGTCTACATGAGTGGTGTCGGCGCTGACAACGTTAACTGCGCAGCAGCTCACTCCTTCTACAACGGCCTCACCTCCCTTGGTGGCCACAGCGCACCTCACGGCAACTGCGTTGCTTTTGGTACCCTGGTCCAGCTTGTTCTTGAGGGCGTTCCTCAGGAGGAGTTCGACGAGGTTCAGGACTTCTGCCTTGAGGTTGGTCTTCCAACTACCCTCGAGGAGGTTGGCATCACCACTGACGAGCAGATCAAGAAGATCGCTGAGGCTGCTTGCGTTCCTGGCGAGACCATCCACAACCTTGCTGGCGACGTCACTCCTGACGAGCTCTATGCAGCTATCGTTCAGGCTGACGCTATGGGCCGCGCTCTTAAGGCTTAAGCTTCTAGCTGCACGCTGCACCGCAACAGCGTGCCGCAGCAGCACACTTGCTTGATACAGAAGAGGGACCGCAGATGCGGCCCCTCTTTTTGTTGTAGTTTTGATGTGATGGCGAGAAGTGCGCGTGAAGCCGCGTCGGCGCGTAAAGCCGCAGCACGGGCACGGCTCGCACCGAGGCAGCAGCATCTACCTACCAGCAGCGACGCACTTACAGACCAAGCGCCTACAGGCCTAGCACCTGCTTGACGTCTGCGGCGATTAGCTCGGGCTCCAAATGGCTTTCTCGCATAAGATCCGCGATGTTGAGATCGGAAGAGCACA
>CALGXY010000027.1:0-2026 GCA_937935155.1 uncultured Atopobium sp. | reverse complement strand
CTATATCAAGGCTATCTATCTCTTGTCTTTGGTTGTGAGATTGTAGAACTAACCTTTTTGGTTTTATGTAATAAAAATGATATTCTGTAAAACTAGGTCGAATAATCTTTTCCTCAAGCTCTAGTTCAAGCAGCTCGAGCAGCTCTAGCAGTAGTTCTAACAGCAGCTCTAACTCTGGCGGCGGATCTTACTCCGGTGGTGGCGGTGGCTACCCAGCTGCAGGCGGCGGCGTTGCAACAGCTTATGCATGCATTGGCTATCCATACGTTTGGGGCGGAGCTTCTCCTGCTTCCGGCTTTGACTGTGGTGGCTTGATCTACTACTGCTTCCTCGGCTATCGTGCGGGTACCGCTGGAACCATTGGTCGTGCTATTCGCGCTGCTGGTAACTGGCATGATTCCCTAGACGAACTTAACTATGGCGATATCGTTTTCACACGTCCTGGTTATGAGCACGTCGGAATCTACATTGGCGGCGGCCGCATGATTCATGCAGCTAACGAGTCCGTCGGTGTTATCGAGGGTCCAGTGTATGCTTGCTATGGTGGAGGACCATTCTCTGGCTAACCAATAGCCAAACGCACGTCCTCTGCTTTGTACAATTTCTCGCACAAACTTTTAACTATACGCACGTAAAGTCGTACAATATTTAAGTACGCTTTACGTGCTTTTTATTAACCATAAACTGCTAGGGGAGATTGTGGCGTTTCATCTCAAACATAAGACAAACGTTATTGAGCGTCATTTTTCTCGTAGGTTTCAGGTAGCTCTTATTGGAGAAGGCCTGCTTGTTGGCCTTCTGGGTGGCGGCGTAGTCACGCTGTATCGCCTTTGTCTTTCTTTTGCAGAAGCTCAAATGCGCTCCATTACTCAATCAATCGCAGGTAATTGGCCTTATATGGCTCTCTGGTTTGGTGTTCTGCTCATTCTTATGGTGGCCGTTTGCCTACTCATGAAGTTTGAGCCCTACACCGCTGGCTCTGGAATCCCTCAGACCAATGCTGAGGTCATGGGATCTGCCGATATGCCTTGGTATCGAGTTCTTCCTGTTAAGTTTATCCAGGGCGTTCTAGTTGCCTTTGGTGGCCTTTCTATGGGTCGAGAAGGCCCAGCAGTCCAGTTAGGCGCTGTTTCTGGTAAAGCGGTCTCAAAATTTCTTAAACGCAAAAGGGGAGAAGAACGTCTTCTGGTAACCTGTGGCGCTGCTGCGGGTATGTCAGCCGCTTTTCATGCCCCTCTCACCGGCACACTTTTTGCTATCGAAGAGATTCAGAAAGAGTTTCATGCTCCACTGATTATCTCGGCAATGACCGCATCAGTAGGCGCTGACTTCCTGGTTTCTAACGTCCTTGGTATGAAGCCTGTCCTTCAGCTTCCTTACGTAGCACCATTACCTCATGTCGACTTTGCATTTGTTCTTATCGTCGGTTTTATCTGTGGTTTATTAGGAGCGCTCCACAATAAGGGAATGTTCTTTGCCCAGGGACTCTACAAAAAAATTGACAAGCTTGTGCCTTTCTCGAGGCTCATTATTCCATTCATGTTGGCTGGAATTATGGCCTTTACCTGGCCAGACCTTCTTTGCGGTGGCGACGCCATTATCGAGAAAATCAAAGAGCCAGCAACGCTTACTGAGCTCATGGTTATAGCGCTTTTGCTGGGCAAATATTTCTTTACCACAACATGTTTTGCTGCTGGAACGCCTGGCGGAACTCTCTTTCCAATGGTTGTCATGGGAACACTTGTTGGAACACTGTTTGCCCTGGTAGCAACCCATGTTTTTGGCATACCTATGGCATATGCACCAAACTTTATTGCCATGGGTGTTGCAGGCATTTTTGCCGGAGCAGTTAGGGCGCCCGTCACCGGGGTAGTGCTTATATTTGAGCTCACAGGCTCTCTTGAGGCTCTTATGGCTATGTCAGCAGTTGCAATCGTGTCCTACGTAACCGCTAATATCCTGCGTGTTGACCCATTCTACGAGCACTTACTTGCAGAATTCTTGGCTTCTCAACAAGGGGAGTCTA
>CALGXY010000026.1:0-1410 GCA_937935155.1 uncultured Atopobium sp. | reverse complement strand
GAACTGCGGTTTGTTGGCCCGAGGACCCCGCGGTAGATAGGGTGATTGGAAGCGGTTGCGTGAGCGCTGCGCTAAAGTAGAGCGCTACCGTCAGCGTGGCTAGTGCGATTCCAATTTTCTGTTTTCCCACGTATCGTTTGCACGGTTTGAGCTTGCCTTTTACGAGTTGTTTGGAAGCACTGGGATCTCCATAAATGAGGTTCAGCGCGCTTTCGATAACCGGCAACGAAAAAATTGCTGGTAGAAGGTAAGAAAGCATCGACGGCGAGGCAAGTGTTTGCGCCAGGGCAAATGCACCAACAATCAGCGCTACGTTTATAGCAAGCCTGGTAAGTCCCGATTTCCAGCCTTTAAGATAAAACTGCGGAATACCAAAAATGCCAAATACCAAGGAAAGAATGAGCGCAAATAAGTAGTCAGACTGCTTGCCGGAGGATGTACCGGGTGATTCAGTTTTGCTGTCAAATTGCTTTTGGTTGGGCATAAAACCTCTCTGGACACGTGCGTTCTGAAGAATCTTATCCTATTTGACCAGCCAGTCCAGAGCTTTCTGCACTCTTCCTTCAACGTTTTGGAAGTGATTTCCACGGTTCAGCTCAAACATCGAGGTTATTCCTACGTTCTCAAACCTACTGGCGAGAAGTTCTGCGTTCTCTCGCACGTGCATTATTTGCGGATTGGGAGTTCGTGCTTCTCGGTCACCTAGAGAAAGATAGGCGTGTGTGAGGTCGACCACCCCTCCGCTGAGCTGCTGATCTACGTAGTCCAAAAGCCCTGGGAACCAAAACGATCCCGAGACAGCTCCGATGCGCTGGAAAGTTGAGGCGGGGGCGTCGAAGTGCGGCGCGCCGGGCTGCGACGGAGCGTCGTCGGACTGGCAACCGCGTGCGACCTGCTGCGACACGCCGGCCCAGAGGCTGAATAGGCCTGCAAGCGAGTATCCCACAAGCACCCTATATGCCGGCGGCTCGGTGAGTTCCGACTCCGTCCAGGGGATGACCTGGTTGATAAGGGTATCGAGCGTTTTCTGGGCGCCGTCGCCAAAGTTGGGTCCCTTGGTAAAAACGCGCGGGGCACACCAGGGCGAGAAGTTCTCTTCCCACAGGTCAACACCAATGTTCACTAGGCTGACGCCCTCAGGTACCTGAACAGGGGAGTTGTCGGCCACGTCACCCAAGAGGTAGACAATAGGTGCTCCTGCTACAGAGGACATCTGCGTGTGGATGGAAAGCCCGGAGATGATTGTTTTTCTCGCCATGGGGTTGGCGGGGCGTGTAGCCGCATCGGCGGTGGGATGCGTAGCCGCATCGGCGGCGTGGTGCGTATCTGGTGTAGCGCTCATGCTACTCACTCAACGTCATTTGCAGGTAGTAGACGTTTTCGCGCAGGTGAGCGGCAACCTCGCGGTCG
>CALGXY010000025.1:0-2422 GCA_937935155.1 uncultured Atopobium sp. | reverse complement strand
GGGTTGTAAAATGATAATCAATTTAAGAGATATTTGTTCCATTGCTGAGCAAAATAATATGGCAATTTCCTCATTTAATGTTCCAAGTCTAGAAGCTCTACGAGCGGCTATTGATGCAGCTGAACGGACAAAATTGCCTGTTATTATTTCGCATGCAGAAGGCCACGAGTCATTTGCTCCTTTGGACAAAATCGGTCCAATAATGGTGAAACTTGCGGAACAGTCGACGGCGTTGATTTGCGTGCATTTGGATCATGGAGAAAATTTATCATATCTCAGGAGAGCTCTCGAGATGGGATTTAGCGGCGTTATGTACGATGGGTCTTATCAGTCGTACGATATTAATGTTGAGAATTCTCAAAGAGTTGCCGATATGTGTGCAAGTTTTAATGCTGGCCTCGAATGCGAACTGGGCTCAATGGGCGTTCGAGAATTTGGAGAGCGAAAAGAAGGAACTACAGCAGAGGAATCTGGCGCTGTTTATACAGATCCTTCTCAAGCATTTGATTTTATTCAGTCCACCGGATTGGATATCTTGGCTTGTTCGTTTGGAACAATTCATGGAATTTATAAAGGTGAACCTCATTTAAATTTTGATGTACTCAAAAAGATTAGAGATTTATCTCATACGCCTCTTGTAATGCATGGTGGTTCTGGTGTTTCAGATAAAGATTATAAGAAAGCAATTAATGCGGGAATCAGAAAGATTAATTATTATACTTACGGAGTGAAGTATGCTGCTGAAGCAGTTCAAGATTTATTAAAAGATAGGTCAGAATCCTCAGTTTATTGGCATGACATGACCGATGCGGCATATAAAAAGATGCTTGAAGATTTTACTCACGTAATCAAAGTATTTGCCAATGGAATAGAATAAATAGCGTAGAATTATTAAGTATATTCAATCTAGTATTTAAGATGTGTTTGTTTATGAACTGCGTCCCAATACTTGGACGAATTTAATAAAGAGCTAGGCCACCAAGGACTGATTCCGGGACTCCTCCGGGGTCAGTCCTTTTAGTTTAACCTGACGCCTTTGTGTGTTCCAGTACATAACATATGCGTCCAAATCAGCTTTGAAAGACTCAAAGTTAGGCCACGTTCTTCCTCGGAAAAACTCGTCTTTCAGATGACCAAAGACCTGTTCGGTAGCACCGTTGTCTATGCAGTTACCCTTTCTGGACATGCTCTGGACAATTCCTGCATCTTTCAGTCGCTTGCACCATGCGCTGTGCTGGTATTGCCAACCCATATCGCTGTGCAGAATCGGAGTTGTGCCTTTAGGTATCTTCGCTAAAAGTTGATCGAGAAGAGCTTTTTGCTGAACCATGTTTGGACCCCTCGACACACTCCATGCGACAATCTCTTTGCTTCCAAAGTCATAGACGGGAGCAAAGTACGCCTTACCCCACGTCTGCTTGAACTCTGTGACGTCGGTACCCATCTTCTTCCACGGTCCATCGGCAGAAAAGTCGCGTCCTATGACGTTTTCAAAGGTCTTACCGACAACGCCTTTATAGGAGCTATAGCGGTGATAGTCTGTCTCACGCCGTATCCTACAGTAAATACCTATCTCACGCATGATTTTAAGAACAGTCTTGAGGGCGTTCCTTACACCCAGCTCAGCGCGCAGACACATGGCTATCTGTCTGTGACCACAGCCGTTTGTAGTACGCGAGAAAATCTCTGCAACCGCGCGGTGTAGCTCTGGGCGTGTTGGCTTTACTGGGTGAGCCAGTGCGTAGTAGTAGGTAGACCTTGCAAGTCCTGAGAACTCTAGTAGATGGTGTAAAGAGTATCCCTCAGCATACAAAGCACTCACAGCTTCAACCTTTACCCCGGTCAGAGCTCGTTTTTCTCGACCAGGGCGCGCAATTTTTTTAAGTAGGCTACCTCGGTCTCGAGCCTGCGACAGCGCTCCTCAAGTTCCTGCTCGCGGGTGCGTTTCTGAGGCTTGGACTTAGAGCCTTTAGGTCTTCCTTTTGGCTTTGGCTTAAGAGCCTCTGCGCCACCTGTACGATAGAGCTTGCACCAGCTCTTAAGTGGTGCCAGCGACATAATCTTAAACTCGGCCATTGCCTCAGTCCTTGTCATGCCACCCTCAACGACAGCTCTTGCTGCAGCAACTTTTTGCTCGTAGGTATAGGGAGCTTGCTTGCCATCCATGGTCAGTAGCACCTCGCTTCCAAACGCGTGGTATATATAGTGCCATGTTTTTACAGCTGAGAGTGAAACAGAAAGAGTACTTGCAACCGTACAAGATCCCATACCGGAAGCAAAGAGCTCTGCTGCCTTTCTCCTCACCTCTACATCGTACTTTACCCTACGATCCATACGCATAAAAAGCCTCCCATTTCTTATGTCCAAGAAATGGGAGGCAGTTCAAAGAGGGCGGCTGTTTTTCTTGGACGAGACGTTTTTC
>CALGXY010000024.1:0-2457 GCA_937935155.1 uncultured Atopobium sp. | reverse complement strand
GATGGGTTCATCCGCTGCGTATTTCTCCCAATCAGCTTAGAGTCATTGGCTCTTGTTCTTCTTGGCACCCCGGTCTTTTTAAACAGATGGTAGCGTGTACTTCAGATATTCAAGTTGCCTTTACCACGGACAGCTCAGAAGTGGTGCTTGATCTAAAAATTGACAAAGTTCCTAAGGGAGCCTCTTCTGTTTTACAGTTACTTAAAGCTACGTATCTTAAAAAGCTCAGCTCTGTCTTTGTGACGGTTGATGGTAAACCTTACAAGAGCTTCTCACTGGATGATGCAGGTGAACATACACTTTCTATTCATCTAGAAACAGAAACCTCTAAAGATGACCTTGCTAGACTTCCAGGTTTTAATGACACGCATCACGTGAGTATTTACTTGCCCTGTTTGCAGAGTGCTTCCGTTAAAAATCTCCGTGGCAATGGCACGTTTTTCTCGCCCGATGAGCCTAAGAAGAAGCTAGTGGTGTTTGGCGATTCTATTGCGCAGGGTTTTGTTGTGGAGCGCCCAGACCAAACTTGGCCACACCGTCTTGCTAAGCGCATGAAGCTTGAGGTGGTTAACCAGGGAATTGGTGGACAAGTTTATCAGCCTGGCTCGTATACGTTTATAGAGGACGTTTCTTTAGTTGTTGTTGCTCTTGGGGCAAATTATCGATATGAAAAATGCTCAAAGTCGCAGGTAACGTACGATATTCAAAATTCGCTCTGGCAGATTTCTCAGATGTATGCAGATACGCGCGTGGTGGTTCTGACGCCTACGCTTTATTTTGAGGATACGTATCCCACGCACCCTTATTCTTGTTTTGCCGAGATTCCTCAAATTATTGAAGAGGTTGCCAGTAAGTTTGGTTTGCAGTGCATCTCTGGAGAAAAGCTGTTGCCTCAGGAGAAGAAGTATTTTGCTGACGATGTGCATCCAAATTCTAAAGGTGCAGCACTTTTAGCAAAAAATCTGTTTGAAGCCTTAAAACAGCCAGTTCAGGATAGTCTTTTTTAGACATTAGGCTTTCTCAAAAGTTCTTCCAAAATTCAACACGACTTTTTGTCCGGTGAAACTTCTACACTAGAGGTGAAAAACATCTAGAGAGGATACACATGAACATCACTAATCCTTTTGCACCTCATATGACCGGGCAACTTTCTGAAGAAACTCAGGCCCTTGTGGCTGAGCAAATAGCCAAGGGCACTTTAAGTCCTTACGCGTGCAAAAAT
This sequence comes from uncultured Atopobium sp., assembly GCA_937935155.1. Taxonomy (GTDB): domain Bacteria; phylum Actinomycetota; class Coriobacteriia; order Coriobacteriales; family Atopobiaceae; genus Lancefieldella. The sequence continues at coordinate 1,235 of CALGXY010000024.1, read as the reverse complement.
GAAGACATCATCCGTCGAGATTCTACCCATGATCAGGCATCGCTTTTGCGTCCTGCTTTTATGCGAGATGTCGAGAAAATCATGCATACCCCCGCGTATAACAGGCTAAACGGTAAAACACAGGTCTTCTCGTTCCGTGCACATGATGATATTACGCGCCGAGGCCTTCATGAGCAGCTTGTTTGTAGGGTTGCTAAAGATATTGGACGTGCACTTGGCCTTAACCTTGATTTGATTGAAGCGATAGCTCTTGGTCATGATGTGGGTCATACTCCTTTTGGTCATGCAGGGGAGTATTTCCTCAATGATATGTATCATGAGCAAACGGGGCGTTGGTTTTTCCACAACGTACAAAGTGTGCGCGTTCTTGACGGCCTCTATGCAAGAAACCTCTCTTTACAGACGCTTGATGGAGTAATTTGCCATAACGGTGAGTTTGAACAGCAGATACTTCAAATGAGTGATCTTTCAACTTTTGATGAGTTTGACAAGGTGGTGGAAGATTGCTGGGAGAGAGGTCCTCAGGCTATTGCTCATCTGCGTCCTATGACGCTTGAAGGTTGCGTTATGCGCATCTCTGACATTATTGCGTATGTAGGAAAAGATAGACAGGATGCTCTTCGTGCAGGCGCTGCAACAGAAGAAACGTTTGATGATGGTCTTGGTGGTGCCTATAACGCTTGGGCTACCTCTGCTTTTGTTGCAGATATTGTTCAGAACAGCTTTGGCAAGCCTCAGATTTCTCTTTCTGAAGAGGCATTCAAAGAGATGAAGCGAGCAAAGCGCGAGAATTACCAGAAGATTTATGGCGCATCAGAGGCCAATGGTGATTTCTCTGAAGACATTAAGCATCTGTTTGAGAAGTTGTACGAGTACGAGTTGTCTTCACTTAAATCGGGTGATCAGAGCCTTGCAATCTTTAAGCATCATATTGAGCCCGTGAGTAGACATCTTTCTAGGTACGGTCATACGTATGACTGGAAGAGTGACTTGCATCGTACTGTTGTTGATTTTATTTCTGCAATGACTGATGACTACTTTGTGGCTACCTGCGAAGCACTCTTCCCAGAAGCTCAGGAGCTCTTTCCAAAGAGGAGCTACTTTGCAGAAGGAGTACGCGCGTAAGGTTTGTTAGTCGGTTACGGTATCGCAAACGGGCGCTTAAAGAGCATTTGTGTTAAGCGGGTTTCTCGCCAAGCTTTTATGTTTGAGACGGGGTAAAATAGCTGCATGGA
>CALGXY010000023.1:0-2238 GCA_937935155.1 uncultured Atopobium sp. | reverse complement strand
AGTATCTAACTGGCGCTGACCCAAATAAGGTTATCGGCTCTGGTACCACGTTGGACTCTGCCCGACTCCGCCATGCACTTTCTGGCGCTACCGGCTATCCAGCATCTTGCATCAACGCTTGGATGCTTGGCGAGCACGGCAACGGCATGTTTGCTTGCTGGTCACATGTCTCTATCGGCTGCCTCACCCTTGACGAAGTTGCAGCTCAGACGGGCAAGACCTTTGACCTCCCAGAGCTTGAGCAGGCTGGTCGCATGGGCGGTTACGTCACTTACAGCGGCAAGCAGTGCACCGAGTACTCCATTGCAAACGGCGCTGTCGAGGTCATCAAGGCTATTGTCCACGACACCAAGCTGATCACGCCAGTATCCACGCTGCTCAACGACGTGTATGGCGTTTCCGGTTTCTACTCTTCACTTCCTGCAGTTATCGGCGCTAATGGTGTCGAGAAGGTCTTTGTGCCCGAGCTTTCCGACTCCGAGATTGAGGCATGGCGTAAGTCTTGCGAGCACGTCAAGGGCAACATCGACCAGCTCGGATGGCTTGAGGTAGACGCTCGTATCGACTAGCGCGCCACGCGCAGTGCCGGCTGTGGCTGCGAGCTGCATCGCGCTGCGGGCTCTGCGACGGTCAGGGCTGCGACCTGCGACGAAGCCGGTGCGAACAGGTAATAGTGCACACTGAACACACCTTGGGGGCTTCTCCTGAGGTGTGTTTTTGTGCGTTCAAGCTGCCTCTCTCCATTTTTTGATCGGCTCTGATTGCGAGCCTGAAAAGCTCATCATGTCTGAGTAAAACAGCTCAGACATGGTGAGAAAAACCGGCAAATAGCTCAGACTTGGTGCACTTTTCCGGCAAATCGTTCAGACATGGCGAGAAAATCAGGCTCCATGAGAGTGCTCATGAAACTAACCTCGGATTCAAAAGTCACGTCACGAAAGGTCCGCCTGAAAAGTGCAAAGAATCTGTGTTTTGGATACAGATTCTTTGCAGAAATCAGGCAAATCCACAGATTCTTTGGTGTTATCAGGCAAACGTTACAGATTCTTTGTAGAAATCAGGCGCGCTTAGTCCAAGCCTTACAGATCGGTTACTTTTCTCGAAGAGACGAACTTCTCGCCACGTGCCGCATCAAGCGTTTTTCTCACCGCTCACCTCTCGCCGCGCGCCGAGGCCAACAAAACCACCGCCTCACCTGCAATTTTTAAACAACATTTAAATAAAAATTTCTATTGACTTGTAATCAATGTGATATCACAATGATGCCAACATGAAGCTCATTGTCACAAAGGAGATCTTATGAGCACCGAGAAAATCATTAAGTCCAAGAGTGGTTGGCTGTTCCTGCTGATTACCATTGCTCTTTTTGCAGTTGCAGCTCTGTTTTTGGCTAATTTTGTACTCAGCGCTATCGCTGCAGACAGAAATCCTCGCCTGGATCCATCATTCCCAAGCATTATTGGCGCGCTGATATTCTTCTTTGCAGGTTTGTTTGTTTCGAGCGGACTATTCAGCCTTCAGCCTGGTCAGGCAAAGGTATGTGTGCTGTTTGGTAAGTATATTGGCACCGTTAAGGACGAGGGTCTTCGCTGGGCAAATCCATACTACGCCAAGACCCTGTCTACAAACATGGGTGACCTTTCTTCTCTCGCTGCAGGCGTTACTCCAAGTGTAAACGTGCACACCTCCATCATTTCCACCCGTGCTCGTACGCTGAACGGCGAAGTCCTCAAGGTCAACGACCGCATGGGTAACCCAATCGAGATCGCCGAGGTTGTTGTTTGGCGCGTGAGCGATACCGCAAAGGCCCTCTTTGACGTCGACGACTACGATAGCTACGTTACTATGCAGGCAGAGACCGCGCTTAGGCACGTTGCGAGCATCTACAGCTACGACCACATGGAGGACGAGTCCGAGTCCAACACCGCAATTACTCTGCGCTCCAACATCGAGGAAGTCTCCGAGGCGCTTCAGTCCGAGCTGAGCCGCAACCTTTCTGTTGCTGGTATTACCGTTGACGACGCTCGCCTCACGCATCTCTCTTATGCTCCTGAGATTGCGCAGGCAATGCTCCGCCGCCAGCAGGCAGAGGCCATCATTGCTGCACGTAAAAAGATCGTCGAGGGCGCCGTTTCCATGGTTGACATGGCTCTCACTCAGCTTTCCGAGAATGGCGTTGTTGAGTTCGACGAGGACCGCAAGGCTGTCATGGCCTCCAACCTTATGGTTGTTCTCTGC
>CALGXY010000022.1:0-10432 GCA_937935155.1 uncultured Atopobium sp. | reverse complement strand
TCTGCATGATTGAGGTATTTTCTGCGTCATGTATACGTCTTTTTAACAGATTATCCGACTTAGGTGTGTTTTTGAACTGCCCCCTATTTCTCGTGTCCAAGAAATGGGAGGTAGTTCAATTTCTGCGCGGGGGATTTTCTTGTACGAGGGCATTTTTAGCAAGATATTGTCGCGACGCCTACAGACGTTGCAAAATCACATAGCGATTAAGGTTGTTGTCTTTACCATCCGCACTAAACTGCGTACAAACATGCACGTCAGGGCCAAGGCTTGCAAGAAGCTCATCAAGCTCCTCTTGAGAGAAATGATGACAATAGCGCCAGGTATTGGCCTTATCTTGCCAGCCAATCAGATAGTCATGCTCCTCAAGTTCTGATGCATCTATACCCAGCGCACGCAGCCCTTGAGCAGTGGTTTCTTGAGCTTTAGCAGCAAGTTTTTGGCTGTTCATAAACTGCCAGAAAGAAACGCACACAAATCCGCCAGGTTTTGTTTTCTCTAACAGAGTGCGCAGAAGCTGGATTCTCTTTTGCGCACCTGGCACATGATGCAAAAAGCCAAACGCAACCACTAAATCGCAGGCCGGAACAATCAGACGCGAAGAAAGTGTGTTATCAAGCAGACTCTTTATCACATCTAATTCAATAAATACCAGCTCAGAGACATGAGCACCTGCGTCCCCACTCTCCACAAGAGGCTTGCAATTATCTACAGCAAAATACTTTGCGGGAACAATCCCCGCCTCATCGCGTAAAAAGCGAGCAAAGCGCAGGTTGCCGCAACCTACATCAAGTACAGAGGGTTTCTCGCCAACTAAAAGCTGAGGCATGGCATCTAGGCACTGCTGCCACCCCTGCCAAGGCATCTGTCGTGTGGCCGAGAAACTCTGTGTCTGCTGAGCGTAAAATTCAGAAGTTACGTAGCTCAGCCGCTCAGCGGTAGATGCGCTGATAGATTGAGTGTGCGTTATGTGAGAAGAAGTATCCATACAGAGATTTTACGTCACCGTCTTACTCCTAAAGGCCAGAAGCTCACCTTATTGCCTATACTGTTTATATGGATGAACTCATTTTGGACATATTGAAGCAGCTCAGAGATAGCTCACAAGGTGCTCTTGATACGCATCAGCTTGAGATGCTCATCAACTCGCATAACAGCGGAATTGACTCTAGCGCCCACAGTACAGAGCGCGAGAAACTCATTCCTAAACGAGCAATTCTCCCCTATTTTTTGCAGGTCAAGCAGAACAATGATGAGCTGTGGCAATCGTGGAATGTGACCTCTGAGCTGGAAGAAAGGTTTATCCGCTCTGTACGTATGAAGCCTCGTCGTACCGCTTCTGGCGTGGCAACCATTACCGTGATTACCAGACCGCATACCTGCTCAAGTAATTGCATTTATTGTCCGTGTGATTTGCGTATGCCTAAGAGCTATCTTGCTAACGAGCCTGCCTGTCAGCGCGCTGAACTCACGTTTTTTGATCCATACGTGCAGGTTGCAGCCCGCCTTCAGGCACTCCATCAAATGGGACACTCAACCGACAAAGTGGAGCTTATTGTGCTTGGTGGTACCTGGAGCGATTATCCAGAGAGCTACCAATACTGGTTTATCAAAGAGCTCTTCCGTGCGCTCAACGAGTGGCCAAACTCTCCTAATCACATCAAGGAGCGCCTGAATTGGTACACCTCGTTTGGCTTGCAGAACTCTGAAGAAGCACTTTCTTCTTTTGTTGCTGAACAGCAGGCAGCAGTCTTTGATGACACTGCCACGTATAACCAGGCTTTTCATAAGCTCTACGACACCAGCCAGCCTCACCAAAGTGCATGGTCTCGGATGCAGAGCACGTATGATGAGCTGGAAGAGCAACAACACGTTAATGAAACGGCCGCTGCACGTGTGGTTGGCCTTGTAATTGAGACCAGGCCCGATACCATCACGCCAGATAACCTGCGCATGTTTAGGCAGCTTGGGTGCACCAAAATTCAAATTGGCATTCAGAGCACACGCCAAGAAATCCTTGATGCAAACCAGCGTCAGATGAGCGTTGCCCAGATTAAACGAGCGTTCTCGCTGATTCGCTTGTACGGATTTAAAATCCACTCTCACCTGATGGTTAACCTGTTGGGCGCAACACCTGAGGCGGACAAACAGGACTTTAAAACGTTTGTCACGGATCCAGGATTTCTCCCTGATGAGATTAAGCTCTACCCCTGTGCGCTGGTATCTGGAACACAATTGGTCCAGAAATACCGTGAGGGTGCATGGCAACCATACGCTAAAGATGAACTGGTAGACGTACTTGTTCAAGACGTGCTTGCAACGCCTCCATACGTGCGTATTTCTCGCATGATTAGAGACATTAGCGCCACCGATATTCTGGTGGGAAACAAACATACCAACCTGCGTCAAATGGTTGAGCAGGAACTTGCCACTGAAGACAATGCGCGCCTCGTGCAAGAGATTCGCTTTAGAGAGATTAACCAGCAGCAAGTACGCGCTACTGAGCTTACGCTGCAAGACTATACCTACACTACCGCAGTCAGTGACGAGCACTTCCTGCAGTGGGTAACTGCTGACAATAAAATCGCAGGTTTCTGTAGGCTTTCACTTCCCCACTGGGACAAACTGACCGCTGGCGCATGTGATGTTACCGCCAATGAGCTGCTGGTACAGCCAGGTCAGGCTATGATCAGAGAGCTTCACGTGTACGGACAGGCGCTTTCGCTGGGCTCAGAAGGAATGTCTGCTCAGCATCAGGGCTTGGGCCAAAAGCTTCTTGCCAAAGCATCATCTATCGCGGCTGAGGCAGGCTATACCAGTCTTAACGTCATCAGCTCAATTGGAACGCGAGCCTACTATCGCGCACAGGGCTTTACCGATGCAGGTCTCTACCAGCAAAAAGCTCTGTAAAGGGGACGTGGCCTTACACCTCTAGACAAGCTTCATACGCTTACTTCATACGTCGCAAAAAATGCCGAGAAGACCGTTGATCTTCTCGGCATATTCATGAGCGCCACCCTCTCCTGGACGCAAATGGATCTTATGGAATCAGCAACAAAATCTGAGAGAGATTCTTCTTGCCGAAGTCAACCTTCTGGCCGTCGTTGATAACCAAGCATGGAACGCTCATGACATCGTAGGTGTCTTTGAGCTCCTTGAAGTGGTTGATGTCGTAGACATCGCAGGTAACCTGGGGATTATCCGCAGCAATACGCTGAGCAGCTACAACAACGTCTGGACACATGGTACAAGAAAGTCCTACCAAGACCTGCAGATGCGTCTTTGACTCGATGGCAGCAATGGATGCCTTATCCTCGTCACTAATTGGCTGACCGGGACCTGCAGCGTTATAGAGTCCAAGAACAAACGAAGTGAACTCATGGCCGCCAGGAACACCATGGAACGCAAGACCTGTTGGAGTGCCATCCTGTGCACACACACGAACAACAGGAAGGTTCTTCTCGCCCGTGCCTGAAACCGTCTGAACGCTCAGCTTGTCGGTCATAGAAGCAAGCTCTTCCATGTAAGCTACAAGCTCTTCAGAGACAGGTCTTTGATCAAGCTCAAGCTGAAGCACAAGCGGACGTGCCATGCGCTCAAAGACGGCGTTAAGCTGCGCTTTCATGTCATCGGTGAAGATCTCTCCGGAGTCAGAGGTACTCTTAGCCGCTGGAGCTTCAGGAGCCTCTTTCTTAGACGAGATACGCGTGACGTTCATCTGTGGAACAAGGCCAGTTTTCTCCTGAGCGCGCTTAATATAGCGCTCCATCTCGGTAGCGGTAGTTGCTGCCTGACCGATGGCCGTTGCAACCTGGCGCAGTGGTTTCTGGCACACATCACCCGCACCAAAAAGACCCTCACAGGTTGTTTCTTGATACTCGTTGGTGATCAGATAGCCGTAGTCATCAGTCTGTGCCAGCTCTTTTACCAGGTCGGTCTCTGGCGCGTAACCCGCGAAGACAAAGACGCCAATGGAATCTCCATCTTCTGGAGCAAACGTGGTCTTTTCGCCCGTCTTGAGGTTCTTGTACGTAATAGATCTAAGGGCGGAATCTCCGGCAACGGACTCAACCTGTGTGTTATAGAGAACCGTAATGTTTGGATTGGTACGAGCAGCCTCAGACGACGCAGGAGCGCAGGTAAATGCTTCCTCGCGCACAAGAACCGTGACGTGCTTTGCGTACTTGGTCAAAAATACGCTTTCTTCCGCGGCCGCAAAGCCTCCGCCAATGACAAAGACTTCCTTGCCGGTAAAGAACTCGCCATCGCAGGTGGCGCAGTACGCAACACCGTGGCCCTGGTAGTCTTCTTCTCCCACAAAGCCAATATGGCGTGGATGAGCTCCCGTGGCCAGAAGAACGGAGAGACAGGGACGCTCGCCCTTAGTAGTGTGAACTACCTTAACGTCTCCAGACATGTCCAGATCAGTGACTTCTGCTAGCAAAAACTCTGCGCCAAAGGCTTCAGCCTGCTTACGCATGGTTTCTGAAAGCTCAGAGCCACTAGTAGAGAAAACTCCCGGATAATTAACGACCTCATTAGTGATAGTGATCTGTCCGCCAAAATGGTCCTTCTCGACAACTAGAACACGGTAGCGAGCGCGGGCCAGATAGAGGGCGGCGGTGAGCCCAGCTGGCCCACCGCCGATAATCACCGCGTCGTAGAGGTCTTTGACGTCGGTCATTGTAAGCTCCTAAATCTTAGAGCTGACCAACAAGGTCAAGGCTTGGCTTCAGGGTCTCAGCACCTGGCTGCCACTTAGCTGGGCAGACCTGATCGCCGTGCTCTGCAACAAACTGTGCAGCCTGGAGAAGGCGGAGAAGCTCCTCAGCGTTACGGCCAATGCCACCAGCGGTGACAAGCTCAACCTGGATGACACCCTCAGGGTCAACGATGAAAGCACCGCGCTCAGCAAGGCCAGCATCCTCAATAAGGACCTCAAAGTTCCTTGCAAGAACGTGAGCTGGGTCAGCGAGCATTGGGTAGGTTACCTTAGAGATACGCTCGGACTCCTCGTGCCATGCCTTGTGGACAAACTCAGTGTCGCAAGAAACAGAGTAGACCTCTGCGCCAGCAGCCTGGAACTTGTCATAGTTGTTTGCAAGATCCTCAAGCTCAGTTGGGCAGACAAAGGTGAAGTCTGCTGGGTAGAAGAAGAACAGGCTCCACTTGCCCAGTGTAGACTCCTTGCTTACCTCAGTGATGTCACCGTTGTGGAATGCGTTTACCTTAAAATCACCAATTTGCTTACCAATAAGAGACATAGTCAGTTCCTTTCTGTAAGTAAAACAACTTATAAAACGTGCTACTTAGGAGTTTACTCTCTTTAACTCTTTTGTCAATAACAATAATGATTACTATTTATATTCACAAAAAGAAACAGGCCAGATTACTCTGACCTGTGAACAGTTGGTGGGCGTTATAAGATTTGAACTTATGACCTCTTCCGTGTCAGGGAAGCGCTCGTCCCCCTGAGCTAAACGCCCGAATATGTTTGCTGCTGGGGATGCAGCAAGGGATATATTACGAGAAACCCGCCCCTCTTGCAACCGTCAAACTCAACTTTTTTAGAAATTTGCAAAAGATCGGTTCGTCGTAACATTGATGGCTATTTAAATACCGCGGGCCATCAAATGAATGACCGCCTTTTAAACCTGTATGTCTTCTTCATCTTAATTGTTAAAAGATAGGCAACTGAATTGTAAAAGCATACGGTCAGAAGTATTATGGCAAGTCGTTCGATTGAGGGAGAAACTTATGAACTTTCTGGAATATAACAAAGACGAGAAGCTAAGCTTTAATTATAAGAAATCATGCGGTCTCTGGTTAATTGTGGTAGCTCTCATCATTTTTGCAGCTACCGTAATAGGCGGAAAGCAGATTATCAATATGTCCGTATTTAGCTTTGGATATGTTGCTGCCTTCTTATCTATAAATACAAATAAGAAAGTTCTCAATAAGTTTTCTGATGGTCCTTCAAGTAAGTTCCAAAACAAAATGTCTTTGTACGCTGTAATTTTCTTATTCATTTTGATGTTTTTATTAGGTGGACCATTTTTTGCAACTGAAAACTGGAGACTTATTTGGTTGGGCGCGTTAATGGCCACGGCACTGCACTTTTTCCTCTATTACTTTGTACACGGAAAATCGATGATTTATCTGGCCATACTCTGCGCCGTCAATATTGCTGCAGGATATATTTTCCCAGATATTCCACTGACAATAATTGCCTATATTGATGCAGCAATTAAACTTGGCTTTGGAATATACCTGTTCTTTTTCTCAAAGCCAACTCAACAAAAATAACCTTCGCCTAGAGACCGTGTGCGTCAAACGTGTCCTTAACCAAAGCCACAAGCATTGGTATAAACACAGCCACGCCTGCTAAAAGCATTGGATTGTCACGTACTTCCGGAATGTCCTGTAAGAAATTCTGCAGATCATAGACAAGACCAACGGCAACGGCAATGAGAATAGGTGCCAGAATAATCAAAATAGGATTTGGTGGTTTACGCATAAGGATGCTTTCTTTTACAAGTACTGCACACGCAGCGGTCCAATAGAGCAAAGATACGTATCAAGCCACAGTCTGGCTCTTCTTCCCTATTTCTTCCCTACTTCTTACGCTTAACCTTAATTTGAATGCCAGAAGAATCTGGACGAGGCGATGTAGAAGCAACAGCGGGTTTCTCGCCATTTACAAAGGCAGAGAAACGCTGACGGAAACGATTCCACTTGTGGTAGATAGGCTCGTGATCATGAGATCTGAGACCCAAAAGCATGCTTGCTGCCAGAGTTGGAAGCAGATACTCAATAGCGCGCCAAAGTACAAAACCTGCAGCAATTTCCTCGCCAAACATATGGCCAAACAGGAAGGCAAAGCCACCCTCAGCGCCACCAGTGCCACCAGGAAGTGGAATGGCCGAGGTCAAGAGCTCAAGCATTGAACCAGATGCAAGGCAGGTCAGAAGGTCTGCGGGTTGGCCGAGCGCACGCAGAACAAAGTATGGAAGTGCATAGAGGCAGCCAAGCTGGACCAAGGTAACCAGCAGAACAACGCACATCTCTGGGATGTTCTTTGCGGCAGTCTTAAAGCCGTTAGAGAACTCATCTACCTGCGTGTTAATGATGCCATGCCAGTGGTCGTAGCGTTTTACAATACGCAGCCTAGAAAGCAATCTTAAGCCCCAGTTACCCACTGTCTTTACCATTTTAGGAAGCAGGCAAATGGCCAAGATTACTGCGACCATCACAATCTTTGCGCCAAACAAAATAACGCCAATGACCGTTACATCACCAAATTGCTCGTAGAAATAATTGGCCCTAAAGATAAGCATAAGAGCTGCAAAGATACCCTCGCCCGCCTCGTACATAACAAAGCGAGTAAACTGCAAGGCTCCAGCTTGGCCGACAGAAATACCTGCACGAGTCAGACGGTAAATCTGAGCGGGAGCAGCACCTGCGCCGTTTGGCGTAAGGTTCATGAAGAAGATGCCCGACGCCTCAACGCTCATCAAGTCACGGACACCAACGGGGCTCTCGGGGTCTGTAATAACCGAAATCACATAAGCGAGAATACCCAGGAAATAGTAGACAAAGTAGCAAAGAGCGCCAGCAATGAGCCAGCCTGTATCTACATCTGCCAGAGCAACAACAAACTCATCAAACTGACCAGAGAAGACGATATAGAGTGCGTATAGTATTACGACCGCAAAGAGGAAGAGAATGCTCTTTCTAACTTGACCAAAGCTCTCTTTTGCCTCTTCTACCTGCTCAGATGAAGAAGTTGGAGCAACACTAATCTTAGGCTTTTTGGTTGAAACACCCTTAACGGTTGTAGATCCAATCTTCACCGTTACCTGCGGTGTAGATGAGGGGTGCTCGGTTTCAGACGCGCCATCTGGGCGATCCATGGGCACCTCCTTGGACTCTGGATCACAATACGTGTACAGAAACAACACTCTGTGCAGATAGGCGATGCAACCTCAATGGGTTTCTCGCCAACTACCTGCTTTCATTTTACATGAACCGCTCAAGTATACTCTTGTCGGCCTCAATAATGCCACCGCCGCAAACTTCCTGGCCATCGTACAAAACCGCCGATTGACCTGCTGCAACAGTTTTTACGGGCTGGTCAAATTCAATAAATCCACATTGATTATCTGTGAGCGTAAACGTTGCGGGAACCAGCGCACCTGTGTGACGAGTTCTGACCACATACCTACCGTTAGCTGCAGGTTCTCCAGAAATCCAGTGCATGTCCGAGAGCTCCATGCGACGAGTCCAGAGCGCAGGACAGTTGAGGTCAGAGGTTACGTAGACCACATTCTTAAGCGTGTCGGTTGCTACTACATAGCGAGCAGGGCCTCCACCGATGTTCAGGCCTTTTCTTTGGCCAACGGTAAAGAGGAATGCTCCGTCATGGGTGCCAAGAACCTTACCTGTCTCCCACTCAATGACGTCGCCCTGCTTTTTCTGAAAAGTGTCCAGCAAAAACGTGCGCAAGCCAACGGGGCCAATAAAACAAATGCCGTCGGAGTCTGGCTTAGTTTCTATGCCCAAACCTCGCTCTGCGCACATAGCGCGAACCTCTGCCTTGGTGGCAATGTGTCCAATAGGAAAAAGCGTGCGTTCAAACAAATGACCTGGTACACGCCATAGGAAGTAGGTCTGATCTTTGTGAGCGTCTGCAGCACGCAAGAGTTTTTTGGTGCCAGGGACATTCTGAGCGTAGTGACCTGTTGCAACAAAATCGGCGCCCTCAGCAAAAGCGCGTTTTGCAAAGGTGCCAAACTTTACCGTCTGGTTGCACATAACGTCTGGATTGGGCGTGCGACCGTGCTCGTAGGCATCAAGCAGATAATCCACAACAGTGGCCTTATACTCGGCCTCACAGTCCCACACGTCCAAATCAATGCCCAGCGTTACGCAGACGCGCTCGGCATCAGCCAGGTCATTTGCCCAGGGACACTTAAAGCCTGGCAAGTCCTTTGACCAGTTACGCATATAGATAGCCTTGACGTTGTAGCCCGACTCAAGAAGCAAGGCCGCAGACAGCGCCGAATCAACGCCACCACTCATGCCAAGGTAAACTAGTTCTCCCATGTCACTCCTACGCGAGCAGATTCTTGCTTAACGGCCTCGGCAATTGCCCAAGCTGCGTACAAGATGTCGTCTTCTGTGGTAGTTCTTCCAAGCGTTAACCTGAGGCTTCCCGCAGCTACTTCTCGCGGTGCGCCAATTGCCTCAAGCACGTGAGATATTTGCATCTTTGATGCGGCGCAGGCAGAGCCTGTTCCCACCGACACGCCCAGGCGCTCCAGCAGAATGACCAGACGGCGAGCTTCAAGTCCCGGGAAAGAAACGTGCAGCAAATTAGGAAGCCTCAGCTTGGCGTTCTTTGGTCCCGAGACAATCATCTGCGGAAACTCCGCGTAAAGCAGCGTCTGCAGCTGATCTCTAAGGCGAGAAACCCACTTTGCCTCGTCAGTGCGAGTCTCATCTGCAAGCGCTAAAGCACACGCAAAGCCAATGACACCAGCGACGTTCTCTGTACCTGAACGAACGCCGCCCTCTTGTCCGCCGCCGAGTACCAACGGCCTTAAGCGCACATCGTCGGAAGCCCACAGAAGACCTACCTGCTTGGGGCCAGAAAGCTTTGCTGCAGAAAGCGTCAACATATCTACACCCAGCGATGACACGTTCACGCTCAAGTACGCCGCTGCCTGAGAAGCGTCTACGTGCAAGTGCAGCGGACGAGTCTCCCCCGCTGCAAGCCTGCGTGAGCGCTCCTTGGCAAGTACCTGAGAAATCTCTCGGATAGGCTGGATGGTGCCTATCTCACCGTTTGCAAGTTCAATGGAAACCAGCTCGGTCTCTGGCTTGAGCGCTTTTGCAACGCGCTCTGGATTCACACGACCGTCTGCTTCTACGCGTAGTGTCTTGTGCGAGAAAATCCCTGCACACGCGAGAACACTCTCGTGCTCAATGGCGTCAACGATAACGTGCGCGTCTTCCGAAACAGTTGCAAACGCCAAGTTGTTTGCCTCTGTGGCGCCTGCCGTGAGAACCACGTTTCCTGGACGAGCGCCGATAGCGTGCGCCAACACAGCACGTGCACGCTCTACCTCGTCACGAACCTGGCGAGACAGCGCATACGGAGCCGATGGGTTATAGAACTTCTCCGTGAAGTACGGAATCATTGCATCAACTACACGTGGGTCCATAGGTGTAGCTGCAGCAAAGTCCAGGTACACATTGCCTGTTGGATGTTCTGGTTTTGCAGAAGGCATTTGCATTACAAATCCTTTGGGTTTCTCGCGGTCTTGCGGACGTGCGGGTAGGCATGCGGCGACCCGCAACTGGCGTACGGAACGATCTTGCGGAGCTCGGCAGCTATGACTTGTCTGACGAGTCTGGCGACGTAAACGTC
>CALGXY010000021.1:0-12168 GCA_937935155.1 uncultured Atopobium sp. | reverse complement strand
GAGCGCAGTCGCACCTTTGAGGCTGTTATTGGTGAGTGCGAGCGTCTTGTCGCAGATGGCGTTCGTGAGATTACCCTTCTTGGACAAAACGTTAACTCATATGGTCGCGACCTCTACGGTAAGCCTCGTTTTGCAGAGCTTTTGCGTGCTGTGGGTCAGACGGGCGTTGAGCGAATCCGTTTTACTTCTTCAAATCCAAAGGATCTAACCGATGAGACTATTGCGGCCATGAAGGAAACGCCAGCCGTCATGCCTCATCTTCATCTGGCAGTTCAAAGCGGATCTACGCGCGTTCTCAAAAAGATGAACCGCAGTTATACACGAGAAGAGTACTTGGACGTGGTTTCTCGCCTGCGTGCAGCTATTCCAGGATTGGCGCTTTCAACTGACATTATCGTTGGCTTCCCCGGAGAGACCGAGGAAGACTTTGAAGATACGCTTTCTTTGGTTAAAGAGGCTGGATACTCTTCTGCGTACACATTTATTTACTCTAAGCGTCCAGGAACTCCTGCAGCAAAATACGAGGACAATACGCCTCACGAGGTCATTCAGGAGCGCTTTGACAGACTTGCCGAGCTTGTGGCTCAGCAGGCGCATGACGCTAACCAGGTAGATCTGAATACTACGCAGGCAGTACTTGTTGAGGGAACTTCCAAGCGTGACGATACTGTCATGGTGGGACATAGCGAGAAGAACCAAACGGTTCACTTCAATTTGCCAGAGGGTTATACACCAGAAGACCTTATTGGCAAGATTGTTGATGTTCATATCGATGAGGCTCGTACCTGGTATCTGCGTGGAACTATGGAGTCTGATCCACGATGAGCTCTCACGGCTCGGTAATCTGCATTGTAGGTCCCACGGCTTCGGGTAAAAGCTCATTGTCCGAGCTCGTTGCCAAGAAGCTTGAGACCTCTGTCATTTCTGTTGACGCAATGCAGGTCTATCGTGGCATGGATATTGGCACTGCTAAAACTCCTTTTGAGGAGCGAGAAGTTCCTCTATTGATGGTAGATTGTGCCAACATTTCGGAAGAATATTCTGTTCAGATGTTTCAGACGGCAGCCCGTACAGAAGCTCATAAGCTCATTGATGCTGGTAAAACACCTGTCTTTTGTGGTGGCACAGGTCTCTATCTTGATTCGATTATTGACCAGATGGAGTTTCCTTCTGGATCAACTGAGTCTCCTGTACGAAATCGTTATGAAAAGCTTGCAGAAGAGCTAGGACCTGAGGGCTTACACGAGGTTCTCGCCACAAAAGATGCAGCAAGTGCAGAGCTTATTCATCCAAATAACGTGCGACGCGTTGTAAGGGCTTTAGAGCTCTTGGAAGAAGGCAAGTCGTATGCAACTCATCATGAGGGCCTAAAGGCTCATACACCGTACTTTGACGCCCAGATATGGGGCCTAACAATGGATCGTCAGCGTCTGTATGAGCGAATTAACAAGCGCGTAGATCTTATGTTTGAGCAGGGACTTGTTGAAGAGGTTCAAGCACTTATTGAAGTAGGCTTTTCTGAGAATTGTACGGCTGGTCAGGCTATTGGCTACAAAGAGTTCTTTGCGTATTTTGCCGGTGAGCAGTCGCTTGAGCAAACACGTGAGCTTATTAAGCAGCACACCAGACAGTATGCAAAACGACAGATTTCTTGGCTTAAACGCGATGGTCGAGTCAGGTGGCTTGATATGGACCAACTTACAGCCAAGGATGCGCTCGAGCTGATTCTTGCGCAGCATGCTGACGTACAATGCTAGTAGGACGCATCAAAAACTAACGTATTTACCTTGTCTTAGATGGGGAGTTTATGGGTCGTTTTGTTCCATTTTCTACAGCTCCTAAAGTTGAACGAGCAATTCTTGTAGGCGTTGATTGCGGTAAAAGCGATTGGTCGCTTGAAGAATCAATGGACGAGCTTGAGCGTCTGACGCAAACTGACGGCGCTGAAGTCTTTATGCGTCTTACGCAAAAACTTGATGCACCTATCCCTAAGACTTTCATTGGCAAAGGTAAAACTGAGGAACTTGTTTCTCTGGTAAGAAACACCAATACTGACGTCGTCATCTTTGATGATGAGCTCACGCCTTCTCAGCAATCCAATCTAGAAAAATTACTTGGCGAGCCGGTTAAAGTCATTGACCGTACAGCGCTCATTCTTGATATTTTTGGTATTCACGCGCGAACCAAGGAAGGACGACTTCAGGTTCAACTTGCACAGCTTCAGTACGTACTTCCAAGGCTTCGCGGCATGTGGAGTCACTTGGTAGGCGAGCAAACTCGTGGCGGCATTGGTAGCCGATTTGGCCAAGGCGAGAGCCAGCTTGAGGTTGACCGTCGTCTTATTAGAAAGCGCATTTCAACCTTAAAAAATGAGCTCAAGCAGCTCAGCCAAAGGCGAGAAGTTCAGTCTAAGTCCAGGTGGAATTCTGGAACGTTTAGTGTCTCACTTGTTGGATATACCAATGCTGGTAAATCAACGCTTTTGAATCAACTCACAGGCGCGGATGTATATGCAAAAGACGAACTCTTTGCAACTCTTGATCCAACTACCAGAGCGCTTTCTCTTGATGAAGGCAGAAAGATTGTTCTTACGGATACTGTTGGATTTATTCAAAAGCTCCCAACTAATCTGATCGAGTCTTTTAAATCTACACTGGTAGAGGCTCAAGAAGCAGATCTTCTTCTGTTAGTTGCAGATGCAACTGATAAGAATCTTTCTAAAGAAATAGCAGTTGTTCGTAGTATTTTGAAAGACATCGAGGCCGATAAAAACGATCAGATTCTTGTATTAAACAAGGTAGACCTACTTGATGAGCAAGAGCTTCAAATGCTCAGAGCGCTCTATCCAGAAGCTGTATTTATTTCTGCTCAGGAAGGTATGGGCATTAACGGCCTTCTCCACAAGATTCAAGAAATAGCCAGCGCTGGCGACAAGGTGATTAGTGCACTTATTCCGTTTAACAAAGGCGCTCTTGTTAGGTCTGTTCATGAGAGATGTCAGCTTTTGCACGAGCAATATGTTGCTGAAGGTCTTTTACTGTCAGTTAAAGCCGATACGTATATGCAGGCACTTTTAGAGCCGTACGTGGTGTCAGAAGACGATATTCTGACTGACGAATAAGGCAATGAGCAGCAATATTGGTTGGTGCAAAATATAAACGATAAGCGAATGTTTTCCCATTTCTGTTATAAGGGGAAGGGAAAATGTTTTCATCCAGTTAGGATAGCCTTCTGCCTTGAACTGTCTGTTAAACGCAGCTCCACTTACATACAAGAATAAATAGGGGAGCAATGGATAGTAATCTCCAGATGAAAAAGTTGGAGAAGGAAATCCCGCCCAGGCTAAATACGGTGTTTGATACAACTCTTTAGGTAACGAGAAAACTATGTTACCTATACCAATGTGACCAGCAGAAATTGGAATGCAGATAACAAATAACAAAAGAAAAAGAATTGCCGCTGCATACCCTTTGGGCGGAATAGCGAAACGTGAAATAAGAGCTTCTACGAGGGTACATGAGGCCATACAAAAGAAGATTCCAAACGTAATGGGAGTATCAACTTTTGCAAAGGTAGTTGCTGCAAATATTGCTAAGGCTACAAGGCCATAAACTCCTGTACGCTTAAAAGAATCTTTAGAGAAGGCGCACATACAACCAGCAATAAAAATAAAAGGATATGAGATTGATGGTATCCAGATTTGCATAAGCAGAGGTGTAAACCACGTAAGCTTAACGTGCGAAATAAAGAACAAATCATAGGTAAAGTGAAACAGAATCATTGAAACTACCGAGATACCTCGTATAGTGTCAAAAAACGTTATTCTCCCTTTGGTTTGTCTTAACTCAGCACCCATAATATGACTAAGAGATTGATCTAATAAGTGCAGTAACCCTACCTAAAATGACAGGATTTTGTACGTAGATTGGCTCCATAAAGTCATTTTCTGGTTGAAGACGAATGCGATCGTTTTCTCTGTAGAACGTTTTAACTGTTGCAGAATCATCAATAAGAGCAACAACAATTTCTCCATCATGGGCATCTTGCTGCTCTTTTACAACAATATAATCGCCGTCAAAAATACCAGCATTGATCATTGATTCTCCGCGAACACGAAGAATGAAAGAACTTGAATCCCCAACAATGCTAGTTGGAAGAGATAGAGATTCTTCTACGTTTTGCTCAGCAAGAATAGGAGTACCAGCAGCAACACGTCCTACAAGAGGAAGGCTAATCACATTATTAGCTATGTCTTGAGTAACGGGGGCAAGCTTTGCTGTATCAGAAGTGTTAGAAGCCTGTGGAACAATCTTCATAGTACGAGGTTTTTTTGGGTCTCTATCAATAAGTCCGAACTGCTCAAGAACTTTTAAATGCATGTGGACAGTTGAAGGAGACGCAAGATTAACAGCAGCGCCAATCTCTCTTACTGAAGGGGGATAGCCATGTTGATCTGTGTAAGAACAGATGTATTCATAAATTGCTGCCTGACGCTTGCTGAGTTTGCCCTTTGGCATATGAGCCTCCTTTTTCTTTTTAATAATAATACACGTGTTCTAAAAAATAATCAAACGAATGTTCTATTTTTTCTTGACACGAACAAACGTACTAAATATTATTAGTACAAACGTTCGGACATGACTTTTTGTCCGGTGTATTAGATATAACTAGTTCCGTAAAAACTATTACGGAAGGAAATGATATGAGGCGTATGTATCAGTCAAAGATGTATCAGGTTAGCGGAACTTCAGCTCTTGCTTCTTATAAGCCTGCATTTAAGGTAATTGAGGGCGGAGCAAAGAAAGAATCTGTTGCACCTCAGCGTGAGGAAGTTTCTTACGTCAAGACACTAACAAATAAAGAAGCTTTTGTTGCTGGACTTATTATTACTGCATCCTTTGTTTTGATGTTTGCGGTTTCTTTTCTTCGCACAACCGTTCTCAATTCATTTGCTACATCTGTAATGGATAGCGCTTCACAAACAATTACCGTTCATAGCAATGACACGCTGTGGTCAATTGCAGAGAGCAATCCTATTGAGGGTGTCTCTACAGAACAACAAGTAAGCTGGATTAGAGAAAAAAATAATATTGATTCTTCTCTTTTAAGAACTGGACAAACTCTAGAGATTCCTTCTGTATCTAAATAGTAAATATTTATGTAAATTTCTCTCGGAATTCTGTGTTGATAACACTTAATACCTGCGTAAAATGGTATCTTCCTTTTATACGAAAAAAGGGGATTCCATGCGTTGTCCAAAATGCGGTCACGAAGAGTCAAAGGTTATTGATTCTCGCTCATCCGAGAATAACGATGCCATTAGAAGGCGTCGCGAGTGCATGTCCTGTAAGTTTCGTTTTACAACCTATGAGCGCTTAGAAGAGATTCCTATCACCGTTGTTAAGAAAGACGGTCACAAGGAGCCTTTTGATAGACAGAAGCTTATGAGAGGTCTTGTTGCTGCAACAGTAAAGAGAGATATCTCTGTTGCTTCTCTTGATCATTTTATTGATGGTATTGAGTCTCAGATTAGAGATAAGGGTCAATACGAGATTAAATCTGAAGATCTTGGAAGCATTGTGCTTAAAAACCTAGTTATGCTCGATAAAGTTGCATACATTAGGTTTGCTTCTGTCTATAGAGACTTTAAAGATGTTGATGAATTTAGCGCAGAATTAAGGAGCCTGAATTAATGAGCAATTTTGACATCCAGCTACCTATTAAACGCCTTGATCCTACGGTAGAACTTCCTTCGTACGCTTATACCGGAGATGCTGGATTAGATCTTAGAAGTGCTGAAGATGTTGATCTTGCTCCTTTTGAGCGCAAACTTATTTCCACTGGTTTAGCTATTGCAATCCCTGATGGATACGCAGGATTTGTTCAGCCTAGAAGCGGTCTTGCCCTTAAAAAGGGCCTTTCTATGGCAAATACTCCAGGCCTTATTGATGCTCATTATCGCGGTGAGCTTAAGGTTTGTGCCATTAACCTTGATAGCAAAGAAACTATTCATATTGAGCGCGGTGAGCGTATTGCGCAGCTTGTGATTCAACAGGTCCCTGTTGTACAGCTTGTTGAAGTTGATGAGCTTGATCAGACTGATCGCGGTACAGGCGGTTTTGGTTCAAGCGGCGTTCAATAATTTTTTATTTTGGTGATAAGCGCTTCAGCGCTTGCATAAAGGAAAAGCCTCTTTAGGAAGGAAGAGCTTAATGGAGAAGTTCTTTAAGGTAGCTGAGCGTGGCAGTAATCCCGCTCAAGAGTTTAGGGCTGGAATTACTACATTCCTCGCAATGGCATACATTATTGCAGTAAACCCAGCTCTTCTTGCTGCTGCAGGAGTTCCAGTTTCGGCAGCTATTACTGCTACCTGTCTTGGTGGCGGCATCATGACCATTTTGATGGGTCTGTTCTCTAACCGTCCACTTGCTTGCGCATCTGGTATGGGTGTAAACGCTGTTGTAGCCTTCTCTCTTACTCCAATTACTGGTGGAGATTGGCACGCATCAATGGCAGTTATCTTCATTGAAGGAATTGCTATTCTTCTTTTAGTTCTCTGCGGCCTTCGTGAAGCAATTATGGATGCAATTCCTGTAAACCTACGCCACGCAATCTCTGTTGGCCTAGGTCTTTTTATTGCCATGATTGGTCTCAAGAACAGCGGAATTATCGTTGCTAATGAATCCACCCTTGTTGCTCTTGGTGATATTTTCTCTCCAACCTTTATCGTTGGTGTAATTTCCATTGTTGCAACAGTTGTTCTTTACTCTGCTCGTGTTAAGGGCTCCCTGCTTATCGGCATCATCCTTGCCGTACTTGCTGGTATTCCACTTGGTGTTACCGCAAGCCCTACAGGCATTGTTTCTGGTCTTGATTTCTCCACCTTTGGTGCACCATTCTTGACCGATAGTGCTGGTGTTATGGGTATTGTTAAGGCTCTGACAACGCCAGTTCTTCTCGTCTTTGCATTCTCTTTGATGATGTCTGACTTCTTTGACACCATGGGTTCTGCTATGGCTATTGCTAAGCAGGGAGACTTCCTCACTGAGGACGGCAACGTCAAGGACATCAAGCAGATCCTCATTGTTGACTCTGCTGCTGCAGCTGCAGGTGGTTTCTTTGGTGCTTCTTCCATTACCACATTCATCGAGTCCGCATCCGGCGCTGCTGACGGCGGTCGTACTGGTCTTTCTTCTATTTTCACCGGTCTGCTCTTTATTGCAGCAGCATTTATTGCACCTCTCATTTCTATCGTCAGCTCTGCAGCAACTTGTGGCGCACTGGTCCTTGTTGGCTTCCTGATGATGTCAGAGGTCACCGAGATTGATTGGAACGATCTTCTTGAGGGCTTCCCAGCATTCATGGTTATCGCTGGTATTCCAATGACTTACTCAATCTCTGATGGCATTGGCTTTGGCTTCATTTTCTACGTTGTTGTTGCTCTTGTAACAGGTAACGTTAAGAAGGTTAAGCCTCTGATGTGGGTTGCAACTCTTGCATTTGTTGCTTACTTCATCATTGCTAACTAGTTTTTAGTATTAGGGGAGCGCGTTCAAGATGGGGGTCTTGGCGCGCTTCTTTTTTATTTGTGAATAGATTGTGTACAATCTAATTTTTAGAGATAACTGATAATGATTGTCACCTGTAGGGTATAACAAAGCCAGTTACGATTTATACGATTGGAGCCAATCATGGCAGACGTTATTACTAAAGACCTTGTGATTGTTGGTGGTGGTCCCGCAGGACTTTCAGCAGCAATTTATGCAAAGCGTGCTCTTCTCGATACTGTTGTTTTAGAGAAACAGGCGGTAGGTGGCCAGGTCATCACCACTACTGAGGTTGAGAATTACCCTGGTATGCCAAACACTGATGGCTTCACTATCACCGATACTCTTCAGAAGCAGGCTACAGATCTGGGCGCAGAGATCGTCATGGCCAATGTCCTTTCTATTGTTAAGGATCCAGAGACTAACCTCTTTGTGCTGGAGACATCTGAGGGAACGTATCACGCTAAGGCCGTCATTGTTTCTGGTGGCGCCAATCCTCGCCACGCTGGCTTTACCAACGAAGAGAAGTTTACAGGCAAGGGTGTTTCTTACTGCGCTACCTGCGACGGTATGTTCTATCGCGGTAAGCAGGTATTTGTTATCGGCGGCGGCAACACCGCTGTAGAGGAGTCTCAGTTCCTGGCTCGTTTTGCTGACAAAGTTACTCTTATCGTCCGCAAGGATCACCTAAGAGCTAACGCTACTGCAATTAAGCAGTTTGAGGAGAATCCTAAGACAGAGATTCGTTATCTGACCAGCATCACTGCAGTTGATGGTAACGATTTGCTAACTTCCGTCACCTTCCGCGATAACCAGACGGGAGAAGAGCACACAGAGACCTTTGATGAGGGCAGCTTTGGCGTCTTTGTCTTGGTAGGTCGCGTGCCTTCAACCGAGCTTCTAACCGACCTCGTAGACCTTGACGAGCAGGGGTATGTCCTTGCTGATGAGCGTATGGCTACCAAAACACCTGGTCTCTTTACTGCAGGGGACCTTAATAAGAAGCCATTACGACAGATTATTACCGCAGCTGCAGACGGTGCCATTGCCGCAACTTCTGTAGCGTCATATCTTGGACAGCCTGTTGAAGGATAAATTCTTATTTCATATTTGATAGATATTTGATAGGGGATCGAGCTATTCGATCCCCTAAATATTTAGATAGCCTACTAAAAAGCCATATCAGCTATTTTCAAAGTACTATTTCAAACTTCTAAGATAAGTTTTTTGTTCTTTGGTAATTCGATAACTTTCGCATGCTTTTTGAATCGTTTTATTAAATACCCACGTGTCCAGCTTTTTGGTTTCAAGATAGGGTAGTGTAGAATCCCACTGTTTGGCTAGAGCCGTTGCAAAGAACCAAGCAATCATCATGTTAACGTAGTATTCGTCTGAGTGAATTTGCGCAGGAATCTCAAGGTATTTTGAGTCAAAATCTTCATCAAGAAAATGGGTCATAAGCATCTCTATACCAAAGCGACAGGTATATACATGACTCGAAGATGCCCAGCTCGAAATTTCAGTTAAAAGGCGTGTGCGATTCTTTTTGAAAACCCGCGGCGACAAGATGTCACACACGGCCCAGTTATCGACATAAGGAAGAAATGCATCAATCGCTAAGATACAGTCGTCAAAGTCTTTAATCTCGGAAACAAGTAGGCTATGCAGCATGTTTTCGTCGTAGTAGTCATGCGGGAGGGCGAGAAGAAACTCTTGAGCTTCTTTGCTTTTTCCAAGTTTTTTTGCAAGCTTTCTGAGTTGAGGAACGCGCACGCCAATAATTGATTCTTTTGGAACAGTGGGCATGAGTTTACTTTGAAAAGAGGCATATTCTGTATCTTGAAGTGCAAAGAGCTCATCTTGAATCATTAGGCTCTCCTTTGTTTCATATGGGAATATGAATATATAAATAAATCCATTTCAATGTATATCAAGCCTTGTAGACAAGTGAGAAGAACCTCTAAAGAGTAATCCAATATCTTTGGGTGAGAATACCATCCTCATCAAAGACTTCATTTTCTAAGATCCCACCGTTATTAATAATGGACTTTGCCGAGCCAATATTATCTTTACGGCAACACATTAAAACACGGTCAATTCCTAATTTTTTGCATTCTTTGAGCGCAAGAGCAATCATTGCCGTTGCATATCCTTTTCTTCTCTCACTTGGACGGATACCATCTCCAATGTGTCCACCACTTAAAAGAAGACCATCATTAAGATAATGACGGATATCAACTGCGCCAACAAAGATATTTCTGTCAAAGTCAAAACAAAAGAGGGTCGTACTAGGAACTCTTCCGTCTGAGGTTTTTTCTTTGGTTTCTAAGAAACCTAGATACTGTTCGAAATTATGATAGTCATACAGAAATATTCTTCGTGGAGAAGAGTTTGTATGGTTTGCCTCGATGTCTTGTGTCCATTCTTCAAGCATGTCAAAGAGCTGTGCTTTGGTTTTCTCGCTTGGTTTTATAAGGGCAATATTCATGTAACTCCCTGAGCCTGTTAAGCTTTTTAGTACTTTTAATACAGCAATTCTATCTTAACAATCTGCATGTGCATTATATTGTCTCCGATGTTTGCCAGAAGACGATGAATACCTTTGATACTTGGTAATTTCATATCGTAATAACCCAGCATGTATCCTTTGGATGAAACGGAAATCTTATCTGACCAGGAGGAGAGATCTTTTACTGAATTATTGGTGTAAAACAGATTGCCAAAATTATTCATTCCATGCTTTTTTAGGATGACTCTCATCATGAGTTTGTAGCCTAAAGTTCCAACCGTATCAAAGACGAGTCTACATCCAGGAAAAAGTTCAGTCATTTTTAAGACAATAGCTTTGACGTTTTCTTTTTTTAAATAGTGAAAGACGCCTGCTGCGTAAAAAACAGCGCCATTGCGTGCATCAACTTGATCCATCCAAGAGAGGTCCGTCAAGTCGGAGACAATGTTGGTTTCTCTTGGATTTGTGCCTGCCAGTTCTTCGCGCATGGCAATAACATCTGGAAAGTCCACATTGAATATTTTGTTTTGTTGGTTTCCACATCTCCTGCTGTCAAGATCGAGTCCACACCCAAGACATACGATTGAGGCATTTGGATGGTTTCTGAGGTAATCGTTTATTTCATACATCATGTCGAGCTGTCGCATGGCACCTTCAAGTGCGCCAAATTCATAGAACGTTGTGTCATATTTCTTATTGAGTTCTGAAAAATCATAATCTAATCTGTTACAAATTTCTGTTGCTGCAGGGTCTGCGTAGAGTTCAGGAAACTTGTCACCACATTTCTTTCGGGCATAAAGTGGGATAATAAGTGTTTCTTGTGCTGTTCCGGGCTGTATCTGTAGCTTGTCATCCACGGTGAATCCTTTTGAGAGAACATGCATTTGATTGATACAATTTATTAAAAGAATACATTATTTATAAGTGGTCTATATTATTTTTGACTGCATTCGACATAACATAGAGGGAGCCTAGCTACAATAGTTTTAGAAAATTCTATTTTCCATCCTTGTGATTCAAGATACTGAGGATAAGTATCTTCTGTCCAATGGTGCTCAAAACTAACACCGACGATTTTTAGAAAAGATTTCCAGAACGTATTAACTTCAGTATGATTGACAAAGTTTGGAGCAATTAGCATGCCTCCATTTTTTAAGACACGTCTTATCTCTTGTAAGGCTTTGTCCGAGTGTTCCATGATGTGCAGCGCATTTGCAATAACAACAACGTCAAAAGACTGATTTGCATAGGGGAGACAAGTAGCATCAGCAATTTCAAAGGTGAGGTTTTCTGGATATGTATCCTTTTGAGCCTCTTTAATCATATCAGCAGAATAATCTGTTGCAGTAATGCTCTTTGCTACAAAGGCAATATGTTTTGCTATAAGTCCTGGTCCAGTTGCAATTTCAAGAACAGTTTTGTCTTTTACAACGTGTGAGATACGATCGTACATCCATTGATATGCTTTTTTATCAGGAAGCATGGATTGGCGATAGAACGGGGCATACCAATCCCAAATTGTTTTCTTCATATCCGATATTATCCATTCAAATTTTTAGTTAAACCGTAATTTCAATTTGATTGTCTTCAAGGGCAATAATGCAACTTTCATAATAGCCATCTCCGGTTGTTCTTGGTCCGCTGATGACTTCATAGCCGTCTGCTTTCAACTCTGCAGTGAGGGTATCTACTTTTTCTTTACTTCCGACACTAAATGCAATATGAGCGTATCCTGTGTGGTTGATCTCTTTTGGTAGATTCGACATGTTAGGTTTATTCATGATTTCGAGTCGTGCGCCTTTTTCGAAGGAGAGGAAGTATGAGCGAAAATCCGTTTGAGGATTATGATAGCCGTCGTTAGATGTTGCCCCAAAGTACTTCACAAAAAACTGTTGGGCACCCTCTATATCGTTTACATACAATGCGATATGTTCAATTCTCATGGTTGTCTCCGAAAATCTATAGTTGCCTGATACTTTTTTTGTAGCCCATCTTCTAAATACGTCGAGAAGAACAAATCAATACTGTCTCTAATTGGAATCATAGTGTCAATTGCGTTGATATATTACTTTTTCCTCGCCACAAAGTAGTATCGATGAATTTTTCCTTTGA
>CALGXY010000020.1:0-2364 GCA_937935155.1 uncultured Atopobium sp. | reverse complement strand
AGCTGCAGGTTGCGACGCAACGGCGTGCCGCAATGGCGCATCGTAACGGCGCATCACAACAGCGTATTCACTTGATACAGAAGAGGGACCGCAGGTGCGGTCCCTCTTTTTTGTTGCAGTTTTGATGTGATGGCGAGCACAGACACTGCTCGCGTCAGAGCGATGGCGCAGCGCTTACAGGTCCAACGCCTGCTTGACGTCTGCGGCAATAAGCTCGGGATCCAGATGACTTTCTCGCATAAGGTCCGCGATGTTGACGCGGTCGTAGAAAGCCTTCTTGACGCCGTAGTTCAGCACGCGCGCAGAAGAGGTTCCCAGGTAGCTTGCTATATTTTGTCCCCAGCCGCCCTCGATAATGCCGTCCTCAATGGTCACGATGACGTCGTGGTCTTTTACCAGGTCGTCGAGCAGATTCTGGTCGATGACAGAGGCAAAGTATGGTTTGACCAGCGTGGCTTCAATTCCCAAGGTAGAGCTGAGAGCCTCAACGGTTTTCTCGCCAAGGTCGTAGAAATCGCCCAGGGCAAGAACGGCAACCTTAGAGCCCTGGCGTGTGACCTCGTAGGTGTTGAGGTTGTCGAAGTTTGTGCGGACGGGGCCCTCGGCATGGACCACAGGACCGGAAGGAATTGCGATGTAGACAGGGTGTTTGTCCTGGTCAAGTGCCCAGTCGAGCATGGCGATGTACTCCTCGGCGTTGGACGGCGCGAGGTACACCATGTTAGGGATGTTTGCGATCATGGAAATGCTGCTGAGGCCCTGGTGGGTGGCGGCCATCAAGCCCTTAATGGAGCCGGAGCCCACGATAACCGCGGGATTCTGGTTGAGCGCCAGGTCCTGGGTTAGCTGGTCGTAGGTGCGCTGGATGAAGGTTGCGCTTGAGCCCCAAACCACGTGCGCGCCCGCGTGAGCCGCGCCAGAAGCCATTGCAACTGCAGTTTCTTCAGCAATGCCCACGTCAAGGTAGTGCTTACCCAGCTCTTCTCGACGTTCCTGCGTAAGACCAAGCAGACCAGGAACAGCCGACATAAGCACCAGGAACTTTGGGTCAGACTTTGCGCGCTTGAGCGCATACTCTGCAAAGATGCTGGCGTACGACTCGGAAGAACCGGATGCAGGGCTCTGACCAGTCTGGATGTCAAACGGCATGTGCCAGTGCCACTTCTCCTTGTTTGCCTCCGCGGGAGCGTAACCTTTTCCCTTGAGCGTATTGATGTGGACCACGACCGGATGGGTCGAGTCTTTTACCTGCTCAAATGCGGCGATAAGAGCCTCAATGTCGTTGCCGTCGTTGACATACAGGTAGTCCAGACCCATCGATTTGAAGAGGTTATTCTCGGCAGCTCCGTTAGTGCGACGCAGCTCAGCAAACTGGTCGTACATGCCGCCGTGGTTCTCGGCGATGGACATCTGATTGTCGTTGAAGACGATGATAAAGTTGCTGTTCAGCTCACCGGCAACGTTCAAGCCCTCAAGCGCCTCGCCGCCCGACATGGATCCGTCGCCGATAACTGCGATGATGTTTTCGTTGCCGCCCATGATGTCGCGAGCCTTTGCCAGGCCAAGCGCCAAGCTGATGGACGTGGAGGTGTGGCCAATCTTGAAGAGATCATGCGGGGTCTCGGCGGGATCAGTGTAAGGAGACACCGAGTCGTAAAGCGCGGGATCCATGTATGCCTGCTTGCGGCCGGTGAGCATCTTGTGGGGATACGTCTGGTGCGAGACATCGTAAACGATATGGTCAACGGGCGAATTGAACACGGTATGAAGCGCGATAGTTGCCTCGACGATGCCAAAGTTTGGACCAAAGTGGCCGCCGTGCTTTGACTCCATGACCAGCAAGTTGTCGCGAATCTCCTGCGCAAGCACCGCGCGGGCCTCTGCGTTCAGCTTCTTTACGTCTTCCGGTCCATTGATATTCTCTAGGTACATGTGCGACCTTTCTTTAAACGAGCTAAAATGAGCAGATTGCCTGCTTGCAGCGTGACGCGCGAGCGTGCGGCGCGTGTGCGGAGTGCGCGGCCGCGGCCAACGTGCAGGTCAAACGTGTAGGTCAAGCACGTGGCAATCTAAACATAGCTTTGATGCGCGAAGTTATGTTTTTGGTTTACCCAGAACACGTCCAAGAATTTCTCGTAATTTGGTTTTAGCAGCATTACTTAGTTGATTGCACTGTTTTGTTGATGGCTGAACACACCTATGACAGATAATCTGTCAAAAAGACGTATACATTACACTGAAAATACCTCAAACGTGCAGATTATCTTCATTAGGTGTGTAATATGCCCACAATTGTGCAGAATATCTGTCATAGGTGTGTTCCCTAGAAGCGGAATTTACCTATAGTTAGATTTTTTATATTTC
>CALGXY010000019.1:0-4732 GCA_937935155.1 uncultured Atopobium sp. | reverse complement strand
TCGCGGGCTTAGCGCAGTTGGTAGAGCGCAACCTTGCCAAGGTTGAGGTCGCGGGTTCGAACCCCGTAGCCCGCTCCATGATTTTTCGGCCGGATTCGTTTCGGCCTTTTTCATATGGCGAGATGGCCAAGTGGTAAGGCAGAGGCCTGCAAAGCCTTTATCCCCGGTTCGAATCCGGGTCTCGCCTCCAGTGAATTGACAACCCCAGCTTCGGCTGGGGTTTCTTTTTGTCGCGCGTAACCGTGCTTGCTTGGGTTTTAGATTGCGAGCCTATTTTGAGCCTGAAAAACACGTCATGTCTGAATAAAACAGCTCAGACTAGGTGAGAAAAACCGGCAAATAGCTCAGATATGGTGCACTTTTCCGGCAAATCGTTCAGACTTGGCGAGAAAATCAGGCTCGCATCAGGCGCACTCCAAGTTCGTCCCGAACTCGTCCCAGCTCACACCGCCCGCCTGGCGAGAAACCCGTCCACTCCCAGCATTTCCGCACAAGAAACCCGGTATCCACACGAAATGGATACCGGGTTGAAATCGCTTGCAACCTGCGAGCCTGCCTTACTTGAAGTACTCGACGCCGCCCTCAATCAGAGGCTGGAACTGGTCACCAACGGTGAGCTCAGGGATGTTCTTGTAGAGGCCTGCACCGGAGCGCTCCGTGTGGCCCATCTTGCCCAAAACGCGACCATCGGGGCTGGTAATACCCTCGATAGCTAGGACGGAGCCGTTAGGATTAACGGAGAAGTCCATGCTCGGAACACCTGCTGCGTCAACGTACTGCGTTGCGATCTGGCCGTTAGCCTTCAGCGTTTCAAGAAGCTCGTCGGAAGCAACAAAGCGACCTTCTCCGTGGCTGATTGCGATGGTGTGGATGTCGCCAAGCGTGCACTTGGAGAGCCATGGCGACATCGTGGATGCAACGCTGGTACGAACAAGCTGGCTCTGGTGGCGGCCGATGGTGTTGAACGTCAGTGTTGGGCAGGTGTCGTCCATGGGTCGGATATCGCCGTAAGGAACAAGGCCCAGCTTGATGAGTGCCTGGAAGCCGTTGCAGATGCCCAGCATAAGGCCATCACGCTGCTGCAGAAGCTCGCGAACAGCCTCGGTAACCTGAGGTGCGCGGAAGAGGGCGCAGATAAACTTAGCTGATCCGTCTGGCTCGTCTCCGCCAGAGAAACCGCCTGGAATCATGACAATCTGGCTTTTCTTGATGGACTCTGCCAGCGCATTTGCGGACTCAACAATGTCCTGAGGTGTCAGATTGTTAATGACCAGCGTGGTCGGATCGGCGCCCGCACGCTCAAAAGCACGCGCAACGTCGTACTCGCAGTTGTTACCTGGGAATACGGGGATGATGACGCGTGGGCGAGCAGGTGAGATAAGGGCTGGACCAGCATAGGAGTGTCGTGTGGATGCACCGTCGAAGCTGATTTTCTCCACAGCCTCGTCGGAGCCTCCGCGGTAGGGGAAGACCTCCTCAAGTGGGCGCTCCCATGCTTCCTGAAGCTCGGAGAGGTCGATCTTCTCGCCACACGCGCTGAAAGCGTACTCGGACGTGGTGACGCCCAGAGGAGCCACGCACACGCCGTCGACGTCGTCAACGGATACGCCGTCTGCCAGCTCAACGATGAAGGCACCGTAGGTTGGCGAGAAGAGCGCGTCGGCAGAAATCTCTGGGACCAGCTCAACGCCCAGCTTGTTGCCCAGGCAACTCTTGAAGAGAGCCTCGGCCACGCCGCCGTAACCTGGTGTGGTGATGGCAAGCGCACTCTTGGACTGGACCAGGGTGCTGACCAGCTTGTATGCGGTGAGCAGGGACTCGTTATCGGGGAGAAGGCCGCTCTCGTCGTAGGACGGGACAATGGAGATAAGCCTGTGACCTGCACCCTTGAACTCGTTGGAGACAATCTTGTCTACCTTGGTAAGGCCGGTAGCAAACGAAACCAGCGTTGGTGGAACATCCAGGTCCTCAAAGGTACCGGACATGGAGTCCTTGCCGCCAACAGCGGCAAGACCAAGGTTTACCTGGGCCATCAGCGCGCCAAGAAGGGCCGCTGCTGGCTTGCCCCAACGGTTAGGATTCTGACCAAGCTTCTCGAAGTACTCCTGGAAGGTGAGGTAGAGGTCCTGGTACTTAAAGCCGGTAGCAACCAGCTTGGAAACGGACTCAACAACAGAGAGGTAGGCGCCGCGGAACTGGTCGGCCTCCATGAGGTAGGGGTTAAAGCCCCAGGCCATGCCCGAGACCGTGTTGGTCTGGCCCATAACAGGAAGCTTAGCCACCATAGAAAGGGCAGGGGTCAGCTGGCGAGCGCCACCGAATGGCATGAGGACGGTACCTGCGCCAATAGTGGAGTCAAAACGCTCGGAGAGGCCCTTGTTAGAGGCAACGTTTAGATCGCGTACCAGCGAGTGGAGTTTCTCGCCAAGAGTTGAGCCTGCCCAGATGCGCTGGTAGGCAAGAGGCTTGGCCAGGCGCACGGTGATTGATTTAGGTGCGCCGTTTGAGGCGAGAAATGCACGGCTAATGTTGACAATCTTCTGACCGCGCCAGCGCATGACCAGGCGAGGGTCCTCGGTGACTGTTGCCACAATGGTTGCTTCGAGGTTTTCCTCGCGGGCGTATGCGCAGAACTGATCGACGTCTTTTGCCTCAAGCGCAACGGCCATGCGCTCCTGAGACTCGGAGATTGCCAGCTCAGTGCCATCAAGACCGTCATACTTCTTAGGAACAGCATCCAGGTTGACGTCAAGGCCGTCGGCAAGCTCGCCAATAGCAACAGAGACACCGCCTGCACCAAAGTCGTTGCAGCGCTTAATGAGCTTGCAAGCGTCTTCACGGCGGAAGAGGCGCTGAAGCTTGCGCTCAACAGGGGCGTTGCCCTTCTGGACCTCGGCTCCGTCGCGCTCAATGGAGCCAGCGTCGTGGGCCTTGGAAGAACCAGTTGCGCCACCAATGCCATCACGACCAGTGCGGCCGCCGAGAAGGACGATGATATCGCCATCTTCTGGACGCTCGCGGCGGACGTGGCTTTGAGGAGTGGCGCCTACAACAGCACCAATCTCCATGCGTTTTGCAACGTAGCCTGGGTGGTAGAGCTCAGAAACTTGGCCCGTAGCAAGGCCAATTTGATTGCCGTAGCTGGAATAACCTGCAGCTGCCGTGCGAACGATGGTGCGCTGGGGAAGCTTTCCAGGAAGGGTCTGAGAAACAGGAACGGTTGGGTCTGCAGCGCCTGTGACGCGCATTGCCTGGTAGACGTAGCTGCGGCCAGAAAGAGGGTCGCGGATAGCGCCACCGATGCAGGTAGCCGCGCCACCAAAAGGCTCAATCTCGGTTGGGTGGTTGTGAGTCTCGTTCTTGAAGAGGAAGAGCCAGTCTTCGTCTTTGCCATCAACGTCTACCTTGACCTTTACGGTACAGGCGTTGATTTCTTCTGACTCATCAAGATTGGTGAGGACGCCCTTCTCGCGAAGGTACTTTGCACCAATAGTTGCCATATCCCAAAGAGAGACGGCGCGGTCTTCTCGCCCAAGCTCTTTGCGCATGGAGAGATACTTCTCAAACGCGGCCTTTAACAGGTCATCATCAATCTGCACGCCGGTAATTCCGGTGTTAAAGGTGGTGTGGCGGCAGTGGTCTGACCAGTAGGTATCAATGACACGAATCTCGGTGATGGTGGGATCGCGCTGCTCATCGGTGAAGTACTGCTGGCAGAAGGTGAGGTCAGCCAGGTCCATAGCAAGGCCGTGAGAAGCAATGAACTCCTTGAGGCCGTCCTGGTCAAGGGCGTTAAAGCCCTCAAGAACCTCTACATCAGCAGGCTCTGGAATGGAAATCTTGAGGGTCTCGGGCAGCTCAAGGGAAGCCTCGCGAGCCTCAACGGGGTTGATGAGGTAGTTCTTGATGGCGGCAACGTCTGCCTCTGTGAGGTTTCCGGTTAGCACGTAAAGGCGAGCGGAGCGCACAAGTGGACGCTCTCCCTGGCTGATGAGCTGCACACACTCAGCTGCAGAGTCTGCGCGCTGGTCAAACTGGCCAGGCAAAAACTCAACAGCAAACGTATGAACAGCCGCACCTTCAGAAGAAAACTCTGGCATGGTACGGCTGGCAAGATCGGACTGTGGCTCTGAAAAAACGGTGGGGATGCAGGACTCAAAGAGTTCCTCTGAAATTCCCTCAACATCGTAGCGGTTAAGCAGGTCAATGCGTTGTAACTCGGTAATACCAAGAAGGTCTTTCACTTCTTTGAGCAGGGCTTTTGCCTCGCCCTCGAAACCAGATTTTCTTTGGACGTAGACGCGCAGGACCATGGGGCCACCTTTCAATGCAAGCCTTGAACGCTTTTACTGGCTTTATTGTACGTTACTTAGGTGGACAAATTGGCGGTTGTCGAGAAAAGAAAAATGGGTTGTAACAGAGCGTTAAAAATACAGATTATTTAGTTAAAAGTTTTACCCCAGCAGTTTTACGCCAGCACAAAGATAATGGCGATAAAACAAACGGTTACGCCCAAGGCAATTGCCTCGCGAGCGCCAAAGGTTGGCTGATGCCAACGAGTGCGAGAAGCCCCTGCTACATAGTGACGAGCATCAAGTGCCTTAGAAAGGTTGTTGGCATGCCTGAGCGAGCTGGCCAGAAGCGCTACGACAATGGAGAAGGTAGCACGGAGTCTTTTGGGCAGCGAACCTGAAGCAACGTCTCCTGCACGAGCAGTTTGAGCCTCGGAAAT
>CALGXY010000018.1:0-5902 GCA_937935155.1 uncultured Atopobium sp. | reverse complement strand
AATCTACATTCAATATAAGTTGGTTAGCTTGACTGACTCCTAAAAATGGGCCAGAAATAGTAGCAGTCTCTAAGTCAATATTTCCTGCGGATCCAAAATCAGACTTAAGACCATTTTTCTTATTCTCATATTGTTGCACAACATACTGAGCTGCCTGCTTTTTTAACTCTGGCAGTCTCATAGTATTCAGCTTAAAAAACCAGTTGTTAATCAGTAAGCCACAAATAACAAAAGCTACCAATAATGACAGACCTTTTATAAATCTTTTTCTACGCTGCATCTGCTGTCACCTCATTAGAACTGCTTGTCGCAATTGACATAAGAGTAATGACTAGGTAGCTCTAATGATATTCCGTGCGAGTATGCTTTAGCAGTACATCTGTCGGCCAATGGCTATATTTCAGCGTTGAATGAAAAAAAATAAGAATGGCATAACAACACTTCATAGCTGCCATTCTTATTACAAATAACTCAATTGTTTGATTTGGTTTTAGAGATTGTGCTTCTTCATCCTTTGCTCAAAGAGCTCGTTGATAATCTTTGCCATCTCTTCAACTTGTTGAGTACTAGGTTCATCCTCAAATGCAGTGTAAAGCTCTGGATACTCCCGAGCAATATACTCACAAGACTTACCTGTTGCGTGACCACGAACAAAGAACGGAATACGCTTAATGTATTCTGGATTCACAAGTGCCAAGATTTTCTCGTCTGCTGTTTTACTCATGAGTTCCTCCCCTTGTATCTAGCTTCTCATGTACAGTCATGGAAGATTCTTCCCAAGCTTTGAGTTCTTCATAAATAGTTTCTGCCAAGTTCACAGAAACACCTTTTACCTGAGAGATATCCTCAACACTTGCAGCCTTTAAGCGCTTAAAAGAGCCAAAATGACGCATGATGTCTTTTTTGCGTTTAGGTCCTACACCAGGGATTTCGTCCAGAATAGAGACGGTCATTGCCTTATCTCTAAGCTCACGATGGAAGGTAATCGCAAAACGGTGAGACTCGTCACGAACCTGCTTAATAAGATACAGAGAAGCTGAACCTGTAGGTAACACGATTGGCGTGTCGTCCCAAGGTACAAAGACTTCCTCATCAGACTTAGCAAGGCCGCAGACGGGAATATCCAGCCCCAGCTCATTAAGCTGATTGATGGCAGCGGTCAACTGAGGCTTACCACCATCAACTACCAGCAAATCAGGTCGTGAGCCAAAACGCTCATCTGCCATACGCTCTGGACTGTATCTTCTGCCCAGGACTTCTGTCATTGAGACAAAGTCGTTAGCTTCATCAAGCTCAGCGCGAATCTTAAAGCGGCGATACTGGCTTTTATCAGCCTTTCCGTTAGTAAAGACCACCATCGAGGCAACGGTAAAATTACCGTGAAGCGTAGAGATATCAAAGCACTCAATGCGCAGTGGCGGCGCATCAAGCGCAAGTGCGCTTTCCAGCTGAAGAAGTGCCTGGTTAGTGCGGTCGTCGGCATAGCCCGTGCGAATCATGTGGCGCATCAGCGCATGACGAGCGTTAGCGGAAGCCATCTGAAGAAGACGGAACTTCTCGCCACGTTGCGGGTGGTGAAGCACGCAGTTGTGGCCTCGTTTTTGCGTCAGCCACTCGGACAAAACCTCTGCGTCGAGAAGATCGATGGGCAGGTTAACCTCCGCGGGAATGTCAGCGGTTTCGTCGTAGTAGCGCTTTAGAAAGCCCGAAACCAGCTCTTCCTCGGAAACGTCCAAGCCTTTGTCCAGGATAAACTCAACCGAGCGGATGGTACGGCCTTCTCGCACAACAAAAACGCAGGCTGCGGAGATGGTTTCTTCTCGATAAATGCCAATGAGGTCAATATTGACCGAGGTGGGAAACGTGACTTGCTGGCGGTCATCAAGATCAGAGAGTGAAGTCAGGCGGGACTTGAGCCTAGCCGCCTTCTCAAAATCCAGGTCAGCAGCAGCTTCTTGCATCTGATCTTTGAGCTCAGAGACAATCTCGGAACGATTTCCGCGGAGGAAGTTCTCTACCTGCCTGACGTTCTTTGCGTAGGAAACGGTGTCAATGGCGCCAACGCACACGCCAGGACCCTTGCCTACGTGGTAATCAAAGCAAGGACGTCCCTTCTTTGCCAGCAGAAGATTAGCAACAGCCGCTCCATCAGGGTCTTTTTCCAGCAGGCGCTTGGCGCGTTTCCATTCCACGCACGTAGCGGAGCAGATAGGCACTACTTTTCTGAGCGTCTCGATAGTTTGGCGAGCAGCGTAAGAATCGGTGTAGGGACCAAAATAACGCGTACCCTTCTTGTGTTTCTCGCGCGTGTATTTAATTGCTGGGAAGGTATCTGACTCGGTAATGGCAATGTAGGGATAGCTCTTATCGTCTTTAAAGTCCACGTTAAAGTAGGGACGGTACTGCGCAATAAGATTGCGCTCCAGCACCAGTGCTTCGTGCTCGTTTTCTACCACAATGTAGTCAAAACTACGCACGACCTGCATCATCAGTGGAATCTTGGCTCGATCATCTTGAAGTGTGACGTACTGCCTCATGCGAGCACGCAGGTTCTTAGCTTTTCCTACATAGATAACCTTGCCAGACCCATCTTTCCAGAGGTAACAGCCTGGATCAGTTGGCACCTGATCAACCTGCTCTCTGATGGATACCAGATCATCTGAAGGCTCGGAAGAAAATGACGGCGCAAGTCCCGGCGCCCCCGAAGGCACGTAGTTGGGATCAAGGTTGTTTTGAGAGCTATCTTTGCTACTTATAGCACCGCTTCTGGCCATACTATGACCTTACGCGAGAAACCAGTGAACGAAGCATGGCGGACTCTGGTGATTTAAAGAGGATTGCCAAGCCATAGGTAACCAAAACAGCTGGAATACCTGCAAAGATGCAGTACAGCACGCCATAGAGCGCTCGGCCGTCTGGTACGCCAATAACGGCGCGCAGGCCCACCATAATAAGAAGTGCTGCAGCCGATCCTGCCAGGCCAAAAAGAATTGAGCGGACAAACGCAAACACCATTGATTTGAGCCCAATCTGACCAAGGTGCTTACGCAGGCTGATCAACATAATGGTATCGATAACCACATAGAAGATGGCTGAAGTAGTTGCTACAAACATCATGCCAAAGTGAGAAGTACCCACCAGCAGCACTAAAACCTGCACGACAGAGCCAAGCGTTGCAGAAACAGCGTAGAGCGTCATACGACGCATAGCAGAGCAGACTTTTTGCAGGTACATGCCAATGCCATACAAAGGCAAAGCAAGCGACTGGCCAATCAAGAATTGCTGGGTTAACAGCAGTTGGTCTTCAGTGAACTTGCTTGCTCCAATAATAGAAACAAGAGGCATCGAGAAGATCATCAAGTACATCATGAACGGCACGGTAAAGAAAAGAATCTGGTTGATACCGTGCTTGAAGTCCTTCTTGAACTGGTCCATATTCTCTTTTGCCCAGCTATCGGACAGCTCGGTAAAGAGGGCTGTGGTAATAGGCACCGTCAAAATGGAATATGGCAGCGTGTACCAAAGACGAGCGTACGCCGCAACGGAAGCGCCCGATGCAGAAACACTGAGCTGCGAGCTTGTCTGCACCGACATAGTTACAAACGTGGCAACCACAACAATCAGAGCAGGCGCGCCAATCTTGAGCGTCTCTTTAAGTGCGGGGTCTTTGAGGTTAATTCTCCACGAGAGCTTAATCCCCTTGCGCTTAAGTGACGGTACCTGAATCAGAACCTGAATCAAAACGCCCAGAGGATTTCCCAGCGCAAGAATAAGAAGACCCAGCTCAGGATTAGTGTTGACCAAGAAAGCATACGCAAAGAACGATGCCGTAGTCACAAAGTTATTAAAAATAGGAGCCGCAGCTGGCCAGAGGTAGTCTCGCTCTGCATTCAAAACACCAGAGAAAATGGTGGAGAAGCAATACAGCATAACCTCGATGACAAAGAACCTAAAGAAGTACACTGCCAGCGTTGGATCAAAATCAGCACCTGCCGAGAAGGACTGTGTATACACCACTTCTGCGGCAAAGAAGAAACCTAAAACGGCAACAAGACCTGTTGCGACAACAACAATGGAAAGCAGGTTGGAGGTATAGGCATTTGCCTCATCCTGTCCAACCTTTTTCTTAATAGAAAGATATACCGGCAAGAAAGCTGTAGTAAGCATTCCCGCTCCAACAAGCTCATAGAGCTGGTCAGGAAGGGTATTTGCAATGGAATAGCAGCTTGCAAGAACAGTTGCACCCATAGCAAATGCCTGAGCCCAGGTTCTTAAAAAGCCCGTAATACGACTAATCAGAACAAGCACGCTCATCATAGAGGTAGAACGGCTCAAATCCTTCTGCTTAGAGGCTTCCTCTTCATTAGGAGAAACTTCTTCACTATAAGAATTACCTGCGTCGAAGTTGTCGTCTGACACAGAGCTGTTATCTGCCTCAGAGTTATCCTCTTCAGCAGCGGCCTCTTCGAGTTTCTGACTTACAATCTGCTCAAAGGCTTCATCCTCAATTGGTTGATGAAACGTCTCTGGAACAACAATGTTGTCCACTACAGGAGGCTCTTCAAAGGTCTGATCAAGAGCCTTGCTCAGAGTTTCTTCAGATAAGGTTCCATCAGAAGACTCTGCTGAAAGTCGCATATGTTTGGGCTGATATGCCACTAGTGCACCTCGCGAACAATATCTGCAAACGTAGCCGATACAAATGAAGCTAAATCTTCTGGAGAAAGCGTTAAACTGAGTCCGCGTTTTCCACCAGAGATATGGATGAGCTCAAAAAGCTGAGCGGTCTCGTCAATTATAGTGGGAAACTGCTTTTTCATACCAACGGGAGTACAGCCGCCGCGAACATAGCCCGTTAAGCCCTCAAGCTCTTTAACAGGCAGCATGGAGAGGTTCTTTTGACCGGATGCTGTTGCAGCCTTTTTAAGATCAAGCTCTTGGTCTACAGGAATACAGCACACCACATGCTCTCCACTTGAAGAAACGCAGACGAGCGTTTTGAAAGCAGTGTCTGGATCTTCTCCAAGCATCTCTGCAATATGAGTTCCCAGTTCACCAGAAGGAACGTCTTCGTCTACCTCGTAAGATTGGAACTCATAAGCAATGCCGGCAGCATCAAGCTCCCTCATGGCATTTGTCTTTTGAACCTTTGCCGTTTTTCTCGCCATGTTATGCGCGCTTCTTCTGAGCTTTTTTCTCTGCAGCTAGACGTGCATTATCACGGTCAAGAATCTCTTTGAGGAACTTACCTGTGTGGCTTTCTGGTGTTGTCGCAACCTTTTCTGGCGTACCAGAAACAACTACGGTTCCACCGCCATCGCCACCTTCTGGACCCATGTCAATAATGCGATCAGCCATCTTGATGACATCCAAGTTGTGTTCAATAACAAGAACGGTATTGCCCGCATCAACAAGACGCTCCAGAACAACAATAAGCTGTCTGACATCCTCAAAATGAAGGCCAGTTGTTGGCTCATCCAAAATATAAAAAGTTTTACCAGTCTGCTGACGGTGAAGCTCTTTTGCCAGCTTAACGCGCTGCGCCTCGCCACCAGAAAGCGTAGTTGCAGGCTGGCCAAGGTGAATGTAGCCAAGGCCTACATCGTGGAGAGTCTGCAGCTTGTTTTTAATACGAGGAATGTTTGCAAAGAACGCTAGTGCCTCGTGAACCGTCATATCAAGCACGTCGGAGACGGACTTGCCGTGGTAGAGAATCTCTAACGTCTCGCGGTTATAGCGCTTACCGTGGCAGACCTCACAAGGAACATAAACGTCAGGCAGGAAGTTCATCTCAATCTTAATCTGACCGTCACCCTTACAAGCCTCGCAGCGGCCTCCCTGGACGTTAAACGAGAAACGACCAGCTGAGTAACCACGAGCACGAGACTCTGGAACGGAAGCG
>CALGXY010000017.1:0-3480 GCA_937935155.1 uncultured Atopobium sp. | reverse complement strand
ACTCGCATCGCACGCGAGCCGCGCCGCCGCGGCTAGTGCCGCGCTCGCACTGCCCGCGACCCGCGCCGTCGCATCGCGCGCGACCGTTTGACGTGCAGCTTTGCCATTCATAGCTAGATTTCTACCGTCTACGCTCCCGTTCACCCTTGTCAATAAATGGTGTGCGGGAGCGTAGCATAATTATGAGGGGTCTTCGTTCTTTTTTCTCGGAGTAAAGGGGGTCGCAATGCTCGCAGTGTTTTTTGGAATTGTTGTCGTTGCGGCACCCGTCATAGCTGCGTTTTTAGAGCACTCCGGAAACGTTGGAATTTCCGAGCGTCGCCACAGCCATCACGATACCTACGTGACTCCCGCATCGCTCACACGTTCGCTCATTATTGACATGGCATTTGTCAGTGCAATCGCAGTTATTCTCGGCTGGCTTTGCTACGTTAACGTATTTACGCCAAACCCAGACATTGTTATGGCGTTTTTTGCGTCCTTCTCGGTTGTCATGTTTATGGCGTGGTACATCTTGAGTCGTTATAAGGTCTCGCTTTTTGATGACGAGATGGTTGTAGTGCCCTTTGTAGGCTCTGAAATTTCCATCAACTACCAGGACATTAAGCGCATGGAGTGGGTTGGCGGCCGTCGGGGTTCCGGGTTTAGAGATCTTCTAATTTTGACTTCGAATGCGTCAAAGGTGCGTCTCTCGGGTATGATTGGACTAGACCAAGTGTTGCTCAAGATTGATCGCTTTGACGTCTTGGCACATAGTTCAACAAGGTAGAAGTGCAACGCCGCAGCTTAGAGTCGTGCCGACCTGGAGCTTTCCGGCTCAAGCTGCTTCGGCGTAGAGCTGCGTCCGCTTGGGCTGCGACGCGCGTCGCGTTTGCCCAGCTACGCAGCATGCAGTAACGGGGGACGTTTGTGATTAAGCTTGTTTTATCTGACATGGACAATACGCTGGTACCTTTTGGCAATAGACGCGTGTCGGACTTCACACGCAAGGCTATTCACACGCTCCTGGAAGAAACAGATATCGCCTTTGGCCCTTGTACCGGCCGAGATTACGTTGAGCTGATGCGTCTTTTCAGCCTCGACGAGGCGTGCATGCAAACAGGCGTCATGTCTACAGGCAAGCGCGTGCTGTACAAAGGCAAGACCATCTCGCTCTCCATCTTTGACCACAAAACGTTGCAGGGTGTCGCAGATGCTCTTGCTGACGAGAAGAACATGTTCTTGGTCTGCTATCCAGAGAAGACCAACCTCTTTAACCCGGCATATGTTGTCGGCCCGCTGGACAAAGACATTCTCGCCGATTACGAGCGCAAACTGGTGTTTGTCTCGGGCATTGTTGATCAAGTCCCGGACGACGTCGATTTTGTCGCCGCAACAATTGCGTGCCCAGGCACGGAGGAGGACATGGAGCGCTGTCGCCAAAAGGTGGCCGCAGCTTGTCCAGACGTGTACACCATGTCGGTTGTCCCTCAATGGTTTGACGTGTTGCCTAAGGGTGTGTCTAAGCTGACCGGCTTTGAAACGCTCCTGGAAAGAACAGGCATTTCTCCAGAAGAGGTGCTTGTTTTTGGAGATGGCGAGAATGACGTCGAGATTTTAAGTAAAGTTCCGCACTCGGTAGCGGTGGCAAACGCAATTCCAGAGGTCAAGCAGGTGGCAAAGCATCACGTTGGCGCATCTGCAGACGACGGTGTTGCGCACGCCCTGCTAGAGCTGGTGCGCGCAACAAAAGCAGGGGAGACACCCCGTTTTATGATGGAGAACTAGCATGATTAAACTCATTGCATCGGACATGGACGGTACGCTGCTGGACCAGAATTCCGAGGTTCCGCCAGAGACATTTGAGCTGATCGAAGAGCTGTACAAACGTGGCGTTCACTTTGTGGCAAGTTCCGGTCGTCGTTACGATACATTGCGTTGGCTGTTTGAGCCGGTTGCAGATAAGATTGACTACGTGGCTTCCCTGGGCACGCAGGTCTATGTAGAGAACGAGGTCATCGACCGCGAGGTTTTCTCGTCAGCTTCTATTCGTAAGCTGTTTGAGTTGACGTCTGAGTTTGATTGCATTCACCTGGTTGTTTATGACCGCACGCATACGTATCTGCTGGACGATCAGAGTTCGTTTGTGCGTGAGCTGGATAAAGACCTGCCAAACGCCGAGCGCGTGTTTGATCCGCCTTCACCTGACGTTAGTATTATCAAGGCTGCTATTTGCTGCGATTCAAGGGCTCGCTCCATGGATATGGCTATGATTCTTGAGCGCGAGATGGGCGATAGACTTTCGTTCATGCCTTCTGGAGAGACCTGGATTGACGTGGTGCCTCGTGGTGTGAACAAGGCTACAGGACTTGAGCAGATTCGCAGGTACTATGGCATTTCTCGCGACGAGATTGCCGTGTTTGGCGATTCTATGAACGATTACGCTATGCTGCGTTATGCGGGTACTGCGTACGTTATGGACAACGCTCGCTACGCGCTCAAGACGATTGCCTCCAAGGTCATCGCGCCTAACACCGAGCAGGGCGTTCAGAAAGAAATGCGTCGAATTCTGGAAGAGTTGTCGTAAAGATTGTGCAAAGCTCGTGCAATGAAACCGGTGAATTCATAATTGCCGTTTAAGAATTGTGGAAGCTGTGATAAACTTCTACAGTCACGGGCGATTGGCGCAGCGGCTAGCGCAGGTGCTTTACACGCACAAGGCCGGGAGTTCAAATCTCTCATCGCCCACCATGGAACCTCACGCGGCGCCCTCGGGTGTCGCGTTTTTTCTTAGGAGTGCAATGAATAACCAGGTAGAAAGCGCGTTTTCTGGCGAGAAACCCGCGCAGGCCGACGCCATCACGCAGGTTGCGCGCTCATTCGATCGCGCGTGGGACCAGATGCGCCCCGTCACCCTTGAGCGCAACGTTATGAAGAACGCCGACGGATCGTGCCTGGTCACGTTTGGCGACACGCGCGTCCTGTGCACCGCTACCGTCGAAGAGGGCGTTCCCGCCTGGCGACGCAGTTCTCGCGCGGGTTGGGTCACGGCTGAATATGCCATGCTACCTGCGTCGACTAACCGACGCACCAAGCGAGAGCGCGCCAACCGCAAGGGTCGCTCCATGGAGATTGAGCGCCTGATTGGCCGTTCGCTGCGCTCCGTTGTTGATCTCAATCGCCTGGGCGAGTACACCGTTACGCTGGACTGCGACGTGCTTCAGGCAGACGGCGGCACCAGAACAGCCAGCATTACCGGCGCTTGGGTGGCGCTTCACGACGCACTTTATACACTTGTCGAGAAGGATCTCTTGCCCAGACTCCCTCTTACAGGTCAAGTAGCTGCGATTTCTATGGGTTACGTAAACGGTCAGCCACTGCTGGACCTTGACTATCCCGAGGATTCTCATGCGGACATTGATATGAACCTTGTGGGAACAGAAACTGGACAGATAATTGAAGTACAAGGCACAGGCGAGGGCGGTCCGTTTGACCGTGAAC
>CALGXY010000016.1:0-3828 GCA_937935155.1 uncultured Atopobium sp. | reverse complement strand
CACTTTTTGGAAAGATATCTGTTCCCGCACCGGCATCGTTTTGGAATGATTTAGGCGATAGCACCTACAAAGAAGCAATCAGCGAGTGGAGGTCAAGTGACTATGAAGCTCTTGATTGATACTAACGTTTTGCTGGACGTCTTTTTGTGTAGGGAACAGTTTGTTGCTGATGCAAAAAAGCTTTTCATAATGAAGCAGTTTAGGGATGCTGAGTTGTGGATAGCAGCCCAGTCATATACAGATCTCTACTATGTGGGTGCTAAGGCTCATGGCTCTGCTCGTATGCAAGAAATCCTTAAAGAAGTATCTCCGCTGCTTAACGTATGTTCTCTTGATGGGGCGGATATTTCAAATGCGCTGTCTGAGCAATGGGAAGACTTTGAAGACTGCCTTATTTGGCGCACTGCTAAGAAGATAAAGGCAGATTATATCGTCACAAGAAATACGGCAGATTTTGTTCGCTCGGATATACCAGTGCTTACACCTGCCAAGTTTTTCTCGACAATAGAAGCTGAGCAAAATCTTGTCTATGAAGAGGCCGAATTTTAGAAGCAATAAGGTGCGGGATAGGGCAGCAAAAGCTTAAAGCTGGGTAACGCAAAAGCTCAGCATAGTGCGATAAGAAAATCTGATACAAACACACTTAGATATGTATTAAAAGTCGTGCTTGGGGGTATATAGAATCCGATGAAGATTCAGTCCCCGGCACGATTTTTGTTTGGGGTAGGAGGGTGATTTTATGAGACTAGATAAATGGGCCGTAACCGCCCAGGAAGCACTGCAGGCAGCTCTTGGTATTGCTGGCGATGTAGAGGCTTCCGAGGTTGCACCAACACACCTGCTCAAGGCGCTACTGGACAGCAATGAGCGCAACCTGCGTTCTATCTTGGAGAAGATTGGCGCAGATCCTGATGCAATTGCCACGCAGGTAGACCAGGTAATCTCTAAGGCTCCAAAAGTAAGTGGAGCGCAGATTGGCATTGGCAACGACCTTCTCAAGGTTATCAATGAGGCCGAGAAGCTTGCCACTAAGCTGGGAGATTCCTACGTTACCTCCGAGCATCTGCTCACTGCGTTGGCAAACGACAACACCGACGCAGGTAGGATTCTTCGCGACGCCGGCGTTACTGCTAAGCGCGTGGAAGAGGTCTACAACGAGCTTCGTGGCGATGAGCGCGTAACCTCTCAGGATGCAAAGCCGCAGTTTGAGGCCTTGGAGCAGTACGGTCGCAACGTGACCGACCTTGCTCGCCAGGGAAAGCTTGATCCAGTTATTGGTCGCGTCGAAGAGATTCGCCGTACCATTCAGGTTCTGAGCCGCCGCACCAAGAACAATCCTGTTCTTATCGGCGAACCTGGTGTTGGTAAGACCGCAATTGTGGAAGGCCTGGCAGAGCGTATTGTTTCTGGCGACGTTCCAAGTACCCTGCGTGACAAAGAGCTTGTTGAGCTTGACATGTCTGCCCTGGTAGCAGGCGCAAAGTATCGCGGTGAGTTTGAGGACCGCTTGAAGAGCGTGGTAAAAGAGGTGGCCAAGTCTAACGGCCAGATTATCCTCTTCATCGACGAGCTTCACACCATCGTAGGCGCTGGCGCTTCCGAGGGATCCATGGACGCTGGCAACATCTTGAAGCCAGCACTTGCTCGTGGCGAACTCCGTGCAATTGGTGCTACTACGCTGGATGAATACCGCAAGTACATCGAGAAGGACGCTGCTCTTGCACGTCGTTTCCAGACCGTACTTGTCTCTGAGCCTTCTGTTGAAGACACCATTTCTATCCTGCGTGGACTCAAGGAGAAGTACGAGCAGCACCATCGCGTCCGTATTACGGACTCCGCCCTGGTTGCAGCTGCGGACCTCTCTAACCGCTACATTTCTGACCGATTCTTGCCAGATAAGGCAATTGACCTGGTAGATGAGGCGGCGTCAAGGCTGCGTATGGAGCTTGATTCTATGCCAGCAGAGATTGATGCGGTTGATCGTCAGCTCACTCAGATGCAGATTGAGGAGCAGGCTCTGATGAAGGAGGAGGACGCTGCTTCTCAGGAGCGCCTGGAGAACCTTCGTGCAGAGATTGCTACAACTCAGGAGAAGCTTGATGGTATGAAGGCCAACTGGCAGAACGAGCGTGGCGCAATTGACCTGGTACAGGACTTGAAGTCCCAGATTGAGGACGCAAAGGTGCAGATGGATCGCGTGACCCGCGAGGGTGATTTGGCGCAGGCATCCGAGCTTCGTTACAGCACCATTCCAGAGCTTGAGCGTAAATACGATGAGGCAGAAAAAGCCCTTCTCGCCAAGCAGGAAGACGGCGGAATCCTCAAGGAAGAGGTCACCACGGACGAGATTGCCGAGGTAGTTTCTTCGTGGACCGGCGTGCCTGT
Source organism: uncultured Atopobium sp. (assembly GCA_937935155.1). GTDB lineage: Bacteria > Actinomycetota > Coriobacteriia > Coriobacteriales > Atopobiaceae > Lancefieldella. The sequence goes on along the minus strand of CALGXY010000016.1, from coordinate 1,443 downwards.
GTCCAAGATGATGCAGGGCGAGATGGACAAGCTCAAGAACCTTGAGGACCAGCTTCACCTGCGCGTTATTGGTCAGGACGACGCTGTTTCCGCAGTTGCTGCAGCAGTCCGTCGTTCTCGCGCAGGCCTCGCAGATCCAAACAAGCCTCTGGGCAGCTTCTTCTTCCTGGGCCCAACCGGCGTAGGTAAGACTGAGCTAGCAAAGGCGCTGGCAGAGCTGCTATTTGACGACGAGCGCTCGCTAATCCGCATTGATATGTCTGAGTACATGGAGAAGTTCTCGGTCCAGCGTCTCATTGGCGCACCTCCAGGATACGTGGGCTATGACGAGGGTGGCCAGCTCACCGAGGCAGTTCGCAGGCATCCATACTCCGTCATCTTGCTGGACGAGATGGAGAAAGCTCATCCTGACGTCTTCAACATCTTGCTGCAGGTTCTGGACGACGGCCGTCTGACCGACGGTCAAGGTAGGGTAGTGAGCTTCAAGAACACCATCATTATCATGACCAGTAACGTTGGCTCACAGTTCATTGCTGGCGCCGGCGCAGAGGGCTTCAACGAGGAGTCCAGAAAGCAGGTCATGGAGGCGCTGCGCAGTTCCTTCCGTCCTGAGTTCTTGAACCGTATCGATGACGTGGTAATCTTCCAGCCTCTGGGTCTTGAGGACATCGAGCGCATCGTGGACATTCAGCTCAAGGATGTTCGTAGCAGGCTTGCCAACGAGCGCATGACGCTGGAGCTTTCCGAGGCTGCAAAGCAGTCGCTGGCTCTTGACGGCCTTGATCCTGTTTACGGCGCTCGTCCTCTGAAGCGACTTATTCAGCGTCGCGTTGTTGACCAGGTAGCAAACTTGATTATTGCAGGCGAGCTGCATGAGGGCGATACTGTTCTGGTTGATACTGACGAGAATGGCAACTTGGTTGCTCACAAGAAGTAAGTGAGGCTGCACATGTGCGATAAGGCAAACAGGGCAGAGAAACCCGAAGCACAGGCTGCCGTAACGGCTGCCCCGCAGGTCATAGCGCAGGTCAAGCCGCAGGGAGCAACGCGCAAAGGCGATGATTCCAAGAAAGCGCAGGTTGTTGACCCGGAGTTCGCACGCGCGGAAAACGAGGACGATGACGGCTACGATCCGTACTCCGATCGTCGTCCCGTAAGCGAGCCTCTCTTTGAGCGCGATCCCTGGAGCTAGACCGCGGGGTTTCTCGCCAGTCGCGTTCTTGCTGCGCGCTAAGCTCTACGAACAAAACCGCTGGTACACGACGTACCAGCGGTTTTTTGTGTGCGGCTTAGCGTTACGTTCATGATTGTGAGCCTGAAAAGTGCATCATGTCTGAGTAACTTACTCAGACATGATGAGAAAAACCGGCAAATTGCTCAGACTTGGCGCACTTTTCCGGCAAATCGTTCAGACATGGCGAGAAAATCAGGCTCCATGAGAGT
>CALGXY010000015.1:0-2715 GCA_937935155.1 uncultured Atopobium sp. | reverse complement strand
ACCTGCAGTTCTATCCGCACACGACGCTGTTCCCGCACTCGCGGCCGGCGCCGCTACTTGCGGCCCGTGCGACCAGCGCGCTCGTCCAGCTTGTCGCGAACAGCAGCCTTGAACGCGGCAGCATCCGTCATCCACGGAACGTGCTTGCCGCCGATAATGTTGAACGGCTCGTCGCCCTTGGCCAGCAGGTACACCAGCGCCGGGCGAGGGTCGTCGTAAGCAGCGGAAACTGCCTCGTAAATGGCGTCGTAGCGGTCAAGGATAATCTTGTGCGCGGCGCCCTCGGGCGTGGCCTCGGCCATCTGCGCGCAAATCACCGCAGGATCTTCCATGTTGCAGTCCTCGGTGGTGTAAATCATCAGGTCCGCCCACTTGGCCGCCTCTTCCGGCAGCTCCTGGCGACGGTTGTACGCCTTGCCGCCAACGGCTCCCATGACCACATAGCGGCCATAACCAGGGAATTCCTTAGCAGTTGACGAGAAAAGCTTCTGGTAGGAAAGCTTGTTGTGGGCGTAGTCGACCAAGCCCGTGACCTTGTTATCAGGCGAGCTCAACAGCTCCATGCGGCCTGGCACATTAACGTTCATCAGCGGAAGTACGGCGTCCTTCTCGCGAATGCCCAGGTAATCGGCAACGGTGATTGCCGCAAGAGCATTCTCCACGTTGAAGAGGCCGGACATGGGAAGCGCGGCGGCACCGGTCCATGTTGGCGCATGCACGGTAAACGTGACCATGCCCTGGTGAGGGGTGATTTCATCCGCCCAAACGGTTGCGTCAGAATCGGTTGTGGAGAAAGTCAAGACTTTCTCGCACTTCTGTGCACGCTCCATGACCTGGTCAAACATCATGGTGTTCTTGTTGATAACGGCCACGCGAGCAAGGTCAAAAATCTTCAGCTTGCTTTCAAAGTAATCTTCAAAAGTAGGGTGTTCAACAGGGGAAATATGATCGGTTCCAATGTTTAGGAACACGGCGAGGCTCAGATTGAGGCCAACCGTACGGTCGTACTTGAGGCCCTGGCTGGAAATCTCCATGTCAACGTAGGGGAGGCCAGCATCCGCGGCGTGCTTGAGGTGGCGCCACAGCTCAGGAGCCTCGGGCGTGGTGTTGTGCGCAGGTTGCGTATCCTTGCCGTCAAACACCTCGATGCCGCCGATCACGCCACACTTGGAGTATGGCTCGTCGCCGTCGAGGATGGCGCGCAGCATATACGAGCAGGTAGACTTGCCTTTTGTGCCCGTAATACCGATGGTGGTGAGCTTCTTGTCGGGATGGCCCGCAACGCCTGCGGCTGCGTAGGCCATGGCAAGGCGCACGTCATCCACGCAAATAGCGGCCACGTTTGGTGCCACTGTCTGCAACTCCTCCGCAAACGACTGCTGGCAGAGGTACGCAACAGCTCCAGCTTCCACCGCGCTTGCCAGATACGCTGGCGAGAAGTGTGCGCCCTTGCAGACAAACAGCGAACCGGAGGTAACCTCACGAGAATCGCTTGCAACATCGGTAAGCTGTGCGTTTTGATCCACCGCGTCAAGATGTACGGTAGTGTACTCGATGTTCTTGCTGGTAAAGAGCGCCAGGAGCTCGTGTAATGTCATCCTCAAAAGTCCTTCGATAGCTGTTTGGCGCAAGCACGGCGCGCCCCTAAGACAGTATAAATAGTTTAGCCGTCTGACCCCACTTGTGCTGACGACAGCGCAACTTTCTTGGCTCTTGTACGCAAGCGTCACATCCTCATGACGAGAAAATCGTCAATCTTGCTTGACGTAGAGAGTGCTGCGAGGTATAGTACTTGTTCGCGCATAAGCGCATGCATTGCGGGGTGGAGCAGTCTGGTAGCTCGTCGGGCTCATAACCCGAAGGTCGTAGGTTCAAATCCTGCCCCCGCGACCATAAGAATTTCAAACCCGCTATTGGCGGGTTTTTTTGTTGCTCGGCATCCGGGTGGGGCGACGCGCCATCGAAGCGGCGGCGCGATGGGCGCGGCTCCCGGTGTCGACAAGCGCTATCTCGAGCGTTGTGCGCACAAGATAGGCTGCTTGCTTAGAGCTGAAAATCTGTCTCATGCTGCAGGAACTAGCACTCACACAAATGCATTACTGCTAGAATGTATTCACGTTGTATTTACTCAAAGGCAGGTGCACGAGGTGAAGTATTCGGAGCTTGTGAACAGCGGCGCTACCGAGATGGAGCTGCAGGAGCAACTCGTTGGCGGCGTTCACTGACGCTATAGCTCAGCTCTTGGGTATTTGACTTGGCGTGATGTCAAAACAGCACTGATAGTGTTTTCCAGGAAGCGCAGGTTTGACGATGTCCTCACGCACGTAAGCAATGCTCTTCAGTCGCATGAAGATATTCGCAGCTTCAAGGCCATCGACAGGAATGAACTCGACTGCCAGTTCGTGAGAAGCGATAAACCTGGCCAGATTACTCACGTACGGGTTTTGGTCTTCGACCTGTATTCAGAACAAGGGGGAAGCTGTGAGCAAGGCGGCGATACAAATAGACAATCAACACTCGTGGACGGGCTTCTACCAGAAACTCGCAGACAAGCTGCTTGCTTACAGGAATGACCGACAGACACTCATCTCCATGTTGAACGACGCGTATTCGCGCACTGGGATGCAACTGCCCAAGCTCGAGGCAGATGAGCTGAATGATATTGACCCGTTCACCGTCTTCGGCCTCTTCAACAAGGGCATCACGGACGCAAAC
>CALGXY010000014.1:0-64054 GCA_937935155.1 uncultured Atopobium sp. | reverse complement strand
TTTCAGGACATGAGAATTTGTTACGGGTGCCTTCTAGACTTCAGCGGCCCAAGCTCGCTTGTATGCAATCTCGAAGTATCAAGAAATAAAAGAATTGCCAACCTTCCCTTTATAGAAACTGATGAGTATTTGCTTTCTGAGGAAGTAGGAGAGGAGTGGGATAAAGGCCTGCCACCTGCTTTGTTTGAACTGGATAACTCATATTCACCAGCAGATTAAACAGTACGTGGTATCCTTTAAGAAGAGTTGCGAAAGTAACATAAAGGAGTTTCCATGTATAAAGTCTCGCTTCGCTCTTCTAAAAAGAGCCAGTTTGTAAAGATTGCGCTTTGCATAATGCTTTTGGCTGTTGCGTTTTTAATTACGCCTGCAAGAGCATTTGCGCGCGACCTTTCAATAGATACGGTAAATATTGATGCGACGGTTCAAAAAGACGGAACGTTGCATGTCGTAGAAACTCGTACGTTCTATTTCAATGGTAGTTTTCATGGTGTCTATTGGAATCTTCCAGTTGGAAAGAATAAATACAATGGACAGAACGTTGAAGTAAACATTACTTCAGTTAAGGTTCAGGATAGGCAAGGAACTCGTCAGATTTATAGTAAAGACTCTAGTGGAAATAATTCCAGCTCAGATGAGTATTATGTTCCAACTCAATCAAACAACATGTTGAACTTAAAGATTTATTCAGCGCATGATGATGAGTCAGCACATATCACTATCGAGTATGACATTACTAATGTTGTAACAAACTGGTCGGATACCGCGGAGTTGTACTGGAAGTTTGTATCTGATGGCTGGGATTCTGAGTCTCGAAATGTCACTGCTACTATTCATCTTCCTGTCCCATCAGGACAGTCTATAGTTGCAGGAGATACTGTTCGCGCCTGGGGACATGGTCCACTAGATGCAAATGTTGAAATTACCAACAATGCAGTTGTCTACAAAGTTCCTGGTGTAGGAACTGATGAATTTGCGGAAGCTCGTATTACATTCCCAAGCGATTGGGTTTCTGGGCTAGCTCCTATTCAGCAGAATAAACTGAGCAGCATCTTGTCTGAGGAACAAGCGTGGGCGGATGAAGCAAATCACAAGCGTGATGTTGCAAAAACTCAGGTAGCTCTTATTCTTTATGCGCCATTAGTACTTGCAGCTATCACCGTTGTAGCAGCAATCTTGCTGCGTATTCAATACAAAAAGGTAATGGCTCCTCAGTTTAATGACCTTTACTACAGAGATGTTCCATCTAATGATCACCCGGCAGTTCTTTCTATGCTTTACAACGGTGAGCTGATTAAGGGAGACGCTCTGACAGCAACCCTTATGCACCTTTCGGATTCAAAGTACATTAGCTTGAATAAGACGGTTAGTACAAACTTCCTTGGTATGGAGAAGTCTGATTATTGTCTTACAAAGGTTCAAGACCTTTCAGAAAGCCAGCAGCCTTTCTACCCTGGCAGTTCACTGTCAAATAAGATTGATATCATGGCAATGAGGTTAATCTTTGATAAGGCCGGAGAATCTGGAGCGGTAAACACCACTGTTACTATGAAGCAAATTGGCAAATATGCTTCATCACATCCAGAAGATTTTAATAAGGCATATGAGTCTTGGGAGAGCCCCATCAAGCTTAGCTATGCTGCTAAGTATGGAACAAATAAGATTCCATTCCACGGTAAGGGAATTCTTGCTGCTCTGATTGCTGTTGATGTTCTTGTTGCAGCTGCTGCATTCTTCATGGGTGTTATGGCTGATGTTTCATTTGCCAATCTACTACTACATCTGTTCATTCTTGTCATTGCCGGTCTTGTTGCACTTGTAAACATTGGCTCGTTTGACCTGATGAATAGAGAAGGTGTTGAGACGCTTGCTAAGACTCGTGCGCTAAGAAAGTGGCTTACTGAGTTCACCAATCTACATGAAGCAATCCCTACTGACGTCATTCTTTGGAATAGGCTTCTGGTTATGGCAGTTGCGCTTGGTGTTGCGGATAAGGTTATCGAGCAGCTGAAAGTTGCAATGCCAGAGATGCTCAAAGATCCTCAGTTTATGCCTGTTTATAGCTGGTATTACTATGGAAATGGCATGCGAACCAATGCAATTGAGAGCGTAACCAAGAGTGTTACAGCTGCTCATTCTGTCTCCACGGCAGCGCTCGCTTCTTCTAATTCAAGTTCTGGCGGCGGTTTTGGTGGCGGCTTCTCCGGAGGCGGCGGTGGCGGCTTCGGCGGCGGAGGTGGCGGTGGTGGCTTCTAATGCCATAAGCGCTTCAATAAACATCACAAGAAGCTACGTTTAAAGGTTTTAATTCTCCCCGTGAACTTGTCGGGGAGAATTTCTTTTTTAAGAAAATATGCGATTTTGGCATATTTGAGTTGATAGTTTTACGCTGCATTTATGGAGCAGATATCTAACAGATTAGTGGGCCAGTGTCTTCGCGATTTGCGAAAGAAGCAACGTCTTACTCAAGAGGCGGTTGCTGAGCACCTTGCTGGAGATCAAGCATTCATATCAAAGGTTGAATCAGGCGAGCGTGGCGTTAAACTCGGAGAAGTCTTTTCTTTTGCTGAAGCTCTAGGTATTGAAGCTTCTGAGCTCATCGAAGCTTTGCGTACGTATCGATAGTTTTAGTTCAATTTTTTAATGCAAGAACCCTGTGAAAGACGTGCTTCTTAAAAGAGGTACCTCTTTTTCTGTTTGCCACGTCAACATCAAAAGATAAAAGAAAACGGCCCAGAGAATAATCTCTGAGCCGATTCAAGTCGTGGTGGCGGGGAAGGGAATCGAACCCCTGACACGGGGATTTTCAGTCCCCTGCTCTACCAACTGAGCTACCCAGCCATTGGTGCTTCGAAAAGCTTATTTACTATAACAGACTCAAGCGCTTCGTCAAGCGGGCAATTTATACAATCCAGAAATTTTTTCCGCCAGTGAGGTCAAATTCAACGGTCATACCTTTTATTGCAAAAAACGCCTCAACTTGCTCTTTTGTTTTCTCAAGCTCTTGACCGTCGATTTTCTCGCGCTCATCGGTTTTCTCGCCAGAGGGGAGTTCTATCCAGAGGGTTTGCTTACCACATGTGTCACGCAGGTGGATTTTGCTCAAAAGGCCCTGCTGAGCAAGTCTTTCATTGAGATGAATGAGGTCAAAGAAGTTGACAACTTTTGGCATGCTAACTCGTTTCTCTAAACGCTTACTCTTAAGCATACACGTTTGCAAATTGGTACAATAGATTATCTAGCTTGAACTAGGTCAGCGGTCGTTGCTGCCTCCACTGAATAAACTATTCGAGGGGAAATTATGGCCTTTACGAGAAAAGAATTCTTGTCCCTTTCTACTTTAGGAGCTGCAGGTACTTTGGCTGCATGTACTCCACAGGCAAGGACGTCTGAGGATACGAATCAGCCTGCATCTAACGTGGACCTTGAAGAGTTCAAGTCACTTAAGCTGGACATGACCCAGTGGAGTTATGACGAGGATAATGACTGCTACTATCAGCTGGGCATTCAGTACTGCACTAAGCCTGCAAGCAAGTCGGTAAACACCCTCTCGGTTTTTGTGCCTGGTAAGTATTTCTCGGGAACCAAGAAGGGCTCGACGTACGAGTGCGAAGTAAGCGAGAAGGCCGTTGTAGGCAGCTTCACCGCACGTACCGCGCCAATCGTCATGCCTATTAACACAGCAACGCTGTTCCCTCAGAGCGCTCCTACAAGTTACTCATACGAAGGCCTTGCGCCGTACCTTGAGGCTGGTTTTGTGTACGTATACGCAGGTTTCCGCGGTAGAAGCGCCGGCTACGATTCAACTACAGGCTCGGACGAGCTTTACGCAGGCGGATCTCCTTGGCCAGCAGTAGATTTCAAGGCTGCTATCAGGTATTTGCGCTACAACAACGAGCTTCTTCCTTGTAACACTTCAAAGATTTTTGTGTTTGGCTTTGCAGCTGGCGGCGGCCTCAGCGCGGTGCTGGGAACCTCGGGAGACTCTCCGCTCTATACGCCATATCTTAAGGCTGTTGGCGCTGCTACACATAGCGAGAAGGGCGAGCAGCTTTCAGACTCTATTTACGGCAGCGCTTCGTGGTGTCCTGCAACTTCATACGACCTTGCAGACGCAGCGTATGAGTGGTCAGCTGGTCAGTATGCAGATGCAACAGATTCTCGTGCTGAGGGTGTATGGACCCAGCCTCTCTCGCAAGATCTTGCTGGTGCATATGCTTCATTTGTCAACAACATGGATCTTCTCGACAGCAATGACAGCAAGGTCAGTCTTGATGAGACTAACTCCGGCGTCTATACCGCTGGATCATATGCAGACCTTCTTATCAACGAGCTTAAGACTTCTGCGAACAACTTTGTTAAGGACAATGCATTCCCTTATACCTCTACGCCTCAGCGACTGGAAGAGCCTACATTCCCAGGTGACCCAAATCTTGCAACGGTTCGTGGTACAGATAATGCAGCTCCTGCTACTCAGCAGGTTCAATCTACTATCTACGATACTGCTGAGCACTATTTTGGCTCTCTGAACTCAGAATCTATTTGGGTTGTATATAACCTTCGTCGTCAGAGCGTTGAGCTTGAGAATTTGAGGGGTTTCTCGCGAGCTTTAAGAGGCGCGTCGCTTCCAGTTGGAGCTTTTGATGCTCCTGATAGAAGCACCCGCGCTAATCAGCTTTTTGGCGTTGGCGAGCAAAGTACGTTGCATTTTGATGAGCAGACTGCTGACCTCATTAAAAAGAACCTTGATACGTACATGAAGCTTGCCGATTGGAAGTCCAGCTACGCTAATGATTGGACCTCTGATCTGAATAAGGCTGATACGCTGGAGAATGACATTCCAACTCGTGTTGATATGTTCAATCCGCTGTATTTTACCAGCGCATCTTACAAGGGCTATCAGACAGCATCGGTTGCTCCTTATTGGCGCATTAATGAGGGCGCTCAGAATACTGATACTTCAATTTGCACCTCGTTCAATTTGGGCCTGTCTCTAAAGCATTTCTCGGGCGTGAGTAGTGTTGATTACACGCTTGTTTGGGATAAGGGCCACGTTCTTGCCGAGAGAACAGGCAATGCAACTGCCAACTTGGTTTCTTGGATTGTTTCGTGTGCGTCTGCTTAAAGAGGAGGGCATAGCGTGTTTCAAACAAAGAATCGCCGACTGTATGGTGTTGTTGTTATTGTTGTGCTTGCGGTAGGAGCAATATTCTTCTCTCTTATGAGGGGTGCTGATAAGTCTCAGTCACAAGCAAGCTCGCAATCACAGCAGACGCAACAGACGCAGTCTCAGAGCTCACAAAACAAGGGCTACATTGATTCTGTAGCAGCGGATGACCCGTATGCAAAGGGCATTCATCATGTTCGTATTGTGGTGAAGGATTACGGCACTATCGAGGCAACTCTTAACGCAAACGTTGCGCCTATTACGGTTTCCAATTTTGCTCATCTTGCCGAGTCAGGCTTCTATAATGGCCTTACGTTCCATCGCATTATTGACGGCTTCATGATTCAAGGTGGAGATCCTAAGGGCAATGGCTCGGGTGGATCCGAGAATAAAATCAAGGGCGAGTTCACCAAAAACGGTGTCGAGAATAACATCTCGCATACACGTGGAACTATTTCCATGGCACGCGCCCAAGATCCAAACTCTGCAAGCTCACAGTTCTTTATCATGCAGGCAGACAACTCAACTCTGAATGGAAATTACGCTGCATTTGGCACGGTAACAAGTGGAATGGACGTTGTCGATGCAATTTGTAAAGGCGTAACTCCAACCGATTCAAATGGAACCATCCCTGCTTCAGAGCAACCAGTCATTGAGTCCATCACAATGATTGATTAGATTCCTTATATAAAATATTGTTATGTTATTGAATGACCTGCGACAAGTTATAAAGTTGCAGGTCATTGCCTTAAAACACACTTCTCATGGTATACTATTGTTATCCGAGAGGAGTGGTGTTATGCGAGCTGTTGGCGAGTTTTGCGTTCACCCAGGTCAGGGCGTATGTCTTGTTGAAAATGTAGTTTCGGAGCCTACTCCGGCCTACGTTTTGTCTCCTATTGGGCAAAAACACCCTGTTCAGATTGTATTTCCTCTTAATCAAGAGTTCAGGCTTCGTGATCTTATGACGCACGACGAGGCCATGAATCTTGTTGATACCTATCCTCAAATTGAGCTTATTACGTTCCATATTCATAATGCGTCGCTTGAGGAATCTCATTTTAGACACGCTATTAGAGAAGGTTCTTGTAAAGACTCCTTTAGCATTGCTAAAACATTTAGAGCTCGTATTGATAAGGCGCGTTCGCTCAACAAGAAACCACCTGTTTCTCACGAGAGAATTTTTAAGATGGCCAGTAATCGCGGTCTTTACGAGCTTATTACGGCACTTAATTGCACCGTTGACGAGATTCAAAAGGTTTTTAGTTCACGCTATGGCGTAGAAATTGGAAAAGCGTAGCTTATAATTAATCCATCCGTTCAAGAGATGGGAAATTATGGCTTCAGAAACATCCGCTAATCGCGCTGTTGTCACTGTTTTGGGCAGCGACGCTCCAGGAATTGTTGCAGCAATTTCTACCACTTTGGCTGAATCAAATGCAAATATCTTAGATATTGCACAGACTATTCTATCTGGTATTTTTACCATGACCATGCTGGTTGAACTTCAGGATGCCGAGTCTTTCTTGAGCCTCAAAGAGCGTCTTGATACCGTCTCAGAAAAGCTTGGTGTACAGGTTAACATGCAGCGTGAAGAGGTCTTCACGTTTATGTATCGTCCATAAAGAGGTAGTGTTTTGTCAGAGCTTTCAACTGAAGAACTCATTGCTCAAAAGCAGTCTTGGCTCAATCAAGATGTATCAAATCTGAAAGTAGATATTGTCTTTTCCGATATGGATGAGACGTTTTTGCATACTGATAAATCTCTTGATGCCAAAAATATGGCAATGTTGGATCGCCTGGCTGAGCTAGATATTCCCTTTGTTCCTTGTTCTGGACGCGCGTTTAACGTGCTGCCAAAAGAGGTTGTGAATCATCCTGCTTCTAAGTATGTGGTTTCTTGTGACGGTGCCGTTATCAGAGATCTTTCAACTCAGACCGTGCTTCACGAGTCCACAGTGACAAAAGAGCAGGCACTTGAGTTGTATCAAAAGCTTAAGGACTATCCTGTGACTTTTGACATCTTTGCGGACGGAGGCGTTTATCTGGAGCGCTCAAGGCACAATCTGATTACACAGCTTGGTATTCCTGCAGATCATGCAGCATTTATGCAGCGCTCGCGTACTCCCTTTGACCAAAGCGTTGAGGAGTTTATTGATGGTGTAACTACCATTGAGCGACTTGGTTCCTACTGGTCTGTTTCAGAAGGCGAGAAATACCAGGCACTTGTAGCAGATGCTGTAGCTTCGGTAAAGGGACTCAGCGGCACAGCTTCCATGAGTATGGGAATGGAAATCCTGGCCGACGGCACTTCAAAGGGTGCTGCACTTCAGTGGCTCTGCAATCATCTTGGCATTTCAACGGATAATGTTGCAGCTTTTGGCGATTCGCTTAATGACGTTGCTATGCTTTCCGCCGCAGGAATGGGTACGGCAGTTGCTAACGCTCGTCGTGAAGATTTTGAGGCAGCAACCTATATCACACTCACTAACGATGAGGCGGGTTTCTCGCGATTCCTTACGTGGGCACTGGGGGAGTAAGCACTTGGCGCTGAAGGAGTAGTGTCTCAGAGTTTTGCTTGAGACATATTGTTTAAAGAAAAAGCCGGCAGATACAATCTGTCGGCTTTTGTTATGAGAAGTAAAACTACTACGCGCTAGGTTAGTGATTACTGTCCTGCTGCTCTTCAAAGACATCTTCATCGGCCGCTTCCTCATCAAGCTTAAGAGGACGGAAGCTAGCGGTATCGCCACCAACGTAGTCTGCAACGGTAGCTGCGTTTTCAACGCGCTCCTTGTGCAGTGCCTCTGCAAAGATATCTTCATCTTCCTCAATCTCTGCAATGCGCTCTTTCATAGGAGCCTCAACAAGTGGCATAGAGCCTGTCTGAGCTGCATCGTCAAGCATGATACGGGTAAGCTTCTGCTCACGCTTGACCTTGGAGAACAAAGGAACGTACTCAAAGACAATGTTGGAGTTCTCAAGACCATACCAACGAGCAGGAGATCCGCAGATGCGACGAATAAAGTACTTAAGCTCAAGGCAACGAGCATCAAAACCGTTGATGTCAGTCTCTGGAGCTAGTACCTTACGCAGCAGACAGAATCTAAAGTCACCAATCTCGGAGTGCTCCTTGTAGATGGAATACTTGTGATTCTGTGGCGCAAGCTGATTGTTCTTAATCAGGTCACCAACAATCTGATACAGATAGGTGTTAATACGCTGGTTTACCCTAAAGCCAAGACGCAGAGTAATCTTGAACAGGAAGTCTGTACCAAAGTCATTGACGATAAACTCACGGGTATTTGGATCGTCTGTCAGCGAGATGTTAATAAAGTAGTAGGCCTTAGCACGCTTTGGGCGCTTATCCAAGATGGAATAGAGGATGTCTCGATCCAGCTTGTCAAAGGATGAATCATTAGTAAGAAAAACCAGGTTATCGGCGAGGGTTGTATAATCTGCATCGTGACTCAAGCTACGGAGCTGGTCAATGTATTTATCTACGGGGAGATAAACGCTCTGCGTCCTCTCAACAGCGGTACCGCGACGCCAGACAAACATGACAACAAAAATTGCGGTAGCCATAAGAACGGTAAAGTAGCCGCCGTGGAAGAACTTGGTAAGGCTTGAGAAGAAGAACATAGCCTCGATAGCACCAAAGAAAAGAATGAATGGAATGGCCGCCCATAGGCGCTTTCTGATAACGGCCAGGTAGGTGTAGAGCAAGATTGAGGTCATGAGCATGGTAACGGTAATTGCAAGACCGTACGCTGCTTCCATGTGCTCAGAGCTCTGGAAGAGAAGTACAACGCCAATGCAGCCAACCCACATGATGTTGTTTACAAGTGGAATGTAAATCTGGCCCTTAGTTGTGGAAGGGTAGCTAATCTTAATGTGAGGCATAAGATCAAGTTTAATTGCCTCAGAGACAATGGAATAAGAGCCAGTAATCAGTGCCTGAGAGGCAATAATTGCAGCAAGAGCAGAGAGAATAACGGCAAATGGTCTAAGCTGACTAGGAAGCATTTCAAAGAAAGGATTGAGGTCTTTGATAGCGTTAAAGCTCTCGTTGGTGTGGTTAGTGATGATCCATGCGCCTTGTCCAAGGTAGTTCAGAATCAAGCAGACCTTAACAAAAGGCCAGCTTACGTAAATGTTGCTCTTGCCAACGTGACCCATGTCAGAATAAAGTGCCTCTGCACCAGTGGTACAAAGGAAGACACTGCCTAAAACCATGAGGCCAGCTGCATTGAGCTTGCCATCAAAGAGGAACAGAATGCCGCGGACTGGGTTAAGAGCTCGAACAACGCTAATGTCAGCAAACATGTTCATAACACCCATGGCACCCAAGAACAAGAACCAAAGCGTCATGACAGGGCCAAAGGCCTTACCAATGGTAGAAGTACCTGCCTTCTGTAAGGCAAAGAGGGTGCAAAGGATGATGATGGTAATCATGACAACAATGTGCTGATTATCACCAATAATAGCATGAGCTGCAGGAATAGTACGCAAACCCTCAATAGCGGTGGTTACCGTAACAGCTGGGGTCAAAATACCGTCAGCAAGAAGAGCTGCGCCACCAATCATGGCAGGAATAATCAGCCATTTGGCGCACCTTTTAACCAAACTGTAGAGCGCAAAGATTCCGCCCTCATTGTGGTTGTCTGCCTTCATTGCAACCATGACGTATTTAACGGTTGTAATGAGTGTCAGCGTCCAGATAATGAGGGACAGAGCACCCAAAACAACATCGGTGCTCATGGTAAGAAGTCCACCATTACCAGCGATAATTGCCTTCATGGTGTACATTGGAGAAGTGCCAATGTCACCGTAGACGATGCCAAGGGTAACAAGTACCATGCCAGCACTTAGAGGAATGCCAGTTGATTTCTTGGCTTTGTTCTTAGAGAAAAGCGCATGAAATGCAGCTTTACTTGTATTCATCCATTAATCCTCTCAATAGATGATTAGTACAGTTCGTCATCATATGTTAGTCCATATACCTAGTTATAACTAGACGAATGTACAAACGTACTTATTTTGTCTGCAAGCGGAAAAATTTACTCATTTTCCCGCGGTTTTCTCGAGATTTTATATGCATGGTGGATCTTCTTATTTCTTGAGAAGTCCTCCGGAATAGTTTCACTTGTTATGTCTTCGATGATGACACCAGCTCGCTGGATCTTCTCGACGTCTGGTTTGAAGGTGCGCAGATTGCACGAGAAAATGGCAACGCCGCCACGAGTCAGAAGGCGAGAAATGCCAATGATAAGCTCAGCGTGATCTCTCTGGACATCAAACGAGCTCTGCCTCATGCGCGATGAGTTGGAGAAGGTAGGGACGTCGCAGAAGATGACATTCCAGCGGTTTTTGGTGTGGCGCATCTCGGTAATCCAAGATAAGACGTCTGCCTGGACAAACTCGTGCTCCTCACCATCAAAACCGTTGCGCTTCATGTTGCGCTTGGCCCACTCGAGCGAAGGCTTGGAGAGGTCAACGGTTGTGGAGTGAAGCGCGCCACCATCTGCTGCGTAGCAGGTAGCGGTACCTGTATAGGCAAAGAGGTTGAGGAAGCTCTTAGCTGCGCCGGCACTCTTCATGAGCTCACGAATTTCTGCACGTGTATCGCGGTGATCCAAGAAGATTCCACAGTCCAGCCTGGATGCAAAGTTGACCTCAAAGAGTAGGCCGCCCTCATCGATGAGCAGCATTTCTTTTCTGGAGTTGTCAGCAGCGCTGCCCTCGTCAGAGTACTGAGAGCCACCCTTTGCGCGCGTTCTTGTTCGTAGATTTACGTTTGAGCTGGGTACGCCTAGAATGCGAGGAGCCAGAGCTAGGACGTCAAGAAGGCGACGTTTTGCAAGGTCTGGGTCAATCTCTTTAGAAGCAGCATACTCAGAGATTTGCAGCCAGGTAGTTGGCTTTGTGGCGCCTTTGTAGATGTCAATGCTGACAGCGTAATCTGGGAGGTCAGCGTCGTACACTCGGTAGCACGAGACGTCGTTTTTACGAGCCCACTTAGCGCGTTGCTTGGCCACCTTAGCAAGGCGTGCGGCAAATTGATCTGATGCAGAAACCAGTACGCATACCGGCTGGTTGTTAACCATGACAGTGGGACCTGCAGGAACCGAGGTTGACTCAGAGTTGCTTGTAGGTGCAGTGGCATCAGCTTCGCCACCACCTGCTTCTTCAGCGATTGCGGCAGGGTAGGAGCGCATGGTGGCAATGGAGTTGCCCACGTAGACAGAAAGTGTCTGCGATGGAGTTGCTCTGAGTACTGTATCAGTATTTGTATCGCTGGTAAGAAGCGTGCTTGCCTGTCCCGCAAAAAGTCCAAGCGTGGAGTAAGCAGAGCCCTGAAGTGTAGGCTCTTCTTTGGTCCATGAGAGATCTGCAACAATGCCCGTGAAGTGCTCTGCATGTTTTAGCAGCTCAGAAGCTGCCAAGAACTGCACGTCAGCCTTGAGACCGCCTGCACGAAGCGTATAAAGCACAGCCTCCTTGGCCTTTGGGCGAGGGTCAGCTGCATAGAGTGTCACCTGGCGCTCCTGGCCCTTCTCGGCACGTTCATCGGCCTCGGCAAGCAAATCCTGCCAGGCATCGTCGTCGTGGCCAGCCCATCCCGTCATGCCCCAGCGAGCGCGCAGGATGCCCGGAGCCACGTCCAGCGCCATGCCTGCAGCCTCCTGTGCAAGCGCGCCTGCTCCCGGGAACAGCAGCGCCGGCAGCGGCGCGTCTGGCGAGAAACCCGGTGCACTCGCAGCAGTTTGCGCCTGCAGGTACAGAAGGGCAGCAGCGTAGTCCAGCCTGAGCGGCGCAAACTCACGTGCCGGCCCTCGGCCTCCAGTCAGGCTGCGTTTAAAGAGTGCCTCACCAGCAAGATCAATGCCAACTGTGGCACGGTTGCGTGATACGCGCACGACAATAGTTACGTCAGGCGCAAGCGTGTTGACCATAGGACGGCTTCCGCGCTTTGCTGCAAGTCGGTCTACAATTGCGTCTTTTGTTCTGACAGCAATGAAGTTGGTGTTTCTGAGCTGGTCATTTGTGCCGTGAGCGCTCACTGCAATGGTGGCATGTGGACCAATATGGTCTTCCCAAGCAATGTGGGAGAGGTCTTCGTAGAGAGCGTCTGAAGTGGCAGCGCCAACGCGATCAAGCACCAAAATGACGCGAGACGTAAGGCGAGACCATAAACAGACACGGTAAGCATCGGCAAGTGAGCCGTAAAACGCAACCTGTCCGCCAAGAGGACGCACCTTTTTGATACGCAAGCCATCAAGCTCCTGCGCAAGAAGCTTCTCAAAGCCCTTTGGACATGTTGCAAAGAACTCAAGTTCTTGAGACATCGGGACACCTTTCGCCCGTAGGAATTGAATACATACTGACGTAACATTTTCCCATGTTTTTCTCGCCAAATGGTTGGGGAGAAGAAAATACATCAAGAACCCGTGGGTCGCCCTCGGACAAGAATCCGCGGGCCAGCACCCACAAGCAGCGGCTTTTCGTCTAAGTCACCGCCCGCTTACCGAAGAGCGGAAGTTCATACATAATGTCCCAAATCATCTGTTATTTTTCGCTTAAAATACGCGTAGTATCTTTTACTAAGAAATAGAGAGCTGTTTGAGGTTTGGGAGTCATTATGGATGCAAAAGTTATGGAAACATTTGAGTCCTGGCGTGCAAACGTCACCGAAGAAGACCTGGTAAAAGAGCTCGGAGAGCTTGCAAAACCAGAAGCAGAAGATAAGCTCTACGATGCATTTTATCGCTCACTTGCATTTGGTACCGCTGGTCTTCGTGGCACCATTGGCGTTGGCACCAACCGCATGAATGTCTACGTTGTTGCTCAGGCAACCCAGGGACTTGCGGATTACCTCAACGCTCACTATCAAAATCCTACCGTGGCTCTTGCAAGGGATTCTCGCCTCAAGGGTGAGGACTTCCAGAAGGTTGCAGCTGGTGTTTTAGCGGCTAATGGCATCCGTGTGTACGTCTATCCACGCATTGAGCCTGTCCCAACGCTCTCGTTTGCCGTCCGCTACCTCAAGACTTCCGCAGGTATCGTGCTTACTGCAAGCCACAACCCTGCGCCTTATAACGGCTATAAGGTATACAACGATAACGGTGGTCAGATTACTGATGAGGCTGCAGCAGAGATTTCTGCAAACATCGCGCGCGTCAATCCTTTTGACGTCAAGCCTATGGACTTTGAAGAGGGCCTGGAGAAGGGCCTGATTATTTGGACCCCAGAAGAGGTCCTGGACAACTTTATTGAGGCTATCAAGCGTGTCTCTATTCCAGGATTTAAGGCTGCCGACGGCTACAAGGTTGTGTACACACCGCTCAATGGTACAGGCATGGAGTGTGTCACGCGCATCCTCAAGGAGATTGGCGTCAATGACGTTGACGTTGTTCCAGAGCAGGCAGAGCCAGACGGAAACTTCCCTACATGCTCCTATCCAAATCCAGAGTTCCGTGAGGCACTTGAGCTGGGCCTCAAGCTTGCCGACAAGGTAAAGCCAAACCTTTTGGTGGCAACTGACCCTGACGCAGACCGTATGGGTACTGCGATTCCTCATAACGGCGATTACGTGCTGCTTTCCGGTAACGAGATGGGTGTCCTGCTTATGGACTGGCTCCTTACCATGGCTGAAGAGCGTGGCGAGAAACCCCAGGATAAGGTAGCTGTTTCCACCATCGTATCTTCTGCTATGCCCGACGTCTTGGCACGTGCTCGCGGCTTTGAGATGCGTCGTGTCCTCACGGGCTTCAAGTACATCGGCGACCAAATTGACCAGCTCAAGGATGCCGGCGAGGAGGACCGCTTCCTCATGGGCTTTGAGGAGTCCTACGGCTATCTTGTTGGCACACATGCTCGCGATAAGGACGCTATTGTTGCCACCATGCTTTGCGTTGAGATGGCTTCTTGGTATGCGGCTCGTAACATGGACCTCTACGAGGCAATGGATGCCCTGTACCAGCGCTATGGTTACTACCTCAATGGCGTTGTCAACGCTGCCTATCCAGGTGCTGAGGGTGCTGCAAAGATGGCTCAGATTATGAGCAGCCTGCGTAAGAATCCACTGGAAATGGTGGGCAATTACAAGGTTGTTGGCGTAACAGACTATGCTGAGTGTGCAGAAATGCCTCGCGTCTCGGGCCTGCAGAAAGAAGCTCCTCAGACGCTTCCAGCATCTAACGTTATTGAGTATAGGCTTGAGGGAGACAACAAGGTCATCTTCCGCCCATCAGGTACCGAGCCTAAGGTCAAGGCCTATCTCTTTGCCAACGGCAAAACTCGCGAAGAGGCCGAGGCACGCATCGCCGAGCTTATCGAGGCTGCACAGAAGGTGCTTTCATAGTTCGCTTTTACCTTTAAAACGTTTTTCCACGCAATTCTTTGGCGAGAAACCCGTCCAGCCCAGCATTCACCTTTTGTGGATGCTGGGTTTTTACTCCGCGGCCTTTACCGTCACGGTGTACAGGGCATTTGCAGTGCTGGCAATAGTTTCTGCCGCCCATGGACGTGCGCTTACCTCAGGGGACAGAGGGTCGTGGACATTTACGGTGCCGTCATCGTTCTTGCTGGTTACCAAAATCCAGTGATCGCCATCAGAACTCAGCTTATTGCCCTTAACCTCAACAAGCAGGAAGGTTTCAGCATCTAGAAGCGTGGTGATATTGTCGGCAGAAATGTTATAGCTATCAGCGGTAAGACCAAGGTTAGCTAAGTTCTTCTCGAGAAATGATCTGTTCATTCCAGAGTCGGTGTCCGTTGCCTTGGCTGTTTCAATGGCACCCGCAATATCTGCTGGAGTCCAGTTGTTCTTTCCGGTAAGACCCATGTATGCCATAGAGAGTGCAGTGGGACCAGAGCCCTTGGTGGCAATTACAGAACCAGCATATGAGACGCCACCCCATCTGGAGTCCCAGGTATAAAGCTGAGGAGCTGTGCCTTTGGTGATTGAATCGTCGTAGGTCTTGGCTTTGCCGTCAGAATCGGGATAGTTTGCAACAAAATCAATAGCCTCGGGGTGGGCAAGTGCCAGCTCAATGAGGCTTTTATCGCTGTATTTATCAGCGTGTTCTGCAATCCACGCAAGATTTTTGTTCTGATCAAGCTTGGCTGCCAGGGCTTTAGTCAGCTCCTCTGAAGTTCCCACAGCAACACGAGAATCAACGGAGTTGGCCTCTACCTCTGGAGTAGATTCTTTAGCGCACCCGCGCACGCAGCTCGACACAATAAAGACCAGTAAAAGTGCTGCAATAACTGCTAGACCAATAACAATATAGGTTCTCGTACGAGAATCAATGCGATGTAGTAGAGACTGTCTCTTAAAAAGAATGGCCTGCGAACCAAGGGTATTTCTCTTGCGACGTCTTGCCTGCCTATCAGAAAAACCGCCATCATGAGAAGGACGGCCATTTTGTGGAGGACGGCGACGCATTGCAGGATCTCCGTAGGAGCCTTGTCTTCTATCAGGTGAATCATTCAGGGGCATGGTGGCCTCCAAGCCGTAAAAATAGTTTCACTCATGATGAATCATACGGCGAGAAGTGTATAAATACTTTTAGAAAACGGTGAATGCAATATTCCGACCGACGAGCGGGTTATTTGCACCGTTTAGCGGTTTGGCATGCGCATAAGGGTTGATTAAGTATATTCTTTTATTCACTATCATTTGTTTTCAAAGTTAGCGAGTCGTATAAGGAAAGAAGGCGTCGTGAAGCATAGAAATGCTCGACAGGACGTGATTCGTGAGCTTGTTCGCAGCGAGTCCATCCGCACACAGCGCGATCTTGTTGATATGCTCAAAAATCGTGGCTTTGCCTGTACTCAAGCAACCGTTTCTCGTGATACAGCAGAAATGGATTTGCAAAAGCTTCCCGAGGGCGCCTATGTGCTTTCTGAAGATATGCACTTGCAGAAAATGCTCTCTGAGTTTGTGGTTGGGGCTACGGCAGCAGAGAATCTCATTGTGATTCGCTGTCACCCCGGCACTGCATCAGCAGTTGCGTTTGCCCTCGACGATGTTGAGCTTGATCACGTCGTAGGCACCGTTGCTGGTGACGATACTGTTTTGATGATTGTTGATAAGACTGCGCACGCTGCAGACGTGGTACGTATCATTACGCAGCTTGGCAACGTAGATAGCATTTTCTAAACATAAAGCCTTTGACGAGAAACCCGTCAAAGCACAAGTCTTACAAAAAAGGAGCCTGCATAGTGCAGACCCCTTTTTGCTGTAGATAAACCAGAGGTTTATGGAGTTCCTGTTCCGGTTCCAGTACCTGTTCCGGTTCCAGTACCTGTTCCGGTGCCCGTTCCTGTTCCCGTGCCCGTACCAGTACCAGGTGTGGCTGGAGTAGTAGGAGTGGTAGGAGTAGTGGTGGAATCGTCCTCTTCCTCCTCGTCAGTGGTCTCCTCTTCCTCTTCGTCGTCCTCTTTCTTATCTTGCTTGGCATTAGCGGAGCCACCGACAAACTTCCAGTAACTATTAGGCTTGTAAGCAATAGTTTCAGTGGTCTTTGGGAACTCAGCACGAGCAACACCAGAGAGAGCTGCGTTCATGTAGTATGCCCAAACATACTGAGCGGTAACAAAGGTAGAGGACTCTCCGCCGCCAATAATAACGGGGTCGCGACTATCTGGATATCCGCACCAAGCAACTGTTGCAAGCTGTGGGGTATAGGCGCAGAACCAAAGGTCCTCAGAGTTATCGGAAGTACCCGTCTTACCAGCAACTGGTTGGTTGAAGGTCTTCAGGTTGTAGGCATAACGACCAGTACCAGAGGTAAGGACACCGCTCAGAACATCAGTAGCAGCTGCAGCAACAGCTGGACTAATTGCCTGAACTGGGTTGTCCTTGTGCTCGTAGATAACGTTTCCGTTACGGTCTTCGATGCGCGTAATTGCAACAGCATCGCGACGAACGCCGCCTGCAGCAAGGGTTGCAAATGCGGTGCACTGCTCAATAGGGGTTACGCCTTGAGAACCAAGAGTGGTAGACAGGTATGGCTGTAGTTGAGTGCGAATACCCATGGCATAGCACGTCTGAAGGATCTTATCGATACCAATGGCTTCAGCAACCTGTGCGTAAACAGTGTTGGACGAGTAAACCGTACCTTGACGCAGCGTAATTGCTCCGTAGCTGTAGTTACCAGCGTTTCTGACCAACCAGGTTGGCGTAATTTGCATAGGGGAGTTGCCGTTAAGAACAATCTCTGGGTTCATACCCTCAGAAAGGGCTGCCACCAGCGTATACATCTTAAAACTGGAGCCCATCTGACGGTTACTACTGGTTGCAATGTTGTACTGGCTCTTTGAGTAATCCTGTCCACCAACCATTGCTTTAATGTAGCCAGTTTGAGGATCAATAGAAACCAAAGCAGCGCCTAGGCGAGGGTTGCCAAGCTCAGCGATACGCCTTGTAGCAGCCTCATCAGCGTCTTTCTGGAGGTCAGGATCAAGCGTGGTGTAAACGCGCAATCCACCCTGAAGAATGGTGTCGTTATCAAAGTCTTCCTGAAGCAGGCTACGAATGTAGTCAGTCCAGTAAGGGAACTGGCCAATGTTATCGGTCAAAGTACCAGGGTTAAGTACTAAGTCCTCAGCAACAGCTTCATCGTACTGCTCCTGTGTAATGTCTCCCGCACGAAGCATACGCTCAAGAACGGTATTACGTCTTTCTCGTGCAGCCTCTGGATTAACAGTTGGGTCATAGGCAGAAGGAGCATTTGGAAGGCCAGCAAGTGTTGCAGCCTCAGCAAGAGTTAGGTCACTTGCATGCTTGTTGAAGTAGATAATACTTGCTGCTTCAATACCGTAAGCACCATTACCGTAGTAAATGGTGTTGAGGTACATATTAAGAATCTGGTCTTTAGTAAACTTCTTCTCCATTTGAATAGAGATGTAAGCCTCGCGGACCTTACGCTTCAAAGAACGCTCAAACTGCTCGTTGGAAAGAACAGTGTTACGAACAAGCTGCTGTGTAATAGTGGAAGCACCTTCGCCGCCACCAAACAGAGAGCCAACAGATGCTCGGACAATACCCCAGGGGTCAATACCGCTGTGGGAATAGAAGCGCTTATCCTCAGTATCAATAGTGCCCTGAATAACATAAGGAGAAATCTGATCCAAGGTAACGGAACGGCGCTGCTGCAGATAGAAGTCAGCAATGTCGTTACCCTTGGAGTCATAAACGCGGGTAGGCTCTGCTACCAGGTAGGCATCAGCAGAGTTGTAATCAGGCAGGTCCTCGAGCCATGAAGAAACAGCTGCACCCAAAGAAAGAGCAAGTGCAAGCGCGAGAAGAGCCATAAAGCCAAAGAATCCAGCAATGCCAAAACCTACGGCATGTGTATTTGCGTGTTTACGTGCACGACGGGTTCTAATACCCATTGAGCCTCCTTGTCATAGCTCTCACTATTATAGTCTGATATTTATGTTTCAGTGAATAAAGAGTTACAACTCTGTTGTATTCTGATAGATAACATTTTTGATTGATACTATTTGTAGCATAACTATATGGTTTAACAGGCTTGCGTTGAGAGGATACAGAGTGCTTTCAGTAGAAGAACAGCTCCGTGTTATTACTTCAGGAACTATGCAAATTGTTCCTTTGGACGGTCTAAAAGAGAAACTCAAGAAGGGCACTCCTCTTAACATCAAGCTTGGCGTAGATCCAACAAGCCCTGATTTGCACCTGGGTCACGCAGTTCCGCTGCGCAAGATGCGTCAGTTCCAGGACCTTGGCCATAATGTCACGCTAATTATTGGTAGTGGCACCGCGCTGATTGGTGACCCTTCTGGACGTGACTCTACCCGTCCTCCGCTTACTGCAGAGCAGGTAGATGCCAACGCAGAGACCTACGTCAACCAGGCAATGAAGATTCTTGATCCAGAAAGAACTACCGTTGTTCATAACGGTGACTGGATTAAGCCTATGAACCTTGAGACCATGCTTGGCCTTATGAGCAAGTTCACCATTGCTCGTATTCTTGAGCGAGAAGACTTCTCTAATCGTTATCACAACCAACAGCCAATTGCCCTCCATGAGTTTATTTATCCAGTTCTTCAGGCATATGATTCTGTTGTTATCAAGGCAGACGTAGAGATGGGCGGAAACGACCAGATCTTCAACTTGCTTGCCGGCCGTGATCTTATGCGTGATATGGACATGGAGCCGCAGATTGCGCTTACCATGCCTCTTCTTGTAGGTACTGATGGCACTAAGAAGATGAGTAAGTCTTATGGAAACTACATTGGACTGACCGATGAGCCAAATGATATGTTTGGCAAGGTCATGTCTATCACCGATGAGATTATTCCAATGTATTACCGTCTTTGCTCTACGCTTTCTATTGATGAGCTTGATGCTATTGATAGGAGCTTTGAGGACGGCACCGCTGATCCTTACCAGCTCAAGCGTGCTCTTGGTAGAAATATCGTTGATCTTTATCACGGTGAGGGAGAAGGTCTTAAGGCTCAGGCAGCTTTTGATGCTCAGTTTAAGAACAATGAGGTTCCTGATGATGTCAAAGAGTTTGCAATTTCCCTCGAAGCGGATGAAGACGGGCTCATTTACCTGCCAAAGATTTTGGTTGAGGTAGAAATCGCCTCAAGTAATGGTGAGGCTCGTCGTCTCATTGATGGCGGTGGTATCAAGATTAATCAGCAACCTCTTCCAGCAAAGACCTATAAGGTTGAACCATCAGTTCTTGAGAAAGCCCTTCTTCAGGCAGGTAAGAAGCGTTGGGCTAAGCTCGTCTAAAACAGAAGCACTAATTAAGGGCGCATACGCATGTGGAAACAATTTGTTCTTGTTCTTATAGTTACAACAGCAATTGTTTTTGTTCCAGGATATCTGGGCGCTCGTTTATCAGGTGGTAAACGAGCGCTTTCGCTTGCCGTGGCTGGCCCGTTAAGCGTCGTTTTTTATATTGTTGCGGGCATTGCAATGTATCCTCTTGGTCTCAAGGGGCTTATCCCGCTTTTTGCTCTTACGGCATGTTTTCTCGCCCTTATTGCAGCAACTCGATTTGGCTCAGAGAGACTTTTACACAAAAAGATCTATTCTTCTTTGTCGCTTTCTTTGCCGGGAGTCTGCATTGTTATTTGTCTTGGCGCACTCGCAGCAAGTTATGTGTTTTATCGAGGTCTTGGAAATCCAAATAACTTCTTGCAATATGACGACAACTACACTCATATCTCTTACATCAACAGAATTATTCAAACAGGTGTTTTTTCGACTTTTAGAGCATCTGTTTTTGATGGTTTGCCACTTTCTACACCACAGCCTTTCTCGGGCTCTTGGTACTATCCACTGGCATTTCACAGCTTTGCTTCAGCAGTTGTGCTGGTTACACACTGCTCAATTGGAATGGCGGAAAATGCCGTTAATGTGGTGTGGACCGGCTTAGTGTACCCATTAGGACTTTTTGCGCTTGTTTCAAAGATTTTTGGAAAGAAAATTCAAGCGGCAGTACTTGCACCCTTTGCAGCATTTGCCAATATGGCATTTCCTGTCCGCATGCTCACAGTACATGGCCCGTTTCCAAATATGCTTTCCTTCTGCTGTGTTCCTATAGCAGTGTATTTGTTTGTGCAACTCCTTGATTCGATTGCGCAATCGTCTTCTCATAAACATGGCGAGAAACCCCAGAAGGCTTCAGATATCTTCATGCTCATTTCGGTACTTTTGGGAATTGTTTTTTGCCATCCAAATGGTGCATTTTTCTGGGCAATTATGGTGTTCCCTTACGTGTTAGTTTCATTTATCCCACGCATGGTGACCAATAAATACGCAGATAAAAAGAATAAAGTTGCTATCTTAGTTGCTTTTGAGACGCTCTGTATTGTCCTTTGTATTGGTATGTGGACCATTGTTTTGAATAGCAGCTTTATGAAATCTGTTGTGCATTTTCTTTGGGGTTGGGATATAAACCCACTTGACTCAATTATGCATATTGCCACTCAGTCGTTCATCATGAATGTCCCAGAAGCAGTTTGTACGGTGCTTTTCTGGGTTGGCTTTATCCACGCTCTTCTCGTTAAAAAATCTCGTTGGTATGCTTGCAGCCTGCTCTTTGTTTCTATTTTCTTTGTTGTGGGACTTATGGGTAACGTAGATGTAAAGCGTTTTCTTATTGGCTTTTGGTACACAGACCCAGAGCGTATTGCTGCCATCATGTGTATCACCTCTACGCCATTAGTTTTACAAGGTGGTATTGATATTGTTTCTGCTGTTTTAGTTGTACTTCAAAAAGTAAAACATGCAGTAAGACCTGCTCAGTCCGCTACAAGCGATAAGCCACGTTTGTCGCGTAGTCGAATTTCTCTTCTTAAGAGTGCGTTTGCAGTTTTACTTTCTATTCCTGTCGTATATGCACTGTGGACCCCAGTTGATCCTTTGCAGTTTCAGACACATGAGCCAAGTCGTTTTCAGATGAGTCTACATTGGATGAGCGAGTCATATATTCCACAAGACTGGAAGACTTATTCCGCTTCTGAACAGGCGTTTGTTCAAAGAGTAAAAGAAATTGTTGGGGACTCAGTTGTACTCAATAATCCATTTGATGGATCATCTCTTGCTTATGCGATAGATGGTTTAAACGTGTACTACAAGTTTAAATACAATGATAATGAGTCACCTGAAAGCAGGCTGATTAGAGAAAAGCTAAATCGCGTGTTTTATGAAAAATCGGTTCAAGATGCCGTTCGTTCTGTTGGCGCACAGTATTTTATTCGTTTGAATATGTATCCAGATGATCAGTACCCAACTATGCCTAAAGAAGAAGGAGTATGGTCTGGTCTCAATATTGATAATGGTGCTCCAGGATTTGAGTTGGTACTTGAAGAAGGACCGTATAAACTTTATAGAATCACAGCGATTGATGGGGAGTAATTTTGAAAGGCATTATTCTTGCAGGAGGTAGCGGTACCAGGCTTTATCCGCTGACAACCGTTACATCTAAACAGCTTTTACCTGTTTATGACAAGCCAATGATTTACTATCCGCTGTCAACGCTTATGCTTGCAGGTATTAGAGATATTTTGGTTATCTCCACGCCACGCGATCTGCCAAATTTTAAGAAACTCTTGGGTGACGGCTCTGACTTCGGTATCACCATCAGTTATGCCGAGCAGCCTTCTCCCGATGGACTTGCTCAGGCATTTGTTATTGGTAAAGAGTTTATTGGTGATGACGCTGCTGCTCTGATTCTTGGAGATAATATCTTCTATGGAAACGGTCTTTCAGGACTTGTGAGAAAAGCTGCCCAGCAAGCACAAACGGCTGGTCGTGCCACAGTTTTTGGCTATCACGTTGATGATCCAGAGCGTTTTGGCGTTGTTGAGTTTGATAAGAACTACAACGCTATTTCAATTGAGGAGAAGCCAGCTCATCCAAAATCTAACTACGCAGTAACCGGACTTTATTTCTACGATCAGCGTGTTACTGAGCTGGTAAAGCAGGTTCAGCCAAGCGCTCGTGGAGAGTATGAGATTACTGACCTTAATCGACTCTATCTTGACGATGGCACGCTTGATGTTGTTACTCTTGGTCGTGGCTTTGCGTGGCTGGATACAGGAACTATGGAGTCTCTGTTTGAGGCATCTACCTTTGTTCGTACTGTTGAGACTGCGCAAGGTCTGCCTGTAAGCGTTCCAGAAGAAATTGCTTTTGAGAACGGTTGGATTGACAGCTCTAAACTTATCGAGTGTGCAGAACGCTACGGTAAATCTACGTATGGTGAGCACCTCAAGAGTGTTGCAGAGGGACGTATTCTTCCTTCTGAAAAAGGGGAGTAACATGCGGATTCTTATTACTGGCTCTCATGGTCAGTTAGGCAATGAACTCAAACGTCTTTTTGAAACTGGTATCTCTGAAATTGGGGCTATTCCAGAGCTGTTTGTTGACCCAGATGTTGACTATACTGACGCAGAAGAACTGGATATTACCAGTTCAGATGCGGTAAATACATGGTTTGACCAGCATGATCGTTATGACCTTGTTATTAACTGTGCGGCCGCAACAAATGTCGATGGCTGCGAAAGCAATTTTGAGATGGCCTTTGCGGTAAACGCACTTGGTCCTATGAATCTTGCACGAGCTTGCAGTACTACGCAGACAAAGCTTGTTCAAGTATCTACTGATTATGTCTTTAGTGGCAAAGAAAGCTCTCCTCGTACAGAGCAAGATGCTCCTTATCCTGTTTCTGCGTATGGGCGCTCCAAATTGGCGGGAGAGGGACTTGCGCTTGCGGCAAATCCTCAAACGTTTGTGGTTAGAACGGCGTGGCTTTATGGTTATGTTGGCAAGAACTTTGTGGCAACCATGCGCACCCTTGGTGCAAAGTATCCAGAGATTAGTGTTGTTGATGATCAAGTAGGTAATCCTACCAGCGCAAATGATTTGGCACACACAATTTTGTGCATTGCTGCTACTGAGAACTATGGCATCTACCACGCAACCAACGAGGGAACGTGTTCGTGGGCTGATTTTGCAGAGGCTATTATGGCTGGTAGTAATCTCGACTGTAAGGTTACCAGGGTAACCTCTGCTCAGTGGAAAGAGATGCACCCAGAAAGCGCTTCTCGCCCCGCGTATTCATCTTTGGTAAATGGACATCTTGAGAGTACCATTGGAAATTGTATGAGGCCTTGGCAAGAGGCTCTTGCGACATATCTTTCGAAGGTAGAAAGAGGTTAGTGTGAAGACCTATTTAGTAACTGGTGGAGCTGGATTTATTGGTTCAAACTTCATCCACTACATGCTTAGAAGAAATCAGGACATTCATATTTTGAACGTGGACGCCCTGACCTATGCTGGCAACCTTGAGAATCTTTCGGAATATGATCAAGACCCTCGCTACACCTTTGCTCACGTAGACATTAGGGATAAAGAGGCACTCACACAGCTGTTTGAGACCTATCATCCTGATTACGTTATTAACTTTGCAGCAGAGAGCCACGTAGATCGATCCATTGAAGATCCAGGCGCCTTCGCCGATACCAATGTTATGGGTACCGTTGCACTCCTGAGCGTTGCAGAATCTTTCTGGAATGATGGTCAGGGTTCTTACGGAGACCATAAGTATTTGCAGGTTTCTACTGATGAGGTCTATGGCTCACTTCCACTTGATGATCCAGAGGCATTTTTTCGTGAGACCACACCTTTGAGTCCACATAGCCCCTACTCTGCATCTAAGGCTTCTGCAGATATGTTTGTAAAGGCCTGGCATGATACGTACGGATTTCCTGCGGTAATCACGCGTTGTTCCAACAACTATGGTCCTTATCAGTTCCCCGAGAAGCTCATTCCTCTGATGATTGAGAATTGCTTGGAACACAAGTCTCTTCCTGTCTATGGCGACGGACTTAATGTTCGCGATTGGCTGTACGTTGATGATCACTGTAAGGCAATTGCTATGGTTCTTGAAGGTGGACGCCTTGGTGAGGTCTATAACGTTGGCGGTCACAACGAGCGCAACAACCTCTACATTGTTAAGCGCATCATCAGTGAAGTTGCAAGAATCACTGGGGACACTCAGATTACTGAGGATCTAATCTCTTACGTTACTGACCGCAAGGGTCACGATCGTCGTTATGGTATTGCACCTGATAAGATTAAAGAAGAGCTTGGTTGGTATCCAGAAACTCCATTTGAAGAGGGCATTGTTACCACTATCAACTGGTATTTAGAGAACCGCGAGTGGGTTAAGAATGTAGTTTCCGGTGATTATCAGGATTACTACAAGAAGATGTATGAGGGTCGATAATGCGCACATACGATACAGAAACGCTTAAGCATCTCCAGCAAGTTGAGCTGATGATTTTAAAGGACTTCGTAGACACGTGTGAAGCCAACAACATCCGCTATTTTGGTTTTGGCGGCACCGCGATTGGCGCCCTTCGTCATAAGGGATTTATTCCTTGGGACGATGATATTGATGTTTGTCTTCCTGCAGAAGACTTCAACAAACTCTTAGATATCTATGATAAAGAGTGGTCAGAAAAGTATTCAATCATGAATACTGAGAGGGATATCAACTATCCATTCCCAACCACGCGCATTATGCTCAAAGGAACACAGTTCTGCGAAGAAGCACTTGCGCCACTTCCTCTTAACCTTGGTATTTTCCTAGATGTCTACTGCTTTGATAACGTTTCGGATGACGAGAAGGAATATCAGAAGCAGGCATTTGATGCGTGGTTCTGGTCACATATGCGCATCCTCGTTGACGTTCCTCGCCCTGTTATTTTGGCCGACGGCATCAAAGGAAAGCTCTTAAAGGCAGCAGTTACTATGGGTAGGGGAGTTTGCAAACTGCTGCATCTCTCTACTCAGAAAATGTATGAGCGTGAGCAGGAAGCCCGCAACCGCTTTGCTCACGTTAAGACAAAAAGAATTGCCTACCTGCACGATACGGATAGGTTTGTAAATACCTATCCAGTTGATGAGGTTTTTCCTGTCGATAAGCTTGATTTTGATGGAATTCAAGTAGCGTTCCCTAATCAAAATGATAAATTCCTTAGGATGCTTTACGGCGATTACATGCAAATGCCACCAGTTGAGAAGCGTAAAAACCACTATCCAGCGCGTTTGGATTTTGGTCCTTACTAGGGTCTTCTCGCCTGTAAAGCAATACATAAAAGGTAAAACGGCATCTCAGGTGCCGTTTTTTGTTAGATTGGCAGTCTTTGACAATCCTCTGAAGGTAATATGTTCAAAATATGTTCATACTTGTATAAATTTGAACATAGGAGTATTATGACTGAAGTTAATTGGTATGGAAGTTTATTTCGCAGTTAATTGGTCTTTATTTGGAGGAACCGTGGCACTAACAAATAACGTGTTTTCTGTATTAAAAACTATTGCTCTTTCTGACGAGAAGCTCAATCAGAGACAGCTTGCAGAAGAAACTGAGCTTTCTTTGGGATCAGTTAATTCAGCAGTAAAAACGCTTGAGGACCAGGGTCTTATTGAAGAGGGACTCATCACACCAAAGGGTCTTGAAGCTCTGAAACCTTATGAGGTTAAGAATGCCATTATTATGGCAGCTGGTCTGTCTTCTCGCTTTGCACCTATTTCATATGAGAAGCCAAAGGGTGTCCTGAAGGTTCGTGGAGAAGTTCTGATCGAGCGCCAGATTCATCAGTTGCTTGAAGCTGGTATTACTGACATCACCGTTGTTGTGGGTTATAAGAAGGAGTACTTCTTCTATCTGGAGGAGAAGTATGGCGTCAAGATTGTTGTTAACCCAGATTATGCAACAAGAAATAACAACTCTACGCTTTGGTATGTGAAAGATCAGCTTGATAATACGTATATCTGCTCGTCAGATGACTACTTTACTCAGAATCCATTTGAACACTATGTCTATGAGGCTTATTACTCAGCAACGTATGTTGCAGGAGAAACTGATGAGTGGTGCCTTAAAGAGGGACGTGGTGGACGTATTACTGGCGTAGAAATTGGCGGTTCAAATTCTTGGATTATGCTTGGTCACGTCTATTTTGACAGGCAATTCTCAAAGAAGTTTGTAGATATTCTTGAGGCTGTCTACGACAAGCCAGAAACCGTTGATATGCTCTGGGAAGAGATTTACGTCCGTCATATCAAAGAGCTTTCCATGACCATTAGAAAGTATCCTGACGGTGTTATTTACGAGTTTGATTCCCTTGATGAGCTTCGTCAGTTTGACCCAGCATTTATTGAGAACATCGACTCAGAGATTTTTGACAACATTGTCTCGGTGCTTCATTGCCAGAAGAAGAATATCCACGGTTTCTATCCTCTAAAACAGGGACTTACCAATTTATCTGCTCACTTTATTGTGGGATATGGTGATGATGCTCAGGAGTATGTCTACAGGCATCCAGGCGTTGGTACCGAGAAACTCGTTGATCGTGCAGCTGAAGAGGCTGGTCTTCGACTTGCTCGTGAGCTGGGCCTAGACAACACCTTTATTTACGAGGATCAAAAAGAGGGCTGGAAGATCTCTAAGTTTGTAAAGAACGCTCAGAATCTTGATCCTCATAACCCTGAGCAGCTTAAGCGCGCAATGGAGATGGGTTATAAATTGCATCATAGCGGCGCGTCACTTGATCGTTCTTTTGACTTTGTCAACGAGGGTCTTAATTACGAAAAACTCCTGCTAGAAGAGGGTCCTATTGAGATCCCTGGTTATTATGAGCTTCGCGAGAAGGTCCTGCGTTTGAAGAAGTATGCTGATGCTGATCAGTATCCAGTTGTTATTTCTCACAATGATTTCTTCTATCTGAATTTCTTGATTGACGAGTCAGACACTTACAGCCTTATTGACTGGGAATATGCGGGAATGTCAGATGAGGCTAATGACTTTGGTACCTTCACAGTTTGCTGTGAGCTTACTGACGATGAGGCTAATGCTGCTATTGATTACTACTTTGGAAAAGAGGCAACTTTTGAGCAACGCAGACACTTCTGGAGCTATGTAGTCTTTGCCGGTTGGTGCTGGTATCTCTGGTCTCTGGTTAAGGAAGCAGAGGGCGAGAACGTAGGCGAGTGGTTCTTCATTTACTATCGCTATGCTGCAAACAATATTGATCGTGTTCTTTCTTGGTACGAAGACGCTCAGAACTAAGAGCAAAAGGAGAAACTATGTATTACGGTCTTTTAAGCGGTATTCTTTGGGCGGTTGATACCGTTATTCTTGGCGTTGCTCTTGGTATGAGTCCTTATGTTGATTCAGCTCAGGCGTCATTTGTCAGCGCATTCATGCACGATTTCTTTGCCGCTGCTATTCTTCTTGTCATGATGGCTCAGAAAGGCAGACTTAAAGACACCCTTGAGGCAGCAAAAACAAAGAGTGGCCGTGTAGTTATGCTTGGCGCACTTCTGGGTGGACCAATTGGTATGAGTGGCTACCTAGCTGCTATTAACACCATTGGACCTGGTTACACCGCTGCAATTTCAGCTTTTTATCCTGCAGTTGGTTCAGTTTTAGCATGGCTTTTGCTCAAAGAAAAGATGAACTTAAAGCAGGTTATTGCCCTTATCGTTGCTCTTGTTGGCGTCATGGTTATTGGTCTCTCAACAGCAGCAGGCGAGGGTAACGGAAATGTTCTTGTGGGCATCTTGGGCGTTGCTGCTTGTGTCTTTGGCTGGGGTTCTGAGGCGGTTATTTTGGCTTGGGGTATGCAAGACGATGCTGTTGATAATGAGACTGCTCTTCAGATTAGGGAAACCACCTCTGCATTTGCATACGGTCTTCTCATCTTGCCATTGGCTGGTTCCGTTGATTTTGCCGCACAGGTTGCACTAACTCCTGCAAATGGCGTTGTCTTTATTGCTGCTCTTGCAGGTACTGCTTCATATCTCTTCTACTACAAGGCAATTGACGCCATTGGTGCTTCTCGCGGTATGGCGCTGAACATTTCTTACTCTGCGTGGTCGGTAATTTTTGCAGCTCTTGCAGGTATTATCCTGCCAGCAATTATGCCTGAAGCAATTCCATCTCCATTGGTTGTAATTTGCTGCATTGTCATTATTGTGGGAACGGTTCTTTCGGCTACTCCAGACTGGAACGAACTGCTCAAGAGAGATTAATTTGTTGCTGCACTCCTAGGTGTCTTTACAAAAAGCGAGCCATTCTGCGATAAGAACGGCTCGCTTTTGTATGCCTAAGGTTGGAAACTGCGTTTGCAAGGACTATTTATCGGAAACGAGTTTCCAGTTATTTCCCGTCAAACTCCAGGTGGTAAAGTCGGTTGCGTCACCATTGATGACAAACTCTCTAAGCTCTGCATCACGGTTATTCTCGGTAATAGTTTCAATGTAGTAGCGAGGACGAACCTCTCCCTCATAGGACTCATCAAGAGGAGTGGTGTACCTGGAGAGCATCTGAGAATCTGCGCCCATATCTTTAAGTGTTTGAGCCAGGATATCGTAGTGCCAAACAGGAGCATCTGAGACCTGCATAGGCTGAGCTGCGGCTTCCGCGCTTTGACCGGCAGGTTTATAGAAAATTGCTGGAGCAGAAGTCTCTGTAATGTCGTTTGGTGTTAGATACCAACGACCATGATCAGCAGTCACAATAATA
This sequence comes from uncultured Atopobium sp., assembly GCA_937935155.1. Lineage (GTDB taxonomy): Bacteria > Actinomycetota > Coriobacteriia > Coriobacteriales > Atopobiaceae > Lancefieldella. The sequence goes on along the minus strand of CALGXY010000014.1, from coordinate 34,798 downwards.
GAGGTATTTTCGTAGAGACCAAGGCGTTTAAGTTCTGCAATATAAGCATCTACGATTTTCCAAGCACCGCGTGTCTGCTCGATCTCATTTTCTTCGCTTGGATCTTTAGGCCGCTCAAGGTTCCTATTAAGAATGAAAGGACCATGGGATCCCATAAGATGGATAAAGCGGAAGCTTCCCGTATCGTTTTCATCGTGAACAGACAGACCATAGTGCTGGAGTTCTTGGTAATACTTAAGATCGTCTTCGTTATAGCGCTGAGAAGACATGTCAACCTCGTCATACGTAAATTTCCTCATCATACGCATATTGAGATCCTCGGTGTAATACCAGAATCGAGGCTTAAATACCCAAGGCATGTCTCTACAAAATGCCGTCTTGTAGAGAATGCGAAGCGCACCAAGAACGTTGAGCTGATTCTCTGAACCACGACCGCGAAGCTCGTGATAGTTGATAGTGCGGTTGTGCATATAATCGGTATAAATTGAGTTGAAGTTATCGGTATACAAGCCAACGGAGTAACCAAGTTTATTGATGTCATCTAGATAATGGCTGTTGTCCGCCCAACCATTAACAAAGTCTCCAAATGATTGACCGGGTTGTAGACGATTTTCAAAGACAAGAGAAGGAATTCCGTATCGTGTAGGAATCATTGATCCAACAGAGTTCCTGTACCAGGTAAAGCCTGTCATATGGGCGAATGTCTCGGGATACTCGTTATAGATTTGCTGTACAAAGGCTGTATCAGTGGTATCCAAAACAAAGACCACAACGTTCTTTTTGGAAGAGACGTTAAAGAGTCCATCTCTTGTGGCATAGATTTGCTGAGATTCTCTTGTGTTTACGTCGGTAAAAGCAGCTACAGCTGGTCCCCATAAACTTGCAACGCCCACTGCCTGGACAATGATAAGAGCTGTTGCGGTTACCAAAAGACCCGTTCTAAGCTGCCTTGCTTTAAGGAGCGAGAAGATCACTGCAGCTGCAATAATTGCCAGCCAAATGAGGCCAGAGACAATCATCTGATTGGTAAAGTTGGACCAAATGACCTCATGACCATCAGCAAGTGGCATGCCACCGTTCAAGAACACTGCCTGAACATATGACGCTACGCCGATGGCGCCTACGAGCGCAACTGCAACGTTAAATACGCGTTTGCGAAGTAATGAAAGCACTGCAGTAGAAATAAGCGTTAGTAAAAGACCAGCTAAAAATACAGGACCTGCTACGTCATTAAGACTAAACGATAAATCCTTTGCGTTGTTGGCCACCAGCTCAAGTGGAGCGACAACCAAGATAGTAAAGACCGTGAAGAATGAAACTAGAAATGCTACACCAACGCGGCCTTTGGGCTTGAGGGTGCCCTCTTTTTGCTCTTTAAGGCGTATAGCTTCTGCCGCGAGGATTTCCTTCATCTGAGCGTTTGCAGCCTCAGCACCCTTGGTGTCTACCTTGTGCACAGCGCCTTCAACGATCTTGTTTGCGTTCTCGTCAATCTTAAGCAGACGGAACAGTACCTTACGAGAGCGTCTAAACGCCACACCCAGCACAGCAGAGAGTGCAACCACAACTGCTGCCAGTGCCTGAATGGTGTAGGTCATAACCGATGGGTCAACATAGGCCTGAGCTGTTGCAGGCAGAAGTGCCCACCAGACTAGAGTCAACACAAGCGTGTAGAGTAAGCCATGGATGATGAGCAGAATTTTATTGGCTGACGATGTGGTCATGGTCAACGAAACCCCTTGTTTAAGTGAAATAGATTTAACAGAGCCTATTTTATGTTTTCGCAAAAGCTCGTAACTAGATTGCGATAATGTGTATAAGTTGTTGACATACTCTATCATCACTAGCCGTTACTCTTCTGGCCACTCTTATAAGCCAGGTTGATAAGCTTAGCCACAGGAGTTGGCCAGAACTTCTTGAGCATCTCAAGGTCTTCCTTTTCACGACGGTTATCATGGATAAGGTGGCTGGTTTCGGAGTCTTCATGAATGCGATGGAGCATCAGAACGCGGGTATCGTACAAAAAATCGCCCTCATGTCTGCTGATTGCCTCCCAGGCTTCCCAATCTAGGTTAGAGCCAAATCCAGCCTTGAAAACGGGAGCCTCAAGGTTGGGCAGCACCAACGTAGTGCTTGGACAGCAAATGGCGCAACCCAGCTCAAGCGCACGACGTTTAGCCCATGCTTTACCTGCATTTTCTGGCTTGGAGAGCGAGTACAGGAGACGACGCTTTACCTTAAGCAGGCGATTCTCAAGAACCTCCTCGCCATCACGCAGCTCACCGTAATTGGTGAAATAAATCAGCGGGCGAGAAGATCTGTTCACGCGTTCAAGCATGTACTCTGCATAGTTTGGTTTGTAGATATCATCTTGGTGAGCGATGGTTACTAACGGAGTTGTACAAACGCTTACGGCAAAGTTCCAGTCGCCAGCAATGCCTCCCGGACCGGGATTAACATGCATGGGAATGTTGTACTTCTCGCAAAGAGACTGAATCAGTTCATTTGGTGTTGAAGTAGCCAAAAGAATATTCGTAGAAAGAGTCTGCTCTTTGAGCGAGAGAATGCACTCTTCTAGATAGGGGCTCTCGCCATAAGCGCAGACAGCAAACGTGTGATCCTGAGGTGTATACATTGCTACATCCAATCGATTAGCTCCGATGTCTAGTATTATAAGAATGTTATCGGACGATGGCGAATGGGAGCCTTTGTGGAGTCTGACGGATATAAGACATACGAGAACCCCGATGAGCTAAGAAAGATCCAGATTCTTTCTACGCTTTTGATGGATGAGCTTGACCGCGTCTGCACGGAGCTTGGCATTTCGTACCAGGCGTACGGTGGAACAGCCATTGGCGCTGTGAGACACAAAGGCTTTATTCCTTGGGATGATGACGTAGATATCTCGATGTTCCGCGAGGATTATGAGATTTTTTTGAAGAAAGCACCTGCGCTTCTTCGACCAGATTTTTGCATTCAAAACGGCAGGACGAACAATTACTTTCCTGCAGTAAATACAAACCTTTCTTTAAAGGGAACAGTGTGTGTTCCTGATGAGTTTATGACCTGCCCCTTTACCTATGCAATCTCAATTGGCATTTTTCCCTTTGATAAGATTCCTGCAGATCCTAAGAAGCTTGCCAAGATTAAGCGTCAGACATGGTTCTGGGGTCGCTTGAATTTCTTGTTAGTTACCCCAACTCCTCGCGTTCCTTTAACCGGCTGGAAAAAGAAAGTTGCCCTTGCAGGATGCTTTATCATTCATCACGGATTAAAGCTGTTTAGGGTTTCATCTTCACTTATTCAGCGTAAGTGGGATCAGGCTGCTCGCGCAGCAGAGGGCGAGAATACCACTCATTACGCTAGTTTTGTTGAACCTGATCCAGAGAATTGGTCAATGGACAAAGAGGACGTTTTTCCTATGGTGCGCGTTCCTTTTGAGGACATTACCACTACGCTTCCTAAGGAGTATGACAAGCTTCTTACCAGGGGATATGGTGATTACATGCAGCTTCCTCCAGAGAAGGATAGAAAGAATCATCATCCTGGTGCACTTGATTTTGGCAAGTGGAAAGAGGTAGACGTTACCAAAGGAAGCCGTCAGGCATTTGAGGACTTTGGTCAGAAAAGCTAACTATGACTATTGATACTTCTGCGGAACAGCTTAAGAAAAACTACTTCTGGAATACGCTTGGTTCTTTAATGAACGCCGCCTCAACAGTGCTTATGTTGATGGTGGTCACACGTACCATGGGAGCTGCTGCCGGTGGTGTTTTCTCGCTTGCGTATGCTGTGGCTCAGCAGCTTATGGTTATTGGTCACTTTGAGATTAGAACGTATCAGGTTACCGATACAGAAGAAGTATTCTCGTTTGGCGTGTATCTTGCTGCACGAATTATCACAACCGTTTTGATGATTGCGGGAATTATTATTTTTACCCTGCAGTCTCAGGGATTGAGCTACGAGGGAGTGTTGTACGCCCTCATTGCATCGCTGCGCTTATTTGACGTTGTAGAAGATGTTTTCCATGGCATGTTCCAACAGCATGGTCGTTTGGATATTGCTGGTAGGGCATTCTTTTATCGTGTACTTGCAACGGTTGCTGGCTTTGCAACAGGCGTGCTTCTTACAAAGAATCTACTTATTGCCGCAGTTATTTCTTTTATTGCATCATTAGTGGTTATGGTTGCGCTTGTGATTCCTCCCACTAAGAAGATGGCATCGCTTAAGCCTACGTTTGACTTTACGCAAATTACAAAGCTGCTGGTTACTACTGCTCCGTTGTTTGCTGGTTCATTTTTGCTGACGTACGTTGTTGGTGCACCTCGTTATGCGTTGGGAGGTCTGAGTGATCAAGCACTTCTTACCTTCTTTACCGCTCTTGCTATGCCCGCTATGGTTATCAATCTTTTAAGTAACTTTGTCTTTAAGCCACTGCTCACTCAGATGGCCGAATATTGGAATAATCAGCAAGACAAACAGTTTGTGGGTCTGATTCTTAAAGGGTTTGCGGTAGTTGCCCTGGCTACTGTTGTTTCGATGGCTTTAGCTTGGCCATTGGGAGCTCCAGTTCTTGGACTTTTGTATGGTCTTGATTTTGAGCCATATAAGTTTGAGCTTTTGCTATTGCTCTTTGGCGGTCTACTCAATGCTCTTACCGTTATTTTGTACTATGCCGTAGTAACCATGCGTAAGCAGGTTGCCGTCTTTGTAAGCTACGCTGCAGGTGCAGGCTTTGCTGCATTTACCGGGGGATGGTTTGTGGGCAACTTTGGCATTATGGGAGCGTGCATGCTCTATGATGCCTCGCTTGCAATTCTCGCTCTGGTATTTGGTATCTTCTGCTTTTTGGGATTTAAAGATCAAAAGAAAAAGTCCGCTGCGTAAGCGGACTTTTTAAGTATTGCCTGTGTGAGCGTGCCGTCAGAGAGCTAACGTGTCTTTTACACGCGGGTTCGCTGGTTTAGATCAGTTACAAAATCAAGGTTTTTCTCGTCACGTGCATCTTTGTCGCGTAGGGCAAGCTCAGCTGAAAGCTGCTCAACCTTAAAAGTAAGCTTAGAAATTGCACAGGACTGATGGAAAATCCTGATAAGCATCATCACAATAACCAGCAGCAAGACAAAGTTTGCAGGGCTCATAAAGCCAAAAAGCCCAGCAAAGAAATATGCAAGCTGGGGGATAAGCGCAAACAAAACAAGGATTCCTGCGGAAACAACCCAATATACAGAGTCGGAGATGCGAATCTTTGATTTACGAACGCTATTGATGACAATGCCCATGGCAAAAAGAGCACCAATAAGCAGCAGAATTCTCAGAACTAAAGTCATGGTGTCACCTTATCTAAACCACTGGAAGAGCAAAAGCGAGAGGCACGTGCGAGCCATGTACATAATTGAGTTATAGAAGCTCAAATAGGACTCGCCACCTTGACGCTCACGCATTTCAGTTTCAATCTCGACAACCTTTGCACCGCGGCGCATCAGCAACGAGATAGTGTCTGGCTCGGGGGAGAAATCAAAGGAGCGCGCATACGTTTCAATAAGACCACGATCGTACATACGCATGCCTGAGGTAGGGTCAGTAATGGTTTGACCAGTGCTTGTCTTGATAAGCCAAGAAATCAGCTTGGAGCCAATCTCTCGAGGAGAGTTTCCGCGAGCCTTGGTAACAAAACGAGAAGCAATAACAATGTTTGCTCCCTCGTTTACCATTGCCTGGGCCATAGGAGCGATGTACTCAGGTCTATGCTGACCATCGGAGTCAAACTGCACCACTGCATCGTAGCCATGCTCTTTTGCATAGCGCATGCCAGCTCTAAAGCCAGCAGAAAGACCACCATTAACAGGTAAATTAAGGTAGTTAAATCCACGCTCTTTACAGATATCCAGTGTGCGGTCAGCGGAGCCGTCGTTGATTATGATGTAATCAACTTGAGGGGCTACCTGGCACAACTCTGTAATAGTTGAAGCAATGCAGGCTTCTTCGTTGTAAGCGGGAACGACTGCAAGAATTCTCACAAGCATCCTTTGAATTGCAAATTACACGTTAACTGCATGAATATCATAGCTCAAAAGATGTATTAATCTTGACTCGTATATAGTAGATTACCTAAAGAAATTGAAAGGTGAACGCTATGGAGTTTCCAAAAGAGCTTAAAAACCCTACTCAATCGGGCAATTTTACGTTTTATGACACCTCGATTGAAGGTGTAAAGGTTGTGGACGTAAAGCTGTACGGTGATGCTCGTGGTGGCTTTATGGAGACCTACCGTGAAGAAAACTTTGTTGCTGGCGGCATTGATGCTTCTTTTGTACAGGACAATCAGTCCTCATCCGTTCAAGGCGTGCTCCGTGGTCTTCACTTCCAGATTGAGCATCCACAGGCAAAGCTTGTGCGCGTGATTTCTGGCACTGTCTTTGATGTTGCTGTTGATCTTCGAGAGGGAAGTCCAACCTGGGGCCAGTGGGAAGGCGTTGTCCTGTCCGCTGATAACCGCAGACAGTTCTTTGTTCCTCGTGGCTTTGCCCACGGCTTTTTGGTGCTCTCAGAGACCGCTGAGTTCTGCTACAAGTGTGATGACATCTATCATCCAGGTGATGAGGGTGGCATCATGTGGAACGATCCAGAGCTTGGCATTGAGTGGCCAGCATTTCTTGGCGAGAAGACCTTAGATCCAGCAAGGGTTATTCTTTCCGACAAAGATAAGATTCATCCAGCACTTTCTTCACTTAAGAAGTAACAAGCGCTGAAGACAAGTTAGGTACTATGAACGAACGTAATCGTCGTGAGCGAGAATCCACAGCTCACGAGCTAAATCGCATGAACGAGGCAGAATGGACAGAGGAAGCTTCTGACAAGGAGCTCTCAACTCAGCCGCTCCCTCGTGCAACACAGATGGAACTTCTCGCCCCAGCGGGAGGTCCAGCGCCATTTACCGCAGCTCTTGCTGGTGGTGCTGACGCAATTTACTGCGGCTTAGGCAACAGCTTCAATGCTCGTCGTGGTGCAGACAACTTTGATGACGAGTCGTTTGCGCGTGCGTGTAGACAGGCTCACCTAGCTGGTACTCGTGTGTATGTCACCGTGAACGTTGTTGTTAAGTGGGACGAAATGCAGCGTGTTTTGCGCTTGATTCGTCGCGCGTGGATTCTTGGTGCAGATGCTTTTATCATCCAGGACTGGGGCCTTATGGCTCAGGTAAGAAAGACCTGGCCAGAGATTGAATGCCACGTATCAACGCAGGCAAACATCCACGATACGCGCGGTGTTGCTGCTTGTAAAAAGCTTGGCGTGGGCCGCGTTACCTTGTCCAGAGAGCTTACGAAAGAAGAAATTTCTACCATTTCTAAGCTTGGTGTTGAGCTGGAATGTTTTGGTCACGGTGCCCTGTGCTTTTGCTATTCGGGCATCTGCCACATGTCATCTATGCGTGGAGACCGCTCTGCTAACCGCGGAGCTTGCGCGCAGCCGTGCCGTCTGCCCTATGAGCTGCTCAACTCTAAGCATGAAGTTGTCTCGATGGGTGGCATTGATAGACTGCTCTGCCCTAAGGATTACTGCACCATTGATGACGTACCTGACATGATTGAGGCGGGCGTGGGCTCGCTTAAGATTGAGGGCCGCATGAAGGCACCTGAGTACGTGTACTCGGTAGTGTCTTCGTATCGCCAGGCTATTGATGCTGCCGAGAAGGGCGTGGACAACCAGGCTGATGTGGCACGCCGCCACCGCTTGCTTAAACGCTCGTTTAACCGTGGCCTGACTAACGCTTACCTGCATGGTACCGCTGGCAACGAGATGATGAGCTACGAGCGCTCCAACAACCGCGGTGAGATTGTTGGTGAGGTAACCGGCGGACGTCCACTTGAGGATGCTCTTGAGCGCAAGAGTGGTCTGAATGGTGGCCGTGTTAAGCTGCGCCGCTACAAGCAGGCAGATGTTGACCTTATTGCACACGCGCCTATTGGCAAGAATGACTTGCTTGAAATTAGGCCGCTCGATGAGCCTGACAAGTTCCTGACCGCTCTTTGTCCTATTGATGTTGAGCCTGGTCAGACAGTTACCGTTCGCACTTCTCGCGTTATGCAGACCGGATCTACGGTACGTATTATTCGCTCTGAAGCTGCGCGCGTAGCTGCTGAGCAGATCTCTTCACTAGAATATCCTCGCAAACGAGCTGTTGACGTGGCTATTATTGCCCGCATTGGCCAGCCCTTTACGGTGACGCTCGCTACCGCAGACGGCGTTGCACGTGCGTCTGCTGAGGGCTTTGTGGTGGAGGAGGCTCGCACTAAGGCGGTAACCTCTGACGAGCTCATTGAGCACGTTGGTCGCATGGGAACCTCTCCGTTTGAGGCCGTAAGCTTTGACGTCCAGATGGACGATGCGTGCGGCATGAGCTTTAGTGCTGTCCACAAGGTCCGCGCCGCGGCATGTGAACAGCTCGAGGCCGCACTTCTTGAGGAGTATCAGGACCGCGAGCAGAAGATTGCTCCGCTTTCTCGTCTTGCCTATCAAAAGGAGCGAGAAGCTCAGGACAAAGAGAAGCTTTTTGCCTTTGATGAGGCTGCTGCAAAAACAAATGCGTCGCAGGCAGAGGTGTGTGTTCTGGTTGAAACTCCAGAGCAGGCACGTGTTGCGCTCAAGGCGGGAGCAAATCGTCTGTATGCAACTACCGATGCGCTCGCAGAGACTTCGTGGCCAGAGGATCTTCTCGCCAAGGTAACTCCATGGCTTGATGAGGTATGTCGCGAGGTTGACCATAAGCGCCTGGATCCCTACGTTGCTGCAGGTAAGCCGATTGCCGTGGGAAACATCTCCGAGCTGACGCTGGCTGTTGAGCGCGGAGCCATCCCTGAGGTGCGCGAGTGCATTCCAGTCCACAACGACTACGCTTTGCAGGCACTTGCCGACATGGGCGCAGAAGGCGTCTGGCTCAACTCCGAGCTTACCCTTCAAGAGATTTGCCACATGGCGAGAAACGCCTCGATTCCTGTGGGTTATATGGTCAGCGGCCGTATTCGTACCATGACAACTGAGCACTGCATTTTGATGTCTACGGGCAAGTGTATCCACGATTGCGATGCCTGTAAGCTGCGCCTTGAGGAGCATACTCTTAGAGGTATTGATAACGATTACATGCCCGTAAGGACTGACAGACATGGTCGCTCCAAGATTTGGAGCCCCAAGCTCTTTGACGGTGTGCCAGAGATGGCTGAGATGCTTTCTGCTGGTGTGAAGCGTTTTATGGTGGACGCAACGCTTCTGAGTACGGAGCAGACAAGAGAGGCTACCTCTCGCGTAGCTGCGGCGATTGCGGCAACAGCGTCGGGTGCATCATTGCCTGCACGTCTCAAAGATGCTTCAGTTGGACATCTTTTCTCGCCAATTGGATAGTGCAGAAATAAGTTTGGAATTTTGGGTAGGATACCCATGTTGTAAGTTATGGGCGCATCCGCGCTTGAAGAGTTTGAATAGGAGCAAACATGGCCATTAATCGTGACCTTTTGAATGCAACCCTTGATGTTATTCGCCAGAGCCTTCAGACCGACGGCGGCGACGTTGAGCTTATTGATGTAAGCGATGACGGCACTGTAACGCTTGAGATGACTGGTTCTTGCGCTGGCTGCCCAATGTCTGCATATGATATGTCTGAGGGTATTGAGCGCATCCTGATTGAGCATGTTCCTGGCGTTAAGCGCGTTCAGCCTGCAATGCTGTAAAGTGCCACTCAGCGCCAAAAAGTGAACGTTTGGTGCGTTTCGGCACGTAGTTTTATATGCATAAACGTGTTTTTTATGCAGAGAAGTTGTGGTGAACCATAATTGACCTGCGTAATTACAAAATTTATATATCACGCCCCGCACATTATTGCGTAGGGCGTGATATTTTATATAAACGGATAATTAGTTTTTCTGACCATACATTTGTATGACGTAAGAAAGGTGGACGTTGTGGTTCTTTCTGATTGCGACATTAAAGCCGAGATTGCTGCTGGTCGTATCGTTATTGAGCCTTTATGCGAGAAAAATGTGCAGCCTGCATCGGTTGACGTATGTCTTGGCTCAAACTTTAGAATTTTCCGCAATTCTACGCACACCTCAATTGATCCACTTGTAGCTCAAGAGGGTCTTACTGAGTCAATTGATGTTCCTGAGGGAGAAGTTTTTGTTCTTCATCCTGGTCAGTTTGCGCTTGGTACTACGCTTGAGCGCATTGCTATTCCTGACGATATCCTTGGCAAACTTGAAGGTAAGTCCACCTTGGGTCGCTTAGGCCTTATGATTCACTCAACTGCAGGTTATGTTGATCCAGGTTGGGACGGAGAGCTCACACTGGAGCTTTCTAATGTTGCTAACCTTCCAATCATTTTGCACCCTGGCATGAGGATTGGTCAGCTTTCCTTTGAGCGTATGAGCTCTCCTGTTGAGCGTCCTTATGGCTGTGAAGATCTTGGCAGCCATTATCAGGGTCAGCGCGGAGCAACTCCTTCGCATGTTCTTTCAAAGTAGTTTTAGTAAGTAGGACGTATTGTGTGGCTTGATGCTTTCTATCATTCATTAAACCCAGTAGCACTTTCTCTGGGTCCACTGTCTATCAGGTGGTATGGTCTGGCATATCTGGTGGGCTTTGTGCTTGCTGGCGTAGTTATGTATAGAACTGCTCAGCGCTGGAAGCTTAACGTTACCCTTGATGACGTGCTTAATTTGATGGTTGGCATCTCGTTTGGCGTTATTGTTGGTGCCCGTCTGTTCTACGTTATTTTCTACGGCGCTGGTTATTACGTGGCTCATCCACTTGATGCATTTGCCTTAAGTCAAGGTGGCATGAGCTTCCACGGTGGCCTTGTAGGCGCTGTTGTTGGAGGCTCTATTGTCTGTAAGGCATCGGACCTCTCTATCCCTACTATCTGTGACCTGGGAGTTATTGGTGCGCCGCTTGGTCTTTTCTTTGGACGCTGCGCAAACTTTATCAACGGTGAGCTTTGGGGAAAGCCCACAGATTTGCCTTGGGGAGTAATGTTTGAGACAGGAGGAGCGGTCTACCGTCATCCTTCTCAGCTCTACGAAGCACTTCTCGAGGGCCTTGTGATGTTTGTCATTTTGTACGTCCTTTCTAGGAAGTACCCTCCTCGTCCACAAGGAACGTTCATTGGAACGTTTTTGATGCTCTATGGCATTTTTAGGTTTGTCGTGGAATTTGTCCGTGTTCCTGACGAGCAGCTTGGCTATCTCTTTGGCAGCTTTATTACCATGGGACAGCTACTCAGTCTGCCTTTAGTTGTACTTGGAATAGTGGTGCTTGTTATGGCAAGAAGGCTAAACTCACCACAAGTTGGAAGGAATTAGAAGCATGTTTAAAAAGGCGCTCAATAGCCTTTTCTCCATACTTTTAGTGCTTGCGCTCTTACCAGCTCCTGCATTCGCAGAAGCAGCGGGGGAGTTGACCACTACTGCTACTGCAACCTCCTCAGCAGAGAATGCTCTTACTGCTCAGGACAACGCTTCTGGTACGGAAGCTGCTTCTGGTACGGTAGAAGCTACAACTGGTGCAACCACAACCTCTGAAGAGACAGGCCCTGGCGTTGCAGCAACCACAAATGAGACTGGCTATCCACACAAAACGCTGGACCAGGCAGTAGAAACTCTGACTAATTCCTTCTATAAGCCAAAACCTCGCTATGGTGTAGATACTAACCTCAACACAATGGTTGCAGAAGAACTGCGTCGCATTGGTGCTGGAGAGGTTAACGTTAGAGTGGCATCTGTTCAGATGTCTTCGACAGCCTCATATGCTCACGCAGGCATTTCTACTGATTTTGCGACTAATGGTTCTATTGAGTACTTCTGGATGGATGCGGCCGGTTTTACTAACCAGAGAAGCACTCTCATCCTCCGTCAGGCAAAAGTTACCTTTGAACTTTCCAAGGATGGAAAGACCGTCCAATATACCTGCAATGTTTTAATTCCTTGGGATGAGGCAAAATCTCAGGCACAGCTTGCTGACGTATCTCAAAATCTTTCGCCATCATATGCTGCAGGACAAAATGAGTCTTCGGTAACTTCAGACTTTACCCTTCCACATAAGCTTGTTTCTGCTGATGGGAGCCAGCTTTCATGGTCTAAGGTTACTTGGACCAGCTCAGATACATCTACTGTTCGTATTGATGGTTATGGTACTGAGCCTTATAAGGCAACAGTTACTCGCGGTATTCGTGACAAGCAGGTAACGCTGACTGCAAACGTTTCTTTGAGCAGCTCAGACGCTCCTCAGACAAACTATCAGAAAACCTTTACCATAACGGTTCCAGGGGATCCTTCGGCTATTACCGATGCACAGAATAATCTGTTGAGGCGCATTAACAGGCGTTTCTCGGCATCAAGTATTAAAGGTGTGTATACCAATCACTCCATTAATGCTCAGGCGGTTACAGACGACCTGCAGATGCCTACACCAAAGAACTTTGGCTTGGACGGAAAGCGCTATCAGTTTACGTACACTTCCTCCAATGCTGCTATTACGTTCAATGGCTATAGAGGAACGGTGTACCAGCCTCTGCCTTCTGCTTCCGCGCAGCAGGTAGACATCACTCTGACCGTTACCGATAAAGAAAATCCTGAGGTATCAGTCTCTAAGACTCTTACGGTTACGGTAAGTCCACTTAATCAGGCTGACATTGATGCAGAGCTTGCTTTGATGAATGAGTCTAAGGCTCATTTCTGGGATGCACTTGCTACTCCTTCTGGTCAGCAGAATAAGAAGGATAGCGTTTCTGAGTCTCTGGCCACGCCAAACAAGTTCTATCGTGCTGCTGACGGCTCTTTGACCTGGTCTTATGATGTTAACAATACCGATAAGACCGCAAGTGGTATTGTGCCTTCAGAGTTCCCAACATACGATCCCATGGGTCCTGCTGATCAGGCGCGCACGTACAGTTCTTCTCAGCCAACAATCATTCAGAACGAGAATCTTGTTCTCGCACAGACTCCTGAGTACAACACGTCTGTTACGGTTTCGGCACTTCTTTCAAGTGCACGCTATTCTCGCTATGCGAGCTTGTATCCAGATAATGAGCAGTTCCAGGCCCTTACTAATCAGAAGGTCTCTGCCACCTTTACCGTGGCAGGCGAGAAGGGCGCTCGACCTGTAGAGGAAGACCCAGATCCAAGTCAGCTTGTTTCCGTCACTCTTTCTGTAGTAGGTCTTGATAAAGACGGTAAGCCTCAGCACTGGGCTCCTACGCAGACTATTGAGGTTCGTAAGGGTACCACTGCTGACAAGGTAACGTATGACTACCTGAAGAATAATGGCCTTACCTACGATGCAGCAGGCGGTTATTTGTCTTCTATTACGTCGCCTTCACAGGGACTTACGCTTGCAACAGCGCAGGTAGATGGCGCCTATAAATGGTGGCAGTTCTTTGTAAACGGTCAGCTTTCGGACAAGATGGCAAACAACGTTACCTTGGACGAAAACACTACCATTACCTGGACATATGGTGGTCAGGATAGCTCCATTCCAACTCCTCAAAATGAGTTGGTCATCAATCCATTTGCTGAGCACCCTAACTACGAGGCATCTTGGAGCGGTTTTGGTAGCGGAAACAGTTCCACTACTACGCAGAGCACCCCCATTAATTCTGCAGCTCTTCGTTGGAGTGTGACCGAAGGAACTCAGAATACACCTGGATTTGTTTCTGATCAGGTCATTGTTCATGATACGGTCTATTACGTAAGCGGTTCTACTCTCAAAGCAGTTGACGCTGCAACAGGTAACCTTATTGCCGAGGCACAGATTGGCTCCAAGGTCTCGTACTTTGCACGTCCTCTGTACGTTAACGGCATGATTGTTGTTGCTACCGATGATGGATGCCTTACCGCATTCTCGGCAACAACTATGGAGTGCATCTGGAAGACAGAGCCGCTGGATACCACCAATGCGCTGCAATCTGTTTCTAGCCTGACGGTTAATAATGGCACCATCTTGGCTGAGTTTACTAAGATGAGCGGATTTGACGCAGCTGGTGGCTACATGGTTGCTGTTGACGCTACAACTGGTGCGCTTCGCTGGAAGCAGAATGCACAGCCTGCAAATATTCCTGGAGCAACCTCTGGTCAGCCTTCAGGTTATTACTGGTCTGGCGCAGCGGCTTCTGGCTCTGACTTTATGATTGGCGACGAGTCCTCCTCTGTCAGACTTATCAGCGGTACAACCGGCGCCATTGAGGCCGAGCTTAACCTTGGCTCGCCAATTCGCGCAGGTATTGTTCCTGTCTCTGTTGATCAAAACGGTAATGGAACCTATCTTGCCGTAACCAGAAATGACGGTACGCTGCACCTGATTAGAAGAAACGGTTCTTCTCTTGTTGAAGAGAAGCAAGTCAAATTTGCAGCAGAATCTACCTCTACACCAACTATCAGCGGTTCTAATGTCTTTGTTAACGGTGTCGATGCTGAGGGTTACGGAACTATCTCTGTGATTTCTCTTGACACCTTTACGGTGACTGACCAGGCTCGTGCTGGCAAGGGTAAGTCTCAGAGCACCCCTCTTGTTTCTGTTCAGCAAAACGGTACCTACGCCTACTTCACGGTAAACGGTCTACCTGGTGGCGTATGGGTATACAAGTTGGGCACCAGCCGAGCAGCTCAGATTTACACTCCAGATAAGAATCATCAGAACTACACCACGTCGTCGGTCATTGCAGATTTTGAGGGCAATCTTTACTACACCAACGACTCCGGCACGCTTTTCTCGCTTATTAATCAGAAACCTTCTGGCGAGAATACCCAGCCATCTGGAGACATTTTTAGCAGGACAGATTCCACAGCTACAAACGTGCCAGCTCAAGATCCTTCATCTCCAGCTGCGCATGAAACTTCCTCGACCACCGCTGCGAGTGCTGGTGAGGAGGTTACAAAGGCTCCATCTGAGAACAAGACTGCAGATAACAACTCTGACGAGAAGCAGCTTCCACCTACTGAATACTCAAATAAGCAGGCTGCTGCCCCACAGCAGGTGTCCTCTGCACCTACCATTCCACTTCTGAGTGTCTTTGGTTTCTTTGCTTCTGGTGCAGTTCTTGCAGTGTTTGTAGTGTTGCTTAAGAAAGAAACTGCTGCAATTCACCATGTTTCCAATGGCCGAGGCCAGGTGAGATAGTGGTTAAGCTCACAAGAGAATCCAAACGGATTCTCTATTTGGCAGCATCAATAGTATCTTTTGTGTTCATGCTTTTCTTTGCATGGACATTGATTCAGTATTTCTTTACGCCTGCTTCAAGCACTTCTGCTCAAGAAGCTCCTACCGCACAAGGTCAGACGGTAGCCGGTGCTTCTGGCGCGCAAACAGACTCTCAGACGTCACAGACGCAAGGGAGCTCTAGTTCAGACGCTCAATCAAATGCTGATGCGTCTAAAACGCAGGATTCTTCTAATCAGAAAACGTCGGAGCCTTCTAACTCTGGTAACTCAACAAACGCTGTAGCTGCTCCTCATAAAGAGAATAGTGCGCTTTCTGTAAGTGTTACGGTTGACGGCTCTGCAGCCAAAGGGTCTTCATTTACTGTCAACCTCCAGGTGCAAGAGGGTACGTCAGTCTATGACGCGTTGCTTGCAAGTGGAGCCGGGGTAAATGCACGTAGCACGTCGTTTGGTATGTACGTTGCGGCTATTAATGGGCTTGCAGAGCGTGACCACGGTCCACAGAGCGGTTGGGTATATTCAGTTAACGGTGTTCAGCCTAACTACACGTCAGATGCATATGTTCTGCATGATGGCGATTCGGTTGTTTGGACGTACGTTAACGCGGTGAACTAATGAATCCCGCGCGCACAAGCTTTTCTCGACTTCATCCACTTGCTGCGGTTGTGCTGTTTGGATGCGAGGTTGTGCTTGCCGCATTTTCTTTTCAACCTTTCTGTGCGCTGATTGCTTTTCTAGGAGCGCAGCTTTGTACAATCCAGTTGTTTGACACCAAACATGCTGTTAAACAGCTTGTTTGGTATGCTCCAATTATTATATTGATGGCAGTTATCAATCCGTTTTTCTCGGCATCTGGGTCTACCGTTTTGTATTCTTTTGGACACACACAACTGTACGTAGAAAGTCTGGTGTACGGAGCTACCTCGGGCCTGGTGTTCGTAAGTACTTTGAGCTGGCTTGAGTGCCTGTTTGTGGTGGTGTCTCCGTTCGAGATGTTGCAGCGCTCAAGCGTGCGCTTTCCAGGACTACAGCTGGTCTTGAATCTTTCTGTGCAGCTTATGCCGCAGCTACTTTCTGATCTGACAACAGCCCGCCAAATCCAGTCAGCAAATACTGCAGCTAGAAGGTGTGGTTCTGCTGTGCAGTCACATCAGCAAAGCCGTGTTCCAAGTCAATGCCGTCTTTTGAGCGCGAGAAAAACTATTGCGCAATCAGCTACCACCATTAACGCAGTGTGCATGAGTGCGCTGGAAAAGTCGATAAGTACGTTTCAGTCTATTGTGTCTCGAGGCTGGGGGATGGCAGGACACAGGAGCAGATGGAGCGCTGAAGTGCTTGACGCCTATGATACTGTGGCGTTACTGATATTTACTTTCTTAAGCGTTATAGCTGCGGTTTCTTTGTATATGCTGGTACAAGCTTGGCAGTTTTATCCTACAATGCCAGAGTTCCAGTTAAGTTTTTGGTATCTGGGCGTAGTGCTGTTTACCGTTTTACCAGCAATTTTTGTGCGTATTGATACTGCCTTATGGGAGCAGTCTGTATGAGTGAGCATCCTTCCTATATTCAGAATTCACTTACTACTTCAGTTAGTAAAGAAGTAGTTCTAGCTATTCAAAATCTCTCGTTTGCGTATGCTCTAACTCCAGACCGCAACGTTGTAGAAGATTTTTCCTGTGAGGTTTGTGCTGGTCAGATTAGTCTTTTACTGGGACCAACTGGTTCAGGCAAGTCCACCATTTTGAGCCTCATTAAGCCCGAGATTGCGCCTCAAGGTAGGAGAGAGGGCTCCATTATTGTTTGCGGCCAAGAGGTTTCTACGATGACGCAGGCGCAATCCGTAGACACCATTGCATTTGTGCCACAAGCTACCGCACAAGCACTTGTGTGCGAGACACCTTTGAAAGAGTTGGCTTTTGGCCTGGAAAATCGAGGCGTTTCAGAGAAAGAAATGCGCCGTCGCATTTTTGAGACGGTCAGTTTCTTTGGCATGGAATCGCTTTTGCACAAGCGCAATCATGAACTTTCTGGCGGAGAACAGCAGCTAGTGGCTCTTGCAGCAGCGCTTGTCATGCGCCCAAAGCTGCTTTTGCTGGATGAGCCAACCTCGCAGCTGGACCCGTTTACGCAGAAGAGTTTCACCGCGCTCCTGGAGCGAGTGGCGCGCGAGCTCAACGTTGCCGTGCTTGTTGCCACTCACGACGTTGCCGCGTTCGAGCACCTCGCAGATATCCGCATCCACCTCGATGGCGAGAAGCCCGATGCACTCCAAGTAGACAGCTCTTCTCGTCAGGCGCTCTGTCCTCGCAGCTCCGCGCCAAACCAAGCATCCACCACGGCCGACAGCTCGCCCGTGCTCGAGTTCAGCGCCGTGACGTTTGCGTATCCACAGAGCGAGCAACTGGTACTCAGTAAGTGCTCGCTTGAGGTCACGGGGCGAGAAATTCGTGCGCTCGTAGGCGGTAATGGCTCAGGTAAGTCAACGCTGCTAAAGCTTGCATCAGGTGTTCTCCGTCCAAGGCGCGGACATATCTACAACCAGCTCCAGCAATCCCAAGGATACATTCCACAAGATCCCGAGCTGCTCTTTACCTGCCAAAGTGTGGGCGAGGAGCTTGTCCAGTGGCAACAAAGTGGCGCCTATTCTGATCAGGATGTTCAAGAGCTTCTGGAAGCTTCAGGACTTCTTGCGCGAACAACATATCAGAAGCTTATGTCTTCTCATCCATACGACTTGTCTGGTGGACAGCAGCAACTTTTGGCGCTGGTAAAAGTGCTGCTCACAACGCCGCGTCTGCTCATTCTTGACGAGCCTACAAAGGGTTTAGATGCTCAGACCAAAGAAGCTGTTATCAACCTGCTCTCGTACGCACAAGCAGAAGGTACGACCATACTAGTAGCAACGCACGACATGCAGTTGATATCGCGCGTTGCTGATAACGTTTCTCTAGTTT
Organism: uncultured Atopobium sp.; assembly: GCA_937935155.1. Classification (GTDB taxonomy): domain Bacteria; phylum Actinomycetota; class Coriobacteriia; order Coriobacteriales; family Atopobiaceae; genus Lancefieldella. Next base: position 16,641 of record CALGXY010000014.1, on the reverse strand, counting down.
TTGATGGCCAGATTTCTCTGACAGAGCCAACTTCAGAGTTCTTTGAGAACTCTTGGGTATGGTCGGCGGAGTAGGTGGCTAGAACCTTAAGAACGGCTCCTCATCCTGGCCAAGCTCCTCAAGAAGCTCATCGTCAAGATCGTTGATGTCGCCAAACTCCTCGTGCTCATGCTCCTCTTCATCTTCCTCATGATCGTAAGTATGCTCATTGAAGCCGTAGGCATTGGCTGTCTCATCATCAAACTCAAGTGTTGGAAGAGCGCTGGTAATGCTGCACAGACCAACTCCTGCAGGCATAATCTTTTGCCACTGAGCAATCAGAGGAGTGGTTGGAACTTCTCCCAGCTCAACAATAGAATCCAAGAAAATCTCTTTTGCACCGTCAAGCAGGTCAGATGACTTTGCAACCTCAATAAGGTGCTCCGAGAAAAGCTCAAGCGCATGATCTGTGGAATCTGCCTCAACAATGCAAGGCATAAGACAATAGTTGTCAGTAGAATCAAGCTCGTCATTGTAGCTAAAGTTTCCCAGATAGATCATGAAGACCTCCTTGTTGTAGTTTCAAATCATCTTATGCCAAAATAAGACAGACCTTCTTGATATTTTTATTTTGACGGTAAGCGTGAGGTTCTTGTGGATAATCGGCACACGTTATCAATAGTCTTAGAGGTTGTGGCACTCTTTGCTACACCTATTATTCTTGCTGTTGAAATGATATATTTTCCCGATTTTACCGCGGTATCTTCAATTATTTTAGCGATCATTTCAGTTGCATTATTTATGTTAAGTTTTGAGGCAAAGAAGCCTTCAGTTGCCAATTTGGTACCTACTGCCGTCTTTAGCGCCTTAGGTGCTGCGGGAAGAATTGCCTTTGCGCCACTCGCGTACGTAAAGCCTGTTTCCGCAGTTGCTATCTTCGCGGGAGCGTTTCTTGGCAGGCATGCGGGCTTTTTAGTAGGTGCCTTATCTGCGCTTCTTTCAAACGTTTTCTTTGGCCAGGGCTCGTGGACGCCATGGCAGATGTATGCGTGGGGGCTTGTTGGTTACTTGGGAGGCCTTCTTGCAACTTTTATCTCAGCTTGCCCTGCATCTTCTAAACGCACATCCGTCCAACAAGGCGAGAAACCCCACAAACTTCCACCTTTCTTGCTTATGATCTGGGCATTTATATCCGGGCCATTCTTTGGCCTTGTAATGAACGTATACTTTGTTATTGGATTTGTACATCCTTTAACACTTGAATCCGCTCTTCTCGCGTTTGCGGCTTCAATTCCGCTTGATCTAACGCACGGCGTAGCAACGCTTGTTTTCTTGATTTTGTTATGGCTTCCATGGCAAACATCCGTTAGCCGAATCCTCACAAAATACAATCTCACTGGTAGGAGCTTTAGATAAGCCATCTTTTTCCGTTTACCTAAAATACCTTCCATTTTGCGACCTTTGATCTAAACTGTATTCACTGTCAACCCCCAGAATGTGGGGGTAAAAATGCAACCTACATCTATCCTTACTGCAACGGCAAACTCAACACTTGAGCTGCTTGCTCCTACGCGCTGCGTCGTGTGCGAGAAACCCGGCCAGCTCCTCTGCGATGAGTGTCGGGCAAAGCTGCCATGGATTTCTCAGCAGTGGGCATGTCCTAATTGCGGCGCTCCATACGGGAAGCTTGTTTGTTCAGAGTGTGCAGATAAAAAGAAACGACCTGTTCAGTGGGAGAGTAGAGCGGTCATTTGTGCCATGGGATTTAAGGGTCCTCCTGCACGGTTGATTTTGACGCTTAAGGATGGACACGAGTTTCGACTGGCACCGGTAATTGCTGCAGCCATATTGTGTGCGCTTGAAGAAGCCTCAGCATGGAAAGCTCGTGACGGTACCTCTCGCTTTGATAGTTCAAAAATTGATGGCGTTTCCTTTATTCCAGCAACTGCAGAAGCGTACGCGCGCAGAGGTTTTGACCATATGGAACTTGTAGCTCAATCGTTTTGCCAGCTTACAGGTTTACCTTTGTATGATGTGCTTATACGTCCTCATGCAAAGGACCAAAGAACACTCTCGTCCGCTCAAAGGCAAATAAATTTGAAAGGAAGTATTGCTTGTACTGTGCCGGTTAATCAATCAAATATTTTACTTTTAGATGATGTTGTAACTACGGGAGCATCAATTAGAGAAGCCACTAGAGTACTTTGTGCCGCAGGCGTGCATTCTGTAACCGTAGGCGCATTAGCTCGCGTATGGTGAGTTACCTATGGTTGCAAACGGCTATACTTGATAAGTCTTTTCAGGTCTGTGGTTGCGAAGTTCTCTGTGAGCTTTTAGTCCATGACAGACGAGGTCAAAGGGATCCACGTAAGTTTGCGTGTGCGCACGTAAACGATCATGGCTCGTCCTAGAAGTAAGCCATACCGCCTGTTATATCAAAGAGACAAAGGGTCTCGCAGGCGAGAGAACTACTAGTGGAGCTGCTGCGGTAGCAAAGCAAACGTTCCAGTATGCGAGTGTGGGGTCAAATACCAGGTCAGCTGAAAAGACGCCTGAATAGAAGAAGGAGTTCTGATGACGCGCGGTAAAAGTTCTCTTAAGGTGTTACTTCTTATAGCACTTGCTGTTGTTTTAACAGGATGCTCCATTGGTCCTATCAACATTGATCTGGATAAATGGTTCCACGTCAAGTCAGTGCAAGAGGCAATCCAAGAGAAGCGAGAAGCCCGTCAGCAGAAGATTCCTGATTCCTCACTGCACACAGCTGGCACTTTGACCGTTGGTCTACGTACTCAGTCAGTAACAGCTCCAATGGTTGTGGCCTCAGAAGCTGGAACACTGCAGGGAATTGACGTTGAAATAGCTTCTGCAATTGCAGATCAGCTAGGTGTAGACGTTAAGTTTGTATCAGTTAACGGACCAGTAGATGGCCTACAAGCAGGCTGCGACATTGTCATGGATGTCAGAAGTGGTGAAGACTCAACAAGTACGCTCATTTCTGGTTATGCTGAGTATGCAACAGCTCTTTTCCACAAGGGTTCAGAGACAAACATTACTGCTGATAGTTTGAGTGGAAAGTCAGTTGGCGTTCAAACGGGTTCTTTGTCCGAGCGTGCAATGGGTCAGGTGCTTACGGGCATGTCTGTTCAGGGTTTTTCTAACCTAAATGATGCTTTTGAAGCACTTGAAAATGGCTCCATTGATTATGTGGCCTGTGATGCATATGCTGGTGCTTATTTAGCAGCAAACAAAGATATTTCTATGGTTGGTGTCGTTGACGTTCCATCCACGATTGGTATTTCTGTTGCAACTAGTAACAAAGCTCTCGCTACACAAATTCAGCAAGCTCTTTCAGCTATTCAATCTAACGGTGTCGAGGGAGTTATTAGAAACAAGTGGATTGGCACCTTGCCACACCTCTCAACTACCAACAAGATTTCTGGTCTTGTAGAAGTTTCTACACAATCTACCAGTGCTGATTCAGCTACATCTTCCTCTGAGCAAAATTAATTGCACATAAAGAGAAATAGTCTCTAACCGTTTACCGCTCAATTCAACTTTTTATGGAATGATTGACCGACAAATGGGTATTGTTGTTATACAGACATCAGATAGAAGATGTCTCGTGTATCCGATAGGAGGCTCCCATGGTGGACATCAAGATTTCGGGACGCAAGGTAAGTATTTCTGAGGCTTTGCGCACACACGTAGACCAGAAGATCGGTGATGCTCTTAAAGTATTTGACATCACTCCTATGTCTTGCGATGTAGTTCTCAGAGTAGACAAAAACCCTTCAAATCCAGATAGAAAGACAGCTGAGGTTACGGTATTTGTTCGTAACAATGTTGTTCGTGTCACTGCTAGCTCTGACGATATGTATGTGGCTATTGATGAAGCAGCAGAAAAAGTGTCCAGACAGCTGCGTAAGTACAAGACAAAAGTTGTTGAGCGCCGTCATCATGTAAAGTCTGAGCGCGGAGTTGCTCTTACACAAGAAGATCTTGCCAATCTCATTGAGATTCCAGCTGAAGACCTTGATGACCAGCTTGTTCGCGAGAAGTACATTGATCTTGAGCCAATGACAGAAGAGGAGGCGCTTGTCCAAACTGACCTTCTCGGCCATGATTTTTATGTCTTTGTTAATTCTTCCACTGGTTTGACCAATGTCATTTACCATCGTAAAAATGGTGGATACGGAATTATCAAACCTAAGATTGAGGAACCAGATGTTCAATAAAAAGGATAAAGCCGAAGAAGAAATCAGCGAGGTCGCCTTCGAAGACCTTGAGCCTACTGAGCTCTCAGCTGCATATCATAAGCCTAGTAACGTTCGAATCATCATGGACTCTTGCGCAGACTTTGCTCCAGGAATCGCTGAACAGTTAGGTGTTGATGTCATCCAGTTCCCGTATGTGGGACCAGATGGAGAGCACTATGATGATGGCTGGAAGAGCATTAGTGCACATGAGTTTTTTGAGGGCATGCGTAGGGACAAAAAGCTACGCTACACCACCTCTGCAATTACTCCTGGTCATTACCTTGAGGTCTTTGAGCGCGCTGCAAAGCAGGGTACTCCAACGGTGTATCTTTGCTTTACCTCAGCTCTCTCTTCATCGTTCTATGCAGCTGAGCAAGCAGCAGATATGGTAAGAGAGAAATATCCAGACTTTGAGATTTACGTAGTCGACAATGGTGCACCTTCGTCCGCAGCTCAGCTGCTTGGACTTGAAGCAGTTCACCAAGCCAATAAGGGTCTCTCGGCAAAAGAGATTGCTGAGTGGGCAGAAGACGCAAAAAATTATATTCATGGCTACTTAACGCTTGAGACCTTGGATGCACTTGCTGCAGGTGGTCGTATTCCTGCTGCTGCAGCTAACATTGGCGGCAAGCTTGATGTAAAGCCAGAGCTTACGTATGACTCAACTGGAGCTCTTACCGTCAAGACGGTGTGCAGAGGTCGTAAGAAGGCACTCAAGTCTCTGGTTCAGGACTTCAGAGATAGCTATTCTCATGACACCTCACTTCCTGTCGGCATCATTTCTGCAGATTCACAAAAGGATGCTAATTGGCTAGAGGCTCAGATTCGTAAAGAGAAGGGCTGCGAGGGACTCACCATTATTCACAGTCAGGTGGGACCAGTCATTGGCCCTCACGTTGGCCCAGGCATGGTAGCTATTGTCTTTTGGGGTACTGACCGCCGCGAGAAGCTTTCGCTTTCTGACCGAATTGCTAACAGGGTTCGTAAATCTAATTAACGGGTACAAGGTATGGGGTCGCTCTTTGGAGCGGCCCCAGTTTGTATATTAATTTCAGTCTGAAAGGACTCATACATGGCACTGAGCAAGAATGCAAAGGTTGCTTTTATCGGAACGGGCATTATGGGAGCTCCTATTGCTGAGCACCTTATTTCTGCTGGTTATGACGTTACTGTTTACAACAGAACACCAGAGAAAGCACAAAAGCTTGTCTCGTTGGGCGCTCACGCTGCAGAGAGTGTGGCAGATGCTGCAAAAGACGCTGACGTTGTCTTTACCATGGTTGGTTATCCAACTGACGTTGAAGACGTTTACTTGGCAACAGACGGTCTTATCCGCGTTGCTAAGAAGGGTGCTTACCTTATTGATTTGACTACTTCTTCATCTCAACTTGCGCGTGATATTCATGACGCTGCTGAGATTGAGGGAAAGCATGCATTTGACTGTCCTGTTACTGGCGGCCAGAAAGGTGCCCAGGACGGTACTCTTACCCTGATTATTGGTGCAACCGAGAACGACGTTGAGCCAGTACGTGCACTTCTCGAGACCTTCTCGGCAAAGATTTTCTGCATGGGTGGCGCTGGCAAGGGACAGACTGCAAAGCTTTGTAACCAGGTTTCTCTTGCTTCCTGTATGATTGGCTACGCAGACGCAATGGCTCTGGCAGAGCAGGGTGGACTTGACGTTGAGCAGATGCTTGAGGTTGTTGCCAGCGGCATGGGATCTTCTCGCGCACTTAAAGAGCTTGCTCCTAAGTCGCTTGAGGGAGACTTCCAGCCAGGATTTTTGGCCGAGCACTTCCGCAAGGATATTGCGCTTGCACTTGCTCAGTCTGAGGACCTTGAGATTACGCTTCCTGGTGCAGAGACCGCCTTTACCCTGTATGACATGCTTTGCCAGATTGGTGGCGCTCGCAAGGGCACCCAGGCAATCTCACTGCTTTATGCTGATGAGGCTACGAGCACTGCAGCTGGTCTTGACTGGTCGCTTCTTGAGAGCCAGGAAGATGAGGGTGAGCACGAGTGCTGTTGTGGTCACGACCACGAAGATGGTGATCACGAGTGTGAGTGCCATGGCCACGGACATCATCATGAGCACGAAGGTCACGAGCACGGTCATGACGGCCACTGCTGCCACTAAGTGCTAGCCGCAAAGGAACCCCGATTATGAGTGATATTTCTACTCCTCAGAGCTCTATTGCGGTTTTCATCGATTATGAAAATTTGGCACTAGGAACAGGTAAAAGAAAGAAAAACGGCCACCAAGAACCAGGTCATCTTCCAGAGATGAAGCTCATTATGGAGAGGCTGGTTGATAAGGGTCGTATTACTGCTAAGCGCGCATATTGCGATTGGCAGCGCTTTCCAAATGCGATTACACCCCTGCATGAGCTTGGCATTGAGCTCATTGAGATTCCCGATAGAGCTTATACCGGCAAGAACTCCGCTGACATTAGACTTGCGGTAGATGCTGTTGAGATGTGTCTGACTAAAGACCACATTGACACATTTGCTGTGCTTTCTGGTGACTCGGACTTCTCGCCACTTGTGGCAAAACTCAAAGAGGCTGGTAAAACAGTTATTGGCGTTGGCATGAAGGAATCTACCAGCTCGCTTCTTGCTGAGGTTTGTGACGAGTTTATCTTCTACGAGGATATTTTGAGTTCTGGCAGAATTCCAGACTTCAAAGAGAAGGTACCTGTCGAGAAACACGACTGCTATCAGCTTTTATTTGAGACCATTGAGTCTTTGGAACGCGAAAGCGAAACGTTTATTTATGCGTCTCGTTTAAAGGAGACCATGCGAAGGAAGCGTCCACAGTTTGCTGAGGCAACTTATGGATATCGTTCGTTTACTTCTCTTTTACGTGAGGCATCAAGCCTTGGATTTATTAAAATTCATGAGGATCAAAAAAGCGGCACCGTTGTCGTAGACGGATTTAGAGAATAAAGGGTGTTTTAGAGAGGATTTAGGTTTCATGGCAGAGAAGAAAGAAACTGCTCAGAAGCCAAAAAAGGCTTCAACTAAGGCAACCGCAAAAGCGGGCTCTACAAAGGCGCCAAAACAAGAAAAGCAACCTGCTAAGAAGGCTGCAAAAAAGCCAACTATGGCTCAGATGAAAAAGGTGAATGCGCTGGTCATCGCTTTGTCTGATGCTAGTAGGCGCGCTCGTCAAGATGCGTCTCATGAGCTCGCAGAGCTTGCTCATGTTGCTCCTCTTGCCTTTGAAGAGCACATCGATTCTCTTATTGATGCACTGTATAGACCAGAGGCTCAGACTCGTTGGGAAGTGCTTGATGCACTTGCTCATTTGAGCGAGCATTTTGGTGATCAGGTCTTTAAAGCATTTGATGCTGCTGAGGCTTCTTTGTTTGATGACGACTCAGCAACGGTGCGTCTAGCAGCATTTTTGTTCCTCTGCCAGTACGGCGCAACTTCTGCAAAGCATTCTGATGAGGCATGGCCACTTCTGGACGAGGCGGTTCAGTGTTATCACGGAGATGCTGAGTATCATGACATGCTCCAGGGTCTTCTCGCCTTAGCGCATGGAACTATTTCCAAAGACGTGAAGAAGGCATTGTCGCAGCGTATGAAGTTTGATGCGGAAAATGCCACTGGATACATTAAGCAGTATTCGGAAGAGATTGTTGCAGCTACCAAGTAATTTGATTTGCATGTAAACGACTGTGTACAAACGGGGGAGTTTACTGGTTGTATGTTTTATGCATGCTAATAAGAGTAAACTACAGGTTTGTATTATGTACGCATAGTTGCATTAAGCGATGAAAGGCAAGGATATGCCATCTATTGATGTAAGAAAGAACTCAAAGATCTTTATCGGAGTTGGAGCAGTTGTACTGTTTGCTCTTGGTATTGTCATCGGTCGCTTCCTTCTAGGCGGTGGCGGAGCTACTGGTTCTTTGAACGGTCGCACCACACTTTCTGAGGGTGAGCTCAACACTCCTATTGCTTCTTATACCTATAATGGTCAAACCAAAGAAGTAACTGCTCGTGAGGTTATTGAGAACACTTCCGGTCTTGACGCAGCTAAGCAGTCTGACGGCACTTATGCTGTTCCAGCAGCCGATAAGATCATTGGCTATGTTCGCAATGCTCTCGTTGTTGCTGAGGCTCAGAGCAAGGGTATTACCGTCACTGACGACGAGGTCAACAATTACATGCAGACCAACTTCAAGACTACTGATGTTAGCCAGGTTGCTTCTGCATACAAGCTCTCTGAAGACGTTGCAAAGAAGCTCATCCATGATGCTGTCATCATGAAGAAGTATCGTGATAGCGTTCTGACTACAACCCTTCCAGATGCTCCACAGGCACCAACTGCACCTGAGGACGGCAACTCCGAGACCACAAGCCAGGAGTACGCTCAGTACATCATTGGTCTTGCTGGTGATGAGTGGGACGCTAAGAACAACACTTGGGCTTCCCAGGATGGCGATTACTACAAGCAGCTCTCTGCTTACTCAATCTCCAACGATTCCGCTTCTTATGCAGCTGCTCAGACCGCTTATCAGGTTGCAATGAGCAAGTACTCTGCTGTTGCAAGCAAGGCATCTCAGGAGTGGTCACAGAAGATCAACGAGATTCTTGGTAAGGCATCTATTGCTGTTTACTCTCTTGCTCTCTAGGATCTGAAAAGCAATGAAAGTTGCTATTAGCGCTTGTTTACTTGGCCTCCCCGTCAGATATGACGGAGGGGCCAAGCCTGTTTCTGCAGTACAAAGGCTTGCAGAAAAAGTAAACGTCACAAAGATCTGCCCCGAGACTTCCTCAGGTCTTCCTGTTCCTCGTCCACCCGCGGAACAGCGAGAAGGTCGTGTTTGGCTCAAGGATGGCTCAGATGTTACAGAAGATTTTGAACGAGGATCTAAGATTGCTCTTAGTGCTGTTACGTCTTCTGACATAACGCTCGCCGTTTTGAAGGCAAAGAGCCCGTCTTGTGGCGTGCATGAGATTTATGATGGTACGTACTCAGGAAAGCTTGTTTCTGGCGAGGGAACACTTACTCGTCACCTCTTAGAGGAGGGGATTTGCGTGGTTACCGAGAAAACCATTGAGAATGTAAGCCCATCTGTTGAGCATCCTGTTGCTCTTATTTTGGGAACCGGACTTGGTCATCTTGCTGATTTGGTAAAGCCAGTTCGTCGTATTGATTATCGTGACATTCCAGGTTTCCCTGTTGACGCTTCTCCTATGGCTGGCCACAGCTTTGAGGCAACTATTGGTACTATCGACGGCGTGCCTGTAGTTGTTTATCCTGGTCGCGTACATCTCTATCAGGGTTATTCTGCAGCTGAGGTAACCTCTCTTGTTCAGCATGCCCATCACCTGGGCTGCAAAGACATTATTTTTGCAGGTGCAACAGGTGCTGTTTCTGGAAACGCAAAGACTGGCCTTGGCGTTATTACTGATCAGATTAACCTCACGGGAACCAATCCACTTGCAGAGTGGGCAGGCCTTCGCGATGTCGAGACCCCATTTGTAGATATGAATGATGCCTTCTCGCCTTATCTAAGAACGCTTGCACGTGGCGTAGCGGATGACCTTAAAATTGAGCTCAATGAGGGTGTTTTTGCTGGTCTTTTGGGACCAAACTTTGAGACTCCTGCAGAGGTTGCTATGCTTCGCAGCTTTGGCGTCTCATACGTTGGCGTTTCCACAGCTCTTGAAGTCATTATGGCTCGCGCTCTTGAAATGAATGTGTTGGCTCTGACGCTTGCAGCAAACCCAGCTGGAGCTCACGGAACTACGCATAAGAGCGTTCAAGAGGCATCTGAGAAGTATGCAAATGATCTTGAGCGCCTTGTTCGTGGTGTTCTCGGGCTTCTTTAGTATTTCTGCTTGAATAATACAGGGCTTCCCCGTATAGTTGTTAGCGCGCTTTTGCACGCCAGCATAGCTCAGTTGGTAGAGCACCGCTCTCGTAAAGCGGGGGTCATCAGTTCGATCCTGGTTGCTGGCACCACTAACTACTAATAGCCGCCTTGTGCGGCTATTTTTATGCCTATCTAAATCCATGTGAAACAACTGCACTGTGGTGGGTATAGACAAAGTAGTAGTAATTACTAACAAAAGGAGTTTTTATGGCTACTCAGAATCTCGAGCTTTTCTATAAGCCAACCTGCCCATACTGCCACAAGGTCATGTCCTTTATGGAGCAGAACAACATTGAGCTTCCTATGCACGATATCGTTGCTGATGACGCAGCTCGCGAGCGCCTTATTGAGGTTGGCGGTAAGCGTCAGGTCCCATGTTTGTTCATTGATGGCAAGGCAATGTATGAGTCCGGCGACATCATCAATTACCTTTCTGAGGTCTTCCATGTTTCTGGTTCAAACGATGACTCAGACGATGGCTCCGCTGCAGCTGCTTGCACCATCGGCGGCGCCTGCTCCTTCTAAGCTCATTGTCGAGAAACCCCTCTAGCAGACGGGTTTCTCGCTATATGCATTAAAAACCCCTCTGTTCCAACGTATGGAGCAGAGGGGTTTTACGTTTAAGCATCAATTTGTTTGCTAGTTTTTCATACGTGCTACGGCGTATTCGCTGATGAGCAGTAAGAAGAGGATAAGGATGGATGAGAAGCTGCCAATAACTGCGCCGTTAAGGCCCGTAAAGCTGACCATCATCCAGATAATGGGGATGGATACAGTAAATGAAATGAGATAAGCGCGCGTAACGGCTTTTTGAACTCGCATGATCGTGATGAGCTGGTACAAAAAGTCAATTGCAGCACAAAGTCCACCCGTGGCCACCATAATGCGTGCAAGTCCGCGATATTGCTCAAAATCAACGCCATACAAGAAACCGTTAAGAGGAATGCCAATGAACTCGACAAATGCAGCGGTACCAATGGTGACTACGGCAATGGCTCCAAACATTGCAAGTACAATTACGCCAAAGCGTTTCTTATTAGCGGGATTATGAATTGAGGTTTCTAGCAAACTAGCAAGTTTGAAGAGCTGTGGCCTGTAGATGAGTGTAGAGATCATCAAAATAGTGTGAGCTGGGAAATAAAGTGCGTTGAAGTACAGCTGATTGCTGTAAGAAAGCGTGCCTTCCATGGCAATCTTTGGTAGCGAGTCAATAAGGTTGTAGAGGAAAAGTGCTAAAAAGAGAGGCCAGCACTGTACAAAGATATCTTTGATGTTTGCAAGTTTGATGCGCACGCTTTTATCGGTCTCAAGAATGGCTAGGGGAGCAGAAACAAATAGCAGGGTGATAAGAGCACAAATGCCCATGCTCCAGCTTGCCCATACAAGATTTCTGGTAACAAATAAGACAACAGTAAAAAGAATAAAACTGGCACTACACCTAAGAGCTTGGCTCAGTCCTGCGAGGTAGAGTTTGTCTTTTTGCTGAAGACGACCTTCGTAGACATCAGCCATACCGTCAACCGCCCTAAAGAGCAAAGCTCCCGTGCAGATAGAAAACATGGGCTCGGTATATCCTTTAAAGAAGCACCAAATAAGACCTGCTATCACCATGACAATAACGGTAGCTGCGCGTTGAATCTGGTAATCAGAAAAACTACGTTGTTCAGCTATGTCTGAAACCTGATAGGTACGGACGCCGTATTGGGCAACAAATAACAAAAGCGTTGCCACAACAAATGCCATGGAGAAAAGTCCTGCTTGTTCAATGCCAACAAGCTGAGAGCAAACAACAGTTAAAAGCGGGAAAAGTGCACCCCAGGCACCTTGTCCAAGTGCATTGAAGAGATAATCCTGGGACGTTTGATGTGCCAAGTATTGCTCGTCTTGATTAGCAATATCGCCAGAGACCACGGCAGAGAGAAGCCTGGTCCACCATGTAACCACAATGCCAGGTTGACCCCCGTTTGTGCGCGAGTCATCAAGCTCATAGCGAGGTGTGCGAAGACGCTCTACCTGCTTATGTACGGAAGAATTGTTGTACGCAGTACGACTTTTCTTGAATGGATTGAGCATGTAAAACCTAAAATCTTCTTTAACGTGGCCAGAAACTTTGATATATCAATTTTTATTTGTTATATCGATTGTAGTCCACGATGTACATTAGGTAACAGATTGACAAACAATCGTGCGAAGATTGTTACAAAAGGGTATGGTAGATAGTACGTATTCTGAGTCATGTGACGAAAGGATGAGCATGGCAGGCAACCCTCAAGATTCAAATCTAGAGTCCAGCAATGCTTCTTTTGACGAGAAACCCATCGATGGTGCAACAACTTCTGAAGTAGCTCAGTCGCTTCTTGAACGACGCGGGAATGAGATTGCTGCTGCTCGTACCCTTATTCAGGCGCTTAAAGCGCCAGCTCCTCTGCGCGATAACCTTACCTTCTTTTTGCGTTTGGTAAGAAAAGTGCTTGCTGAGTACAATCCAGATCTTCTTACTAGTTTTGACACGTTGTTGGTTGAGGCAATTAAAGCCGGACCAGATGATTTGTCTACAACTCGCGCACCTTTGCTGCTTGAGGCAATCAATGCGGTACTCAAAGTAGATTCAGAGAAGGAATCGCTTAATGCTTTTCTGCGTTTTGCTTCTACCATTGACAGCCTAAGCATAGAAGACTCCGTGCTTCTCATGCGCGCATTTGTAACTTTCTTCCACTTAGCAAATCTTTGTGAAGAGAATTATCGCGTTACCAGCCTGCGCTCTCGTGAGGCTTCTGTTGATCCATCTTCTGCAGAAGACCCTATCAATGAGATAACCGTTGCATATAGACAGCTTATTGACGAGTGCGGTGAAGAAGAGGCAAAAGCACGTCTTAATCGTCTTGAGTTCCACCCCGTCTTTACCGCGCACCCAACTGAGGCTCGTCGTAAAAACGTTGAGCGCCGAATCCGTACCATCTCAGAGCTTCTTGATGAGCGTCAGAGGCTTGGTGGTCCTGCTCGTGTGGAAAACGAGCGTCGCATGCTGCAAGAGATTGACGGCTTATTCCGTACGTCTCCTATCGGTCATAAAAAGCCAACTCCTTTGGAGGAGGCAGATACTGTCCTCAACATTTTTGATACCACCCTTTTTGAGATGGTTCCTTCGGTATATCGCCGCTTTGATAACTGGGTGCTGGGAGAAAACGCTGGTTGTGTGTCGCCTGTCTGCCCACCATTTTTCCGTCCAGGTAGCTGGATTGGCTCCGACCGCGACGGTAACCCTAATGTTACCGCCCTGGTTTCTCGCCAAGTTGCCGAGAAGTACCGTGTACACGTACTGCAGGCACTGGCTCGGGCTACCAAGGAAGTCAGTCGAGGCCTGACGCTTGATGGTATTTCTACTCCAGCTTCGCCTGCGCTTGTCAATCTTTGGGCACAGCAGGTAGAAATGAGCCAGGCCCTGACCTCTAGGGCTATTGATAAGGCTGGGTCTGAGTTGCACCGTGCGGCAATGCGCGTCATTTCTGGCCGACTCAGCGCCACCATTGAGCGCAATGCTGACCTGATGTATCAAAACGCTGAAGAGTTTATTGCTGATCTGCGTGTTATTCAGGATTCACTGGCTCAAGCAGGGGCTTTCCGTATTGCCTACGGTCCTGTTCAGAAGCTTATCTGGCAGGCTCAGACCTTTGGTTTCCATTTGGTAGAAATGGAGTTCCGTCAGCACTCTTTGGTGCACAAGCGTGCACTTGCAGATATTGAGGCACACCCATCAACTGCCGAGAAACCCGCCAAACTTGATGCTATGACGCAGGAGGTGCTAGACACCTTCCGCTCTATTGGATCAATTCAAAAGAAGAATGGTATTAACGCTGCTCGTCGCTATATTATTTCGTTTACGCAGTCTGCTCAGGATGTTGAGAATGTCTATAAGCTTGCACGTCTTGCGTTTGCAAATGAAGAAGACGTTCCTGTACTAGACGTTATTCCACTCTTTGAGCAAATTGAAGACCTTGAGAACGCTGTTGCTACACTTGACCAGGTAATTCAGCTTCCTGAGGTACAGGCACGTCTTGCTCAGACAGACCGCAAACTTGAGGTCATGTTGGGTTATTCTGATTCCTCGAAGGACGAGGGACCAACTACGGCAACGTTGGTACTGCATAAGACTCAGGCTGCTTTGGCAGAGTGGGCAGAGAAGAACTCCATTGACCTCATCTTGATGCATGGCCGTGGCGGTGCAGTTGGTCGTGGCGGTGGTCCTGCAAATCGTGCTGTTCTTTCTCAGCCCAAAGGCTCAGTCAACGGTCGCTTTAAACTTACTGAGCAGGGAGAAGTTATTTTTGCTCGCTATGGTGACCCAACGCTTGCTCGTCGTCACGTAGAGTCCGTTGCTGGAGCAACACTGCTTCAGATGGCACCTTCTATTGAGCAGAAGAACACCCAGACAGACGTGAAGTTTGCTTCGCTGGCTTCTGAGCTTGATAAAGCCTCCAAGCAGCGCTTCTTGGAGCTCATTCACTCCGATGGCTTTGCTGAGTGGTTCTCGGTTGTTACCCCTCTGACAGAGATTGGTCTTCTCCCCATTGGTTCAAGACCTGCAAAACGTGGCCTGGGTGCCAAGTCTCTTGATGACTTGCGTGCTATTCCATGGATTTTCTCCTGGTCACAGGCTCGTATCAACTTGGCTGCATGGTATGGACTGGGTAGGGCCTGCGAGGCAGCAGGGGATATTGAGCGACTCCGCGAGGCATATAGAGAGTGGCCGCTGTTCACTACGTTTATCGACAACATTGAGATGTCAATCTCCAAGATTGATGCTCGTATTGCAAGGCTTTATCTGGCTCTGGGTGATCGTGCTGAGCTTTCAGAGATGGTTCTCTCTGAGATGTCGCTAACGCGCAAGTGGGTGCTTGCTATCACCGGTAACAAGTGGCCGTTGGAGAACCGTCGTGTGCTTGGTCCTGTTATCCGCCTGCGTCTGCCATTTGTTAATATTCTCTCGGTTACGCAGGTGCATGCCCTGTCTGAGCTTCGTATAAGAGATGACATGCTTACTCCAGAGGAACGTGCAAACATTACGTATTTGATTTTGTGCACCGTGTCTGGTGTTGCCGCAGGTCTGCAGAATACGGGCTGATGTCACACAGCTTGCCGTAAGCTTGAGCAAACAATCGTTTATGTTTACGTAAAACTAGGATTACCTGAAATAAAGTTGCAATATTTACAAGGCGAGAAACCACTGGTAGACAGAGTTTCTCGCCTTATTTTTACTTTAATTATTAAATGAAAGTTGAATTACCTTAACTTTTAGTTGATACTAATGAAGTAAAAGTTCGAAAGAGCAAACTTAGTTTGCCTACGTTATTTTGGGGGATGCATGGATACAGAAAAGACCTCACAGGGTCCTGCGAATTCTGGTCCAGTTCTTCCTCTTGCCATGCTTGGTGAGGGAGAGACTGCGTTGATCGTAACGGTTAAGGGTGCTTCTGATCTTCGCCAGCACCTCTCAACACTTGGTTTTGTTGAGGGTGCAGAGGTCAAGGTTATTTCACGCGTTAATGGAGACGTTATTGTCAGCGTGAAGGGCGCACGACTTGGACTGAACCGTCAGATGTCTTCGCACATCATGGTTTCTCCGCTCTAAACACTTTGTTGTATTGCGCCGTTGGTAAAACCCGCGGCTTTTAATACGTGTTTCGATGAAAGGAAGGTTATGGCAACTCTGAAAGAAGTTAAGGTGGGGGAGAGTTGCACGGTTGCTGCGCTAAAGGGTGTAGGCGCCGTGAAACGTCGCATCATGGACATGGGCCTTACTAAGGGCACTGAGGTTTATGTCAAAAAGGTAGCACCACTGGGAGACCCAATTGAGCTCACAGTTCGTGGCTACGAGCTTTCTATCCGTAAGGATGAGGCTGCAAGCATTGAAGTAGTAGACGTTCACAAGGTAGAGGAAGCCTAATGGCACAAAAGACTATTATTGGTCTTGCAGGTAACCCAAACTGCGGTAAGACCACCCTATTCAATGAGCTTACGGGCTCAAACGGTTACGTCGGCAACTGGCCTGGCGTTACCGTCGAGAAGAAGCAGGCAAACTGGCGCGCTGATAAGGACGTCACCTTTGTCGACCTTCCTGGTATTTATTCTCTGTCTCCTTATTCACCTGAGGAGCAGGTATCTCGTGACTACCTCATTAATGAGCGCCCAGACGCCATTATTGACCTTCTCGATGTTACCAACCTGGAGCGTAACCTCTATCTGACTACTCAGATTCTTGAGGCTGGTCGTCCAGTTGTCCTTGGTCTTAACATGGTTGACCTGCTCAAGGAGTCTGGTGACGTCATTGATGTCAAGGAGCTTTCTAAGCAGCTTGGCGTTGAGGTTGTTGAGGTCTCCGCACTTCGTAACAAGAACATTGATACTCTGGTAAAGACGGCAATTAAGGCTGGCCAGGAGGGAACTCCTGCTGAGGGTGTTAAGTGCTTTACCCCAGAGGTTGAAGAGGCTCTTGGCAAGATTGCTGCTGCAAT
>CALGXY010000013.1:0-37098 GCA_937935155.1 uncultured Atopobium sp. | reverse complement strand
CCAGTTGCTGTATCTGTGACTGTAATTGTTACACCATCAACTGGCTTTGCATAATAGTCATCAGTAACATTAACCGTAAGCTGATTGTCCCCTGCCGCTAGAGCAACTTTTGGGGCTCCAATTACAATTACGCAGCATAGCGCAACAAGAATTAACGCTGCTACACACTTGAACTTTTTCACTTCAAACCTTCCAAATCCATAAAGGATTACAAGTATCCAAATCAAATGATAAAAGAAAATATCATTAAAATGAATATAAACTGCATTCTAAATTGCAATTTATTAAATTTTCATATCATCAACAATAAGAATCACCTATAAATAGCTATTCCCTATCCATCCACACACAAAAAAGCGAGAAGACCCTTCTACTTGAAAGATCTTCTCGCCAAAAAATCGTCAATAAGATTGATGGAATAGCCTACTTATCCATGGTGAGATGAATAGCAAAGCCAGCAATCTCTTCTTTGAAATAGACCAAAAACGTACTGCCATCTGGATTAAGCCTTCTAGATGACTCATCGATTTCAAAGCCACGACCTGCAAAGTATTTCTCGGCAGCAGGAATGTTGTTAACGTGGAAGCCAATATGACCCTTTGTACCTCGACCGTTTTGCTTCATAACCTCTACCAGGGTTCCTGCAAAAAATGAAGGTGGCTGCTCAATAGTAGGAAGCCCCATAAGAGCGGTGAACAGGTTTGCGATCTTTTCTGCCTCGTCCGCATTACTTGCATTAATGCCAACGTGAGCAACGTACATATCAAACTGCTCAACTGGATTAAGAGCACTGGAATTGTTAGTTGGATCTGTCATACATCTCCCCTTTCCTAGAGCTCAAGTATATAAGGGAAGCTCTAAGATGTGTGCTTGGCAATAAAATATTAGTCATTACTGTAACTAAGCACTAACAAAAAAGGCCCAGTTACCTAGGTCTTTAAATTTTTATGGTGGGCGATGCTGGATTTGAACCAGCGACCCCTTCCGTGTGAAGGAAGTGCTCTACCCCTGAGCCAATCGCCCGAACGACTTGCAATAATAACAAACAATGACGCTAATTTCTAGCTTTTGACTTTTTTGAAGGTGAATACGTAGACACAGCTTTATTCATCTGAACAAGAATAATTCCCAGGAAGATAAGCTGAAGAATCATTGGAGTAATTACCATAGGCTGAGATGAAAGCTGCGATACAAAAACCCATTCAATGGTAAAGAGAATGAGCTCAATACCAGCAACAAGACGGACAATGCCGTGGGTTTTCTCAAAGTCTTTAGCCAGACTAATGCATTTCTGCAGAATGTAGCAGCAATAAACTGCCATTAAGCTGCACAGCAGAAGCACAATCATGCTTGAAGAGAAACGACCATAGCCAACTGAGAAGGCAAAGATGACAATTCCAGCAACGCCAAGCGCACCAAGCATAGAGGAAAGCGCCATCATCAACTTAGTTCCACGATCCATACAAACCCCCAACAAGTCAGTTCACAAAGAAAAAATGTACACAAGAGGAGCTAGAACAAATAAAAAAACTTACTTGGCTTCAAGAGACTTTTTAACTTTATGAGATCCTCGGGCAACAGCACTTGCCATTGCCAATAGCGCAAACAGCTCAATAAACTGCAAGGTAACAGATGGTTTAAGCACCAACTGTCCAACAACAATAGCAGCTAATACAACGCATGATCCAAAAATCATTGGATAGGCAGCAACAGCTCTATTAGGTACATTAGCCTCTCTAGCTGCATAACCACCAGTTAGAAGCGAGATCATACTTGCAAGCAAAAGTAGAGCGGAATCAATTGATGGACCAGCACCAATTACAAGAACCGCAACATTAACAAGACCTAAAAGTCCGCCAATCAAAAGCGCCAGACTAAAGAGCTTCATTTTGCGAGTCTCAGGAGTCATATATCCCCTATCTATCAAATATCACTTTGGCTATTGTACCCGTCTTTTATATAAATTAAGTAATCGAATCATTAAACGGTAGAGTGTTTCGGTAAAAGAAATGGCGAGAAAACCAAAGGGTTTCTCGCCACATGTGTATTTGGTGGGCCCAGAGGGATTTGAACCCCCAACCCAGGGATTATGAGTCCCCTGCGCTAACCGTTGCGCCATGAGCCCGTAAGAAAAAAGCGGCGACAGATGCCGCCGCCAGAATGCGTGGTGGAGAATAGGGGGATCGAACCCCTGACCTCATGACTGCCAGTCATGCGCTCTCCCAGCTGAGCTAATTCCCCGAACGTGGTGCGGGAAATACTATAGCAAACCAAAGCTCTGTTTTTATCGACAATTTTCTAATTGGTTGTATTTTTTAAAGCTCGCGCTCTGGAAGAATCTTCTCTGCCAACCAAGAAGCAACCTCATCAAGGGCAACCTCAAAGCGCTCACCGGTAGCACGCTCTTTGACTTCTGCGATGCCGTTTGCAACACCCTTCTTGCCCACAATGACCTGCCATGGGAAGCCAATAAGATCTGCATCTGCAAACTTAACGCCAGGACGCTCTGCACGGTCATCAACAACAGTCTCAAGACCAGCTGCAACACAGGCGTCAGCTACTGCACCTGCAGCATCCCAAATCTCTGAGTCTTTGTCAGAGAGACAAAGAACAGAAACCTCATAAGGAGCAACAGAGACTGGCCACTTGATGCCCTTCTCGTCATTGTATTGCTCAACCACAGCAGCAAGCAGCCTGGAAACACCAATGCCGTAGCAGCCCATAACCAGAGGCTTATCCTCGCCGTTTTCGTCGGTGAAGGTGGCGTTAAGGGCCGCAGAGTACTTGGTGCCAAGCTGGAAGACCTGGCCAACCTCAATACCGCGAGCAGCATGCAGAGGAAGACCACACTCAGGACAAATATCGCCCTCCTGAGAAGTGACAAGGTCTTTCCACTCGTTAATCTCAAAGTCACGGCCAAGCTCAACGTGATCAAGGTGGTAGTCTGCCTTGTTAGCACCGCAGAGCCACCACTGACTATCCTCAAGAGAGAGGTCTCCAACAACGCGAATGCCCTCAGGTAGACCAACAGGTCCAATGAAGCCCTTGATGAGGCCATACTCTTCAAGCTCTTCATCGGTCATCATGTGATAGTCACCAAAGACGTGCTCAGCTTTGACCTCATTAAGCTCATGAGTACCTGGAACAAAGCACACAACCGGCTTACCGTTTCCGTCAACAAGAGCTAGAGCCTTACGAGTTGCTGCAGGTGAAACGTGAAGGAACTCAGCAACATCATCAATGGAGCCAATTCCAGGTGTGTGAATCTCACACATTTTGCCTGACTCACGCTCTTCTACGTTGATCTTTGCAGCCGCTGCCTCAGTATCTGCAGCATAGCCACAATCGCAGTAGACCAGACTTGCCTCGCCAGCCTCTGCCAGCGCCATAAACTCAACAGAGGTGTCTCCACCAATCTGACCAGAGTCTGCAACTACCTGCAGAGCCTTAAGACGTGTGCGGTCACAAACGTTCTGGTAAGCAACCTTCTCCTGGTCATAGCACTCTTGCAGCGACTCTTGATTTGCCGAGAAGGAATATCCGTCTTTCATAATGAACTCACGGCCACGCATAAGACCAAAGCGTGGACGACGCTCGTCACGGAACTTATCCTGAATCTGATAGAGCGTTACAGGAAGCTGCTTATAGCTCTTGAGCTCATTTCTAATAAGGTCTGTGAAGGTTTCCTCGTGAGTTGGGCCAAGAGCAAACTGACGATCATGGCGGTCATGCATACGCATGAGCTCATCACCATAGACATCCCAACGACCAGACTCTTCCCAGAGCTCAGCAGGGGTCATAATAGGAACAAGAATCTCCTGAGCACCAATACCGTCCATCTCATCGCGAATGATGGCCTCAATCTTTAAAAGAGAGCGCCATGCAAGTGGCAGATAAGAGTAAAGACCCGCAGCGGTCTTTCTGATCATGCCAGCACGAAGGAGCAGGCGGTGACTTGCAAGTACAGCCTCAGCTGGGTCTTCTTTGAGTGTTGGTGCATACAAAGAAGACATGCGCATCCAGTGCTTCAAGGTAGTTTCCTTTCAATATGAAGTAATACGTATAGTTTACTTATTTTTTGCCAAAACGATTCTCAATTTCGGCGAATAGCTCATCAACAATCTTATCTTCAGGCACTTTTCTAAGAGGATTGCCGTTTTCAAACAACACTGCTTGACCTTTGCCACAGGCTACACCAAGGTCAACACCCCTAGCCTCACCAGGTCCGTTAACAACGCATCCCATGACTGCTACAGAAATTGGAGCACGAACACCATCCAGGCGTTTGGTAACTTCTTCTGCAATAGGAATCATGTCAACGCCACACCTGCCACAGGTGGGGCAACTCACCAGCTCTGGTTTAATGCGACGCATACCAAGAGCCGCAAGAAGCTCCCATGCTACATGGACTTCTTCTACGGGATCGGCCGTCAGAGAAAGGCGCATGGTATCGCCAATACCGCTCTCAAGCAAAATGCCCACCGCAGCAGAATTCTTTACCGTTCCCTGCCTTAACGCACCGGCTTCTGTAACGCCTACATGCAGAGGAATCTGTGGAAGCTCCTTGGAAAGCGCTCGATATACCGCAAGTGTAGTAGGAACATCGTGAGCTTTTGCAGACAAGACAATGTCGTCAAAACCGCGAGAAGAAAAATGCTCTACAAAAGACTTTGACGATGCCACGAGTTTCTCGACAAGGGTCATATCTTGTCTTGTATCAAATTCTTTAGCAAGAGAGCCTGCGTTAACGCCAATTCTGATTGGAATATGTGCCTCTTTAGCTGCCTCAATGACAGCATCAACGCGCTCCATAGAGCCAATGTTTCCTGGGTTAATACGAAGGGCTGCCGCACCTCGCTTAGAAGCTTCAAGCGCCAGCTTATAGTCAAAGTGAATATCGGCAACAACAGGAAGTGGCGAGTATTTGCAAATCTCTTCAAAGCCATCCAAAGCCTTTGCATCAGGAATTGCCACACGAATAATCTCGCACCCTGCCTCGGCAAGCCCCTTGATTTGGCGGAGCGTTGCGTCTGGATCGTCTGTTTTAGTGGTGCACATAGACTGAACGGAAACGGGAGCGCCGCCACCAACCTGGACAGATCCAACCATGACGGGATGAGTTTTTGTGCGAGCAATTTCAGACATAAAATCAGCTACCTAAAAAGTAAATGAAGAATATCGTTTCTCAGTGCAACAACAAAGACAAACAGGAAAAATGCCAGTCCAATGTAAGACAAAATGTTTTGAACTTTGATAGACAGAGGCTTTCTGATGATCACCTGAATTACCTCAATCAGAATCTTTCCGCCGTCAAGAGGTGGAATAGGTAAAAGATTCATGAATCCAAGTGACATGGAAATAGCTGCTACCAGCATAATAAGAGTCGAGAAACCCTCTGCAGCAGCTTCTGATGCCATTACAGAAATTCCTACAACAGAAGACGACTGATTGAGAACTTCCATGGTCTGCGTTGGGATGAGCAGTCTGAGCGCAAACTGACCAACCTGTGCGGCATACGATACAGCTGCAGCTGATGCGTCAATAAACGAGAAGTGATAGGTGGTCATGACAGGTGTCACGCCGATGATTTTATCGTCAGGACGTAAAGCAGGCTTAATAGTAGTTTGAAGCTGAATACCGCCGCGATCATAGGTGACAGGAATATCCTCTACGCCAGCAGACATTGCGTCTTTGATAGCTGCAGTAAGGTCTTCCCAGGTATGAACCTCTACCTTGTTAAAGGTAAGAATAGTGTCTCCGGCAGTAAGGCCTGAAATAGCAGCAAGAGAGCCAGATTCAACTGAGCCCAACTGTGCTTTGTTTTGAGCAGCTGGAATGCCAACAAACATCAAAGAGCCAACCACCAGTACAAAGGCCAGCGCAATGTTGACTAGAGGTCCGCCCAAGATCATGAGCAGGCGTTTGAGAACATTTACACCAACATAGGTATGAGCCTTCTCTTGAGCAAAGAAATCATCAGCGGACATCTGTGGAACACGAGGCTCCCCTGCTGCTGTAGAGCCTTCAAGCTCAAAGTTGTGACCACGATCATACTCACAGCGCAGTTCAGCGTCTCGTGCAAGAGTCTGGAAGATAATGTGCGCCAGGTCATCTGACTCGGACTCTTTGACAAGCTCAATGGAGCCCCAGTCTGCAAGGGTGTACAGCAGATTGTAGGCGCGCTCATCCTCACAGTTAAGCTTTGCTGCAAGAGCGCCAACCTCAAGTGAACCTGCTTCCTGAACACTCATCAGAGCCTGAGGCAGAAGCTCGTCAAGCTGGCCTTCCATGCCACAGATGCGGGTATAGCCACCAAAAAGAAGCGGTGTTACGCCAACCTCAGTGCCATACTTCTTGCTCTTATGAGAAAGCTTGTACTTGAACGGCATGCCCAAGAAAAACTCAGTTACACGGACGCCACACAGGCGAGCCATACCGTAATGGCCAGCCTCGTGAACAAATACAAGGAGCGAGAGGACCAAGAGTCCCCAAAAAATTGGTGAAAGAAAAGCTAACAAATTCACAAAATTCCTATCCCACAAAAGAGCGAGCTAAAGCTCGTGCTTCTGCGTCTACAAGCGTCAATTGTTGAAGGTCTTCTACCCTTTGGACATGAGAGGCATTCATGGTCTCTGCAACAATGCGCTCAATATCAAGAAATGAACATCTCCCTCGCCTAAATGCATGGTTAGCAACTTCATTAGCAGCATTCATGATGCAAGGAAGCGTTCCACCAACAGTTCCCGCATGACGAGCAAGAGCTAGGCAGCCAAAGGTCTTCTCGTCAGCATAATCTCCTGTAAGAGGAGCAGTTTCTTGCCACTCAACCGGCTTGGCAATTGCCGGCCAACGATGCGGATAGCTCAGTGCAAACTGGATTGGCAGTCTCATGTCAGAGGCTCCAAGCTGCGCCTTTACAGAACCGTCCACAAACTCAACCATAGAGTGGATGCGGCTCTGACGATGTACCAGCACCTCAAGCTTGTCCATTGGGGTGTCAAAGAGATGATGAGCCTCAATGAGCTCAAGGCCCTTATTCATGAGCGTGGCGCAGTCGATGGTAATCTTGGCACCCATCTTCCAGGTTGGATGCGCCAAAGCGTCGTCGGCCGAGACGTGCTTGAGCTGTTCACGAGAATATCCGAAGAACGGACCGCCAGAACAGGTGAGCCAAATCCTCTGGATATCAGCGGGTCTCTCGCCAATAAGGCACTGGAAGATGGCGCTGTGCTCGGAGTCAACAGGAATGAGCTGGCCGGGCATAACCTGCGGCATCAGCAGGTCTCCGCCAATAACAATGGACTCTTTGTTGGCGTATGCCAAAACCTTGCCAGCCTTCACAGCGGCAAGACCAGCGTAAATGCCGGCCTCTCCCACTACTGCATTGACTACGCAGTCAACCTCATCCAGCTCAGCGAGCGCCTGAACAGCCTCAGGGCCAAAGCTTGCTTTGCAGCCTTGAGGCAAGCTGTCGAGAAGAGCATTGCCCTTGACACTTGCATCGGCAAAAGCAACGTATTTGCAGTTGAACTCAGCTGCTGCCTTCACGGCAAACTCAACCGACGACCTCACCGCAAGGGCTGCAACCTCCACCTTTTGCGGGAAATGACGGCATACATCAAGCGTCTGCATACCCACAGAACCCGAAGCTCCAAGGACAGCAACACGCAGAGGCTCATGCCTTACAGCACGAGGCGCGGTATCTTCAAAAATGCTCAAAACCTATGCTCCAAACGGCAGCGCAATAGGTAGCTTGACCTGGCTAAAGAGCACGGCAAGCTGGAAGAGAAGAAACGCCGCCATAGTTCCAAAAATCATCGAATCGGTTCTATCAAGTAGGCCACCATGACCAGGCATAATTGAACCAGAATCCTTGAGGCCCACTCCACGCTTAATGCGAGACTCAAAGAGGTCTCCAACAACAGAGAAGATGCCCTCTGTTACACCAAAGAGCAGCGCAAACAGTGGATTCATATTAATTGCGCCAAACGCAGCAATCAAGAACCACACCAGCATTGATCCAAGAAGGCCACCAAAGAAGCCTTCCCAGCTCTTATTAGGAGAAATTCTTGGCGCCAGTTTATGCTTGCCAAATTTAGATCCAAACAAATACGCAAATGAATCGTTAGCCCACACAGAGAGCATGACAGCAAGCGTAATCCAAGGAATAGAAAAACTTGGCTCTGTGGACCTTAGAAGCACTACCGTTGAAAGTGAAAGCGAGGTATACAGTGGTCCAAAGGCCGTAACCGCCACGTCTGCAAGGTTTGCTCGCGGTGTTAAAACATACCAAAGTCCGCAAAGAATAATCAAAAGCAGAGAAAATACCAGCGGAAAGACGTGACCAAAGTACGCAATTATGGGAAAAATAAGCGAGAAGACAAGGCCAAGAGGCTCGTTTGGCATACGTCCGCCCATACGGCAAATATGGAAGAACTCAGAGCAGCAGAGCCATGCCATACCGGCAATCAAAACAATAGTGGCTTCTTTGCCAACAAACAGCGCAGCAAGTACAATAGCTGCATAAACTACGCCAGACAGAGTCCTTGTCAAAAGCTTCTCGGTAACGCCACGAACTCGCTGACCCATAAGGTTACCAGCGGATCGTTGCAGCTCTTTAAGTGAGCGACGAATCTCCAGCTTTTCAATCTGTCTATCAATTCCAACGCTACCTGTTTCTTCAGGATTAGGCTGAGCATCAGCAGGAATCCTAGAGGTAGGCCTTCTGGAATCGCGCGTATTGTCCACCACTATTTCACTCCTCCGAATCGCCTTTCGCGACCCTGATAGTCCTTAATGGCGCGCAAAAAATCCCACTTAGAGAAGTCAGGCCAGTAAGTTTGCGTAACATACAGCTCCGAGTAAGCCAGCTGCCATAGCAAATAGTTAGAAAGCCTCAGCTCTCCTGACGTACGAATCAACAGGTCTGGATCAGGAAGACCTGCCGTATAGAGGTTCTTCTCAAAATCTGCTGGAGTCACCGAGTCAGCGGACACGGTGCCCTCAGCAATTTGATGAGCGAGAAGAACAGCTGCCCTGGTTAGCTCTGCACGAGAGCCATAGTTAACAGCAAGCGCAAACGTCATACCAGTGTTTTGTGCAGTCTCATCAAGTCCGCGTTGGAAGGTCTTGCGGGTCTTCTCTGGCAAAGCCTCAAGGTCACCAAAGAAACGCAGCTTAACGTTTTCTTGGTGGAAAAGTGGAAGTTCTTTAAGAAGCGTCTCTGCAAACAGACGCATGAGCAAGTCAACCTCACGCTGAGGACGTTTCCAGTTTTCTGTGGAGAACGCGTAAACTGACAAAACATCCAATCCAAGGCGCACACTTGTAGTAACAGCCTCACGCAAAGAAAGAACACCGGCCTTATGACCTTCGGTTCTGTCAAGTCCGCGAGCCGTAGCCCATCTACCGTTTCCATCCATAATGATGGAAACGTGAGACGGAATAGTATCTAAATTGATATCAGAAAGACTGATATCTTCTGGTGCGTCAGAGAAATACTGGACGAGCTTGTCTGTATCAAACTGCACTTAAATCTCCATGATTTCTGAAGTCTTGGTCTTAAGAAGAGACTCAATTTGTGCAATATAGGTATCAGTCAGCTTCTGAATACCGTTCTTCTCGCGCTTCTGATCGTCCTCAGACAGCTCCTCATCGCGCTCAATCTTGCCATTAACGTCACGACGGACGTTACGTACAGCTACGCGAGCTTCCTCAGCAATCTGCGAGCACTCTTTAGCAAGCTCACGACGGCGCTCCTCGGTTGGCATTGGGAAAGGAAGCCTGATAGCAGAGCCATCATTAGATGGAGTAATACCAAGGTCAGAAGTCTCAATGGCCTTCTCGATGCTCTTTAGAGCAGTCTTATCCCATGGCTCAACAAGCAGCATAGATGCCTCAGGAACCTTGATAGCTGCAAGCTGAGAAATTGGGGTTGGCTGACCATAGTAGTCTACCTTGATGTGATCAAGCGCATGTGGATTTGCGCGACCAGTACGAACACGACCAAAGTTATTCTTAAGTGCCTCGATGCACTTCTCCATAGACTGCTTAGCTTTATCAGAATGAACGCTCATTAGTCCTCCTCAACGACAGTAGTACCGACTTCTTCTCCGGAAATTGCTTTCATGAAAACGCCTTCAGACTGCATGTCAAATACAAGAATTGGCATCTTATTGTCTTTGCACAGCGCAATTGCTGCAGCGTCCATAACCTTAAGTTCTTTGGCGAGAACATCTTTGTAGGTGACAGTGTCAAACTTAACTGCATCTTCATGAGTAACTGGATCGCAGTCGTAAATACCATCTACCTTTGTTGCCTTCATCAGTGCCTCAGCACCAATCTCGCAAGCGCGAAGAGCTGCAGCAGTATCAGTGGTGAAGTAAGGGTTACCGGTACCTGCAGCAAAGATGACAATACGGCCCTTCTCAAGGTGCCTAATAGCACGACGGCGAATATAAGGCTCTGCAACCTGAGCCATGGAAATTGCACTCATAACACGGCAATCCATGCCATTGCGCTCAAAACAATCCTGAAGTGAGAGAGCGTTGATTACTGTTGCAAGCATGCCCATGTTATCGCCTTGAGCACGATCCATGCCAGCTGCTGCCTGAGAAACGCCTCTAAAGATGTTTCCGCCACCAACAACAATGGCAACCTGAACGCCAGACTCCCAGACAGGCTTAATTTCTTTAGCAAGCATTTCTGGAATTGAAGGGTCAATACCAAAGGATTGCTCACCCATCAATGCTTCACCAGAAAGCTTTAAAAGTACTCTTTTGTATTTAGCTGAAGACAAAGCTTCCTCGCTCTCTCCGTTTGCCATAGTTGTAATAATTTTAACAAACGACACCGTAAGTATTGCAGGAATCGCGGTAAAAAAAGAGCCGGTTGAAGACAACCGGCTCAAAATAATTGAAGTAAAAAGTCTTACTCTTCACCAAAAGCAAAACGCACGAAGCTGACAATCTTAACCTCGTCGTCAACCTTCTTGGAGAGCAGCTTTGCGTACTCAGAAATGGTCATATCTGGGTCCTTAACAAATGCCTGCTCAGTAAGGACATACTCCTTGTAGTACTTCTCGAGACGACCATAAGCCATCTTCTCCTGAATAGCCTCAGGCTTGCCAGACTCAGCAGCCTGTGCCTTGTAAATGGAGAGCTCGTGATCAACGATGTCCTGTGGAACATCCTCACGGCGAGCAGCAACTGGAGCAGCTGCAGCTACCTGCATTGCAACGTCGTGTGCAAAGTTCTTGAAGTCCTGAGACTCAGCGGTCTCTGGCTTGTTGAACTCAAAGGTAACAATGTCAGCAAGCTTGCCACCAAGGTGGATGTAGCTAGCAAGAGCGCCGTTTGCAGCCTCAACACGCTGGAAACGAAGAACACGCATGTTCTCGCCGATGTTGTGGATCTTATCGGTGATTGCCTCGTCAACGGTCTCGTCGCCAAGCTTAGCAGTCTTGAGCTCCTCAACGTCAGCTGGGTTGCTCTCAACAACAACTGCAGCAAGATCGCCAGCAAAGCCGGTGAACTGTGGGTTTGTACCAACAAAGTCAGTCTCGCAGGAGAGCTCGAGGATTGCGCCAGTCTTGCCGTCTGGGCTGATGAAGGTAGCAATGGTACCCTCGTTGGTGTCGCGACCAGCGCGCTTAACTGCCTTAGCAACGCCCATAGTACGAAGAATATCTACTGCCTTCTCAATATCGCCCTCAGCCTCGACGAGTGCCTTCTTGCACTCCATCATAGGAGAGCTGGTCATATCACGAAGCTGCTTAACAAGTGCTGCGGTAATCTCTGCCATGTTTTCCTCCCAAAAATCTACTGAATAACTAAATTATTTAACCCGTTGCTAAGAGTTACTCAGCAGCTGGGGTCTCGGACTCAGCGCCCATCTCTTCAGCAGAAATCTGCTCCTTGCCGCTACCTGCAAGAATTGCGTCTGCAGCAAGCTGGCACATAAGAGAAATGGAACGAATAGCATCGTCATTTGCAGGAATGCCGTAATCAACAACATCTGGATCAGAGTTGGTGTCAAGCAGGGAGACAACTGGAATGTGAAGACGGTTTGCCTCACGGATTGCGTTCTCTTCACGCTTGGAATCAACAACAAAGAGAGCCTGTGGAAGAGAAGTCATATCACGGACGCCACCGAGGTTAAGCTGAAGCTTCAGAAGCTCCTTGTTCTTAAGAGCCTGCTCCTTCTTAGGAAGAGTTGCCATACGGCCATCCTCTACCATTGCCTCAAGCTCCTCAAGGCGCTTAATGCGGGAACGCATGGTGACAAAGTTGGTGAGCATACCGCCAAGCCAACGCTGGTTGATGTAAGGCATGTTTGCACGAGCTGCCTCAGTAGCGATTGGCTCCTGAGCCTGCTTCTTGGTGCCGACGAAGAGAACGCGGCCACCCTTAGATGCAACATTCTTCAGGAAAGTGTAAGCAGCGTCTGCGCCAAGCATGGTCTGCTTAAGGTCAAGAATGTAAATGCCGTTGCGCTCACCAAAGATGTATGGCTTCATCTTAGGGTTCCAACGACGAGTCTGGTGACCATAGTGGCAACCAGCATCCAGAAGAGTCTGAATAGTAATCTTTGCAGCCATTTTTACCTCCATTGGTTGTTCCTCCGTACGAGTTCAAGCCTTGTTAAAACCACCCAACACCTGGCTTAGCGTTAGGCACCACGGCAAACAAGTAGTCGTACGTGCGATTTTGTGCTGTTTGGTAACAGCATGTTGTGCTTCTACACAACTTTTGAAAGTATAGCAGGAAAACAAGGGCTACGTCTATAAAGAATTTAGACCATAACCTCTACAAATACTGCGCAAATACATCTGACTCCCCTGTGCAAGATCTTCCACAACAATGCACAGGTTATTTTGATCTTGGATGAGCTGCTTTTGCTGCTTCTTTGAGCCTGTCAACTGACAAATGCGTATACACCTGTGTAGTTGAAAGCGATTCATGACCTAAAAGCTCCTGCACAATACGAAGATCCGCTCCACCACCAAGAAGTTCTGTGGCGTATGTATGTCTCATAGCGTGTGGCGAGAGTGAGCTGTCTAGTCCTGCAGCCGTTAGATACGACATAAAAACCTTGCGCAAAGAGTCCGCGCTCATATTATTTCCTCTTACGGAAATAAAAAGAGCCGAATGTGCACGTCCCGCTTTATCTTTCAACAAAAGCGTAGGTCGAGAAGATCTAAGGTACTTCTTAAGCCACTCAATTGCAGACTCATAGAGAGGAACAATGCGCTCTTTAGAGCCTTTACCAAAGAGACGCACTGTTCCATTTTGCAAATCAACCTGTTCAAGTTTGAGAGACGCCACCTCAGAAATACGAGCTCCTGTTGCATACAAAAACTCAAGAAATGCTCTATCTCTAAGCCCTACCGCGGTTGAAACATCACAGGATTCTAAAAGCCTATTTACATCGGAATCAGTCATAGTATGTGGAAGATTTCGTGGCGCTCGAGGATTGCTCAGTGAAAGAGCAGGGTCTGTGGCAATCAGTTTTTCTCGCTGCATCCATTTGTAAAAACCACGCAACGCAGATAAATGCCTATTTAGTGTTTTTGCTGAATATTGAGCCTGTTTGAGATAGGCCAAATACAAGCGAAGGTTTCTGTGGTCAACCTTAGTTACCTCCACGCCTTCCCTGCTACACCACTGCTCAAATGCTAAAAGATCAGTTTGATACGACCTTAAAGTATTCTCAGAAAGATTCCTGACCTTACTTAGATACTCAATAAATTGTTCAACGTTACTTACCTGCACTTTAGAAATGCCCACATTAATCACGCTTTACACTATCAAAGAGTTCGTGGCGAGAGGCAAGATACTCATCAAAATCTTTATGAGCGCGCTCCGCCATTTTCTGGCGACGCTCGTCTTTTCTCTTAATATGCTCATCCAATGGCTCAAAAATTCCAAAATTAACATGCATAGGCTGGTAATCTTTGGTATTTGGATTTGTTGCATATCCCACAAGAGAGCCAAACGAGGTTGTTAAAGGAAGCTTGACTTCCTCTTTGCCTAACAGGCGAGCGTACATGTTTAGCGCTGCAAGCAAGCCTGAGGCAATCGCCTCAACATAGCCTTCTGTACCTGTAATTTGACCTGCAAGAATAGTAGAAGTGCCAGGAATTCCAAATGATCTATCAAGCGCATGAGGAGAATCAACAAAAGAGTTTCTATGCATGACACCATAGCGAACAAACTCAGCATTCTCCAAGCTTGGGATGAGCGTAAATACGCGTTTTTGCTCTCCCCAGGTAAGGTTTGTCTGAAAACCTACCAGGTTAAATGCTGTTTTAGCTGTATTTTCTGCACGAAGCTGAACTGCCGCCCAGGGACGTTTACCTGTTCTAGGATCAATAAGTCCAACAGGTTTTAGGGCTCCAAACCTAATGGAATCATGTCCTGTTCTTGCCACTTCCTCAATAGGCTGACATGCCTGGAACAAATCGGATTGCTCAAAATCGTGACCAATAACACGCTTAGCAGCCAGCAACTCCTCTACAAATGTGTCGTATTCCTCTTTATTCATGGGGCAATTAAGGTAATCGCCAATTCCTAAATCCTCATAACGAGACTGGGAGAATGCAATTGAACGGTCGATTGACTCTTCAGACACAATGGGCGCTGCTGCATCAAAAAACGACATTCTGTCAGTTCCCACACGCTTAGAAATGGCCTGGTATAAGCTATCAGAACACAGAGGACCTGCAGCGATAACTGTTGGCTCATCAGTAAGCTCTGTAACCTCTGCATGAGTCACAGAGATGTTGGGGTGATTTTTAATCTGCTCAGTTACTGCTTTTGAAAACTCTTCCCTATTTACCGCAAGTGCGCCACCTGCAGGAACAGAGTTTTCTTCTGCTATACGAAGCAGAAAACTGTTCATCTTCTTAAGCTCAGACTTTAAAATTCCAGCTGCAGAGTCTTCTTTAGTAGATTTCAAAGAGTTGGAACAGACCAGTTCAGCAAACATGTCTGTGTGATGCGCTGGAGAAGAAACAACAGGGCGCTGCTCAATGAGCTCTACAGAAATACCACGAGAAGCAAGCTGTAAGGCACATTCACTTCCAGCTAAACCAGCGCCTACTACCGTAACTTTTTGCGTCATTTTTCACCTATCACACACTACGAGTCCAAATAAAAGTCTTTAGAAGGAGTATACCTTCCATCCGGTAATCTTTTTACCATTCCACGAGCTTCATAATCAGTAAGAGAATTTAACACGGTAAGTACGTTTTCTGATAACCTCCATGCAAGTTCTTCGGGTCTTGAAGGAGAAGCAATAAGTGCAGATAAAAGTGGTGTCAACTTCTTATCTTGCTTCAATTGTTCCTGAACTAGGCAATCAAAATCTAAAGAGATTGCAATACCCAACGATGTCTCATCAGGAATAATTTGAGCACCTTCAGCAATTAGTCTATTAGTGCCAGCAGAAGCTGGAGAAAAAATAGATCCAGGTATTGCATAAATAGTTTTACCAAGTGAGTTAGCAAATTCGGCAGTGCTCATGGTGCCCGAGCAAAGTCCTGCCTCCGTTACCAGAAGCACTTTTCCTAACGCTGCAATTACTGCATTTCTCCTGGGAAATGCATAGCGCCTAGGTGGTGTTCCCCACCTATCTAAAGATATAACCGCTCCCCTTCCTTCTCGTGCTGCTTCAAAGAGATCTAGCGATGTAGTTGGGTACGTTACATCAGCGCCACAACCTGCTACGACAACAGTTTTTCCGTCAGCATTAAGCGCAGACATGCCCGCCGTATAGTCGCAGCCAAGAGCTCCACCAGATACCACCACAATATTGTTATCTGCAGCACATCTACCTGCCATTTCTGCAATTGCCATGCCGTATGGAGTGGCTCTACGAGCTCCAATTACTGACATACAGGGTGCTTGCAAAACACTTCTATCTCCCATTCCGTATATCACTTCGGGAGGATGGTTGAGCAATAGCAGCTCTTTTGGATAATCCTCATCTTCTGATGAAATCTCCCATCTCTCCATTACTACTCCAAAGAACGAGACCTATAAGCCACAGCCTCAGATACGTCGTCTTTTGTCACTTTTTCATGGTGAGCAATATCTGCGATTGTCCGCGCAACTCTGCAAGTGCGCGTAATTGCCCTACCTCCTAAATGAAGTCCTCGAGCAAATCTATGCAATAGTTGCAACGCTGACTCATCAAAACTCTCCACGTACTTTTGGCGAGAAGTGCTTTCAACTTCACGGGTTTCTCGCCAAGAGGCAAAATCTCTACCAGAGATAACAAGAGAGCGCATGCCTGCTGAAGTAAGTCCTAGCTCTCCTTGAATAACTCGATCAGAAGAAGGACGAGCTACATCACACACAATATCTATTCGATCCATCAAAGGACCTCCAATTTTTGACTGATAGGTAGAAATCTTTCCTGGAGAGCACTTGCAAGTGTGCGTTTTGTCTCCAAAGTAACCACAGGGACAAGGATTAGCTGCAGCAATGAGCTGAAACTGAGAAGGAAACTTATATATGCCATCAACTCGCGCAAGACGAACGTATCCATCTTCAATAGGCTGACGTAAAACTTGCAACGTATTAGAAGCAAATTCTGGTAGCTCATCCAGAAAGAGCACACCTTTATGAGCAAGGGAAATCTCGCCTGGAATCACAGGTCTACCTCCACCAATCATGCCTGCTACAGAAGCCGAGTGATGTGGAGACCTAAAGGGTCTTACTCCTGACTGAATAGAATCTGTCTCACAGCCTGCTACTGAATGAATTAACAGCACCTCATCGCGTTCTTCTTTAGAGAGCTCTGGGAGGATAGTTGGAATTCTTTTAGCAAGCATAGTTTTGCCTGCGCCAGGCGGACCAATCATGAGCATGCCTAGGTTTCCCGTAGCTGCTATTATGATTGCTCGTTTGACTAATTCTTGATCAATAACCTCTTCAAAATCTAAGTTATCGCTTAGTGCTGTATTGTCTACCTTGTGCTGACGCTGAATTAAAGGCTTACAAAATGATTGATCTCTTAAGCTCAGATTAAGCAACGATTGGATTCCAATAACATGATTCCAGTCAGAGCCAAACAAATTGCAGTCCGAAGAAGAAATAAGCTTCATCCCTAGCTTCTTAGCAAGCATTGCATACGCTGCCATACCTCTGACAGAAGAGATCTTTCCGTTTAATGAAAGCTCTCCAACAAATAACCTGTTGTGCACAATCTCTCGAGGAATCTGTCCTGTAGCTGCAAGAATAGCAACAGCTATGGGCAAATCAAATCCCGTGCCTGTCTTCTTTATATCCGCAGGCGTCAAATTGATTGTTACTAGCAATCGAGGAATGGTAAATCCGGCAGCTTTTAGTGAGCAGCGCACTCGAGAGCGCGATTCCATAATGGAACTGTCGGGCATACCCACGATAGTAATTCCTGGTATGCCACCTGAAATACCCACTTCAACGTCTACGGGAATTGCCTCAATACCTCTTAGAGTAGCTGTATGAACGCAAATGGTTGCTTGGCTCATTGCTCATCCCAGCTAAAAGCCCCAATTAAATGCCTCAAGCTTGCTGTACTTGGAGCCACCAAATTGATGGCAACAACATCAAACCTAATTGAGGTAAGCGCTGGATGAAGCGCTGCGTACATAAGTGCAAGCGTCCTATATTTTTCCTGCTTTGCTTTGTTTACAGCAAGCTCAGGCATGATGCTATCGTCTTTATTCAAGATGCGTCTTGTCTTTACCTCAACAAGCACAACGTTATCGCCATCTTGAGCAACAATATCAACCTCACCAATCTGACACGTCCAGTTAGTTTGGATAATTTTGTATCCTCTTTTGATGAGGTATTTTGCAGCAATCTCCTCGCCTTTCTCGCCAATTTGACGAGAAGACATCTCTTCTAGCGGAATTCTGCTCTCTTGTTCGTCATCCTCTTGAGGGCTCTTATCCTGAGTCTTTTGATCTTCCTGTGGTACAGGCTTCTCCTCTACCTCGTAAGCTGTTGCACCTGCATGCTTACTTGCTTCTTTCTTGCTCATAACTCTCCTTTCATTGTGGGAGAGTTCAGTTTGCAGGAGCACTTTGACACTAACCTGACTGCTGTCTGTCTAAACAGCGTAATGATTCTGACGAAAGTAAAAAATTTGATATTACGAACTTGCGGCTATAGAAAAAGCCCGTTCAATCCTCTTAGAATGAACGGGGCCATGTTTGCGTCTGAAAGTTAATCTGATTGCTTAAATTGGATGTATTAAAACAGTCTTTGCGTCTTAACAAAGTTTCCACAAAACGACGCACGATGTATGGGAGAAAGTCCCATCTCACCAATAGCTTCAATGTGTTCAGCAGAGGCATATCCTTTACATTCTGCCAGGTGATAGCCTGGGTACTCCTCGTCATAGGCCACCATAAGAGCATCTCTTGTTACCTTTGCCACAATTGAAGCGGCGGCAATAGATGCAATACGTGCATCACCTTTAACAAGAGTCTTTTCTTTAGGATGGATGTGCATGGGATTTCCATCAATCAACACGCAGTCAGGCTCAATACCTGTGTTTTTGACAGCCTGAAGCATAGCGTCTCTTAAACACTGTGCCATGCCAACTTCATCAATTCTTTGAGGAGCAATATGAGCAATGCCAATTGCTGTAGCAACTTCTTGAATTTGTGCCGCTAGAATCTCTCGCTTTGTTGCGGTTAATTTTTTGGAATCGTTTAGTCCATAGATGATAGGATTCTCTGGCAAACATACCGCACAAACCGTTAAAGGACCAGCTACAGAACCTCTGCCCACCTCATCAACGCCAACAACAAGTCCGCCTCCAGAAAGCTCCTTCTGAAAGCGATACATTTCTTCTACACGGGTCTTCTCGGCATGTTCTTTTTCAATGCGCTTTTTAGCTGATTCTAGAGCCTTGATAACCTGTTTACGGGGGTCCTCGCTATAACGAGCTATGAGTTCGCATACCTCAGTCTCTGGGGCATCGCTTAAACGAGCAAGTATGTCTTTAGCAGAATCAGCCATGTTTTCTCCAAACTACACGACTATGGTACTAAAAAAGCCGCCCGAAGGCGGCTTTAAAGAGCATATGAAGTTGATTAGCGCTTCTCGCGAAGACGAGCAGCCTTACCAACACGATCGCGCAGGAAGTAGAGCTTAGCGCGGTGAACAACACCGTGGCGAAGAACCTCAAGCTTAGCAATCTTTGGTGAGTGAAGTGGGAAAGTACGCTCAACACCAATGCCAAAGCTGATCTTACGAACGGTAAAAGTCTCACGGGAACCCTCGCCGGAAAGACGAATGATGTCACCCTGGAAGACCTGCTCACGAGTACGGTCACCCTCGACAATGCGATAGTGAACCTTTACGTTGTCACCAACGCGGACCTCAGGAATGTCCTCGCGGATCTGCTGACGCTCAATAGCGCGAATGTAGTCCATTGTTTCCTCATCTCTAGAGGTGCCGACGCCCTTGCGAACGACACATAGTTAACACACAGACGGAAAGTATACGTGAATACTTTCCACTGTACAAGGGTTAGTTTGGATAAAACTTACTTTACATATCTCCTTTTACCCCAGGAACGTGGCAAGCGAAGATCTTCAAACACTCTGGTTGCATATCTATCGGTCATACCAGACACGTAATCTGCTACTTGGATTTCTGGATGATCAAAGTCATGACACTTGTATTCTGCAGGAACCTCATCTAAATGGTTAACAAAGTAATCAAACAGCTCAATGATAAGGTCATATGCCTTTGGCTCTTCATATTTTGCATCGCCTGATGCGTACAGATTAGCAAACAGGAATGCTCTCATGGTCATCATGGCGCCCCACATGGAGTCGGTCATTTTAATATCGCCTACGCGAGAGCTCTCAGAGACAATATCGTGAACCATGTTTTCAATGCGCTCAGGTGAGCTATTTCCTAAAACCTCACGAGCTTCAGTTGGGAGATACTCCTCCGAAAGAAGTCCTGCTCGTTTTGCGTCATCAATATCGTGCGTTACATACGCAATGCGGTCCGAAATGGCAACAATTCTTCCTTCTGCTGTTTCTGCACGTAGATTACCTGAATGGCATCTAATACCATCAATAACCTCATGAGAAAGATTAAGACCCTGACCGTCTTTCTCCAGATACTCAACAATGCGAGCGCTCTGCTGATTATGGGCAAAAATATACTCATTTCCTGGAGCGTCGGGGTCCATTCCCCTATACAGGCTAATGGCGTGCGAAAGCGCCTTCTCGCCAATATGGCCAAACGGCGTATGACCTAAATCATGTCCAAGTGCAATTGCCTCAGTCAGGTCTTCGTTTAAGCCAAGAGGACGCGCAATTGAGCGTGCAATCTGCGAAACCTCAAGCGTATGGATAAGACGAGTCCTATAGTGGTCCCCTTCTGGGGCGAGAAAAACCTGTGTCTTGTGAGCAAGTCTTCTAAAACTCTTGCTATGCAGAATGCGGTCTCTATCACACTGATAACAGGTACGGTACTGGTCAGGTTCCTCTGCAATCGCACGACCTTTACTTTCATCAGAAAAAGCCGCTTCAGGAGATAAGATTTGATGCTCGCGAGCTTCAAGATCTTCTCGTCTAATGGATAACATAGAACCTCCTTGTACCAGCATCTTTACCTCATAATAGCAGGATATTTCTATCTAGCAAAAGAGGGCGACCGAAGCCGCCCTCTAGAGTTTGTTGCAGTGTGTCTAGAAGAAAACCTACTTAGTAGCAATCTTCTGTGGACCACCGTTAGCCTGAATCTTAGCCTGTGCTGCAGCAAGACGTGCAATTGGTACACGGTATGGTGAGCAGGAGACATAGTCAAGACCAAGGTTGTAGTACATGTGGATGGACTCTGGATCGCCACCAGTCTCACCGCAGACACCAATGGTGAGGTTAGGATTACCCTTACGGCCACCCTCAACGCCCATACGGACAAGCTCTGCGACACCCTTATCAAGGGTTGCAAATGGGTTGGTCTTAACAATCTTGCGCTCAAGATAGAGAGGCATGAATGCGGACTCAACGTCGTCACGAGAGAAGCCAAGGCAAGTCTGGGTAAGGTCGTTAGTACCGAAGGAGAAGAAGTCTGCGTGCTTAGCAATCTCCTCAGACATGATAGCTGCACGTGGAAGCTCAATCATGGTACCAACTGGGATGTTGAGCTCAACACCGTACTCGTCAGCAACCTGCTTGATGGTCTGCTCGACCTCTTCACGGACCTGGATGAGCTCCTCTTCGAAGCCAACCAGAGGAACCATGATCTCTGGACGAGGGTCAAGACCAACGCGCTTGAGCTCTGCAGCTGCGCTTGCGATAGCGCGAACCTGCATGACATTGAGCTCTGGATAGACAAGACCAAGGCGGCAGCCACGGAGGCCGAGCATTGGGTTTGCCTCCTGGAAGGCATCAAACTTAGCGAGAAGAGCACGCTTTGCAGCGGCATCCTTACCCTGCTCCTCATCATGAGCAATCTCAACGTCAAGCTCACGTGGGGAATCAAGGAACTCGTGCAGTGGTGGGTCAAGAAGACGGACAACAACGTCTTTGCCGTCCATTACCTTGAACATACCAAGGAAGTCACCCTTCTGAGCACGGCCAAGCTGCTCGATAGCAAGCTGCTTAACGTCCTCAGAGTCTGCAAGAATGAAGTCCTGAATGAGGTGCTTACGCTCACCAAGGAACATGTGCTCAGTACGGTCAAGACCAATTGCCTCAGCGCCGTTATCAACGGAAGTCTGAGCATCTGCTGGGTTATCAGCGTTTGCACGTACGCCAATGACGCGACCACGGGACTCGTCAAGGCGAACCTCATCTGCCCATGCAAGGATGGTCTGGAGGTCACCAGAAAGCTCTGGCTGAACAAGCTCAACAGCACCAAGGATGACGTCACCAGTGGTACCGTCGATGGAGATAACATCGCCCTCGTTAACAACAAGGCCGGAATCAGCAACGGTGAAGCGCTTGTTAGCAGCGTCAATGCGAAGTGTATCAACACCGCAGACGCAAGGAGCGCCCATACCACGAGCAATAACAGCTGCGTGGCTGGTCTTGCCGCCGTGGGAAGTTAGGATGCCCTCTGCAGCAACCATGCCGTGGAGGTCATCTGGAGTGGTCTCCCAACGGACAAGAATACAAGGCTTGCCTGCCTCTGCAAAAGCCTCAGCGTCTGCAGAAGAGAAGACTGCAGCACCAACAGCTGCACCAGGAGAAGCGTTAAGACCCTTAGCAATGGTCTCGTACTCAGCGTTAGGATCAAACTGTGGGTGCAGAAGCTGATCGAGCTGCTCAGGAGCAACGCGAGAAACAGCCTGCTCCTTAGTAATACGACCCTCTTCGTACATCTGAATTGCAACCTTAAGTGCAGAGAGAGCAGTACGCTTACCAACACGAGTCTGAAGCATCCAGAGCTTACCATTCTCAATGGTGAACTCAATGTCCATCATGTCTGCGTAGTGATCCTCAAGAATCTCAAAGACGTGGAAGAGCTCCTCGCCTGCCTCCTTGAGTGCAGGAACCTTAACGAGGTCTGCAATAGGCTCAGTATTACGAATACCAGCAACAACGTCCTCGCCCTGAGCGTTAATCAGGAAGTCGCCGTAGCGCTCGTTAGTACCATCTGCAGGGTTACGAGTAAATGCAACACCAGTTGCAGAAGTCTCACCCTTGTTACCAAAAACCATGACCTGAACGTTAACTGCAGTACCAAGCTCATCAGGAATCTTGTTCTGCTTGCGGTAAAGGATTGCGCGGTCGTTCATCCAAGAACCAAAGACTGCCTGCTCAGCAAGGCGGAGCTGGAGGTAAGGATCAGATGGGAAGACAGCGTAGCCGTTCTTGGAGACCTCTGGGTGCTCCTTAACGTCAACGTTTGCAGCAAAGATGCCCTTGAACCAAGTTACAAGGTCACGAAGGTCATTTGCGTCCAGCTCTGTATCAAGCTTAACGCCCTTCTCGGCCTTCTTAGCAGCAATTGCATCCTCAAAGAGCTGTCCAGAGACGCCCATAACAACGCCAGAGAACATCTGAACAAAACGACGGTAAGAGTCCCAAGCAAAGCGCTCGTTACCAGTCTGCTTAATGAGGCCCTGAACGGACTCATCGTTAAGACCAAGGTTAAGAACAGTGTCCATCATGCCAGGCATGGAGAATGGTGCACCAGAACGGACGGAGACAAGCAGTGGATCTTCTGCATCGCCGAGCTTCTTGCCCATGCGCTCCTCAAGGGTAGCCATAGCTGCGTCAATCTCATCAGTGACGCCCTCAGGCCAGACGTTGCCGTTGTTGGAATAAGCAACGCAAGTTTGGCAAGTAATTGAGAATCCTGGAGGTACAGGCAGGCCAATCTTAGACATCTCTGCAAGGTTTGCTCCCTTGCCACCAACAATCCACTTTGCCTCTTCTACGGATGCGCCAGCGACCTCAGTAACATCGTTACCGGCGTGGTCCTTTCCGAAGCTGTAAACGTGCTTCTCGGACATAACACTCCAAACTCTCAAACTGTCACACGCAAAGCGTGCACCAACACAATTGAACGCAAAGACATCAAACCAAACAAAGTAGGTTCTGTCCTCACATTCATAGTATGTTACCAACCTACGCGATTCATCTGAACAAAATAACGGTGAGCGGTCAATATCGACCGTTCACAGAATAATTTGTAAACTTATGGTTGCAAATTGTGAAATTCTCCATAAAGAAAATGAGCACCCAAAATGGATGCTCATTTAACTTTTTGATATTTTGAGGCGTCAGCACTCTCTTAGCGAGTAACTCCCTCAAAGAATGCGCCAATTGCGTGACTTGGCTCTTCGCCGGTAAGCGTAGAAATAACGTTTACCGCTGGTCCCAGAAGATCGATTGATGGGATGAGGCGCTGATCAAGCTCACGACGAATCTCTCTTCTAAGAGAGCCATCTGCAAAGGTGTGGAAGACTGCACGAGGGCGATTCTCATCTTCATGCTCGTTGAAGTATGCACGAACATCATCAACGCTATGAATGTTTGGAACCCTTACAATCTCTACGGATTCATCGCCAAACTGAGCAGCAGCAGCCTTAACTACTGCAGCACCAGTCTCTCCGCGAGAGTCTGACAAAACATAGACGATAGGCAGACCATCACCAAGAGTGTTGTTGTCAATATCAAGTGTGCTCATGCTGTAACCCTTTCAGTCAAGTATTCAGAAAGATACAAACATTTATCAATCTAAGCGTACCCTACTTTTTGCGAGAAAGCACACTAATATCGGCGACATTACTAAATACCTGGGCAAACTTGTTCAAAAGACGTAAACGATTTCGGCGAACGGTATCATTTTCATCCATGACAAGTACTTTATCGAAGAAAATATCAATTGGCTCACGCAGCTGAGACAGTGCAGAAACAGCAGCAGTATAGTCTGCACCAGCAAGAGCAGCAGCCACTTGCTTCTGGCCCTCTTCGCAGGCAGCGAGCAATGACATCTCTGGCTCAGTGAGAAGCTCTGTATCAACTTCTACGCCAAGAGAAACATCACTGAGGTGAGCAGCTCGAGCGTATGCAGTAGCAAGATCCTCAAAGAGTTCAGGCTCGTTCTGACGCGCTTCATCAAGTGCGCGAGCACGCTGAAGGAACTCATCAGGATTGATAACGCCAATTGCACTGACAGCCTCAATAGCATCTGCAGAGATCTTCTCGTCCTTAGCAATAGATGCAAGACGACCAATAAAGTACTGCTCAACCTGAGACTGAACAGTCTCGTCAACAACAAGACCCTGCTTGCGGTAAAGCTCCAGAGAACTTGCAATAAGCTTCTTGAGATCAAGATTTGAAGTAGAACGAAGTAGCGCAATAACACCAATAGCCGCACGACGGACAGCATACGGATCAGAAGAGCCGGTTGGTGGCTCGTTAATGGCAAAGATACCGCAGATGGTATCAAGCTTGTCAGCAATAGCTACAAAGCGACCAATCTGGCCACTTGGGAGCTCGTCACCGGCAAAGCGAGGACGATAGTGCTCGCGAATAGCTGCAGCTACATCGCTCTTCTCGCCAGCTGCCTTTGCGTAGTAGCCACCCATGACGCCCTGCTGGCTGGTGAACTCGACAACTGCCTGGCTGACAAGGTCTGCCTTAGCAAGATGAGCGGCGCGAGCAGCAAGCTCTGCCTCTTCCTGGTTGGAAGTCTCGTCAAGCGCAATCTCTGCAGCAAGAGCCTCCATACGCTGGGTCTTCTGTAGAACTGTGCCAAGCTTCTCCTGAAAGACAACGGTCTCAAGGCGTTGAGCAAACTCGTCAAGCGTGTGCTTCAAGTCCTCCTCAAAGAAGAACTTAGCGTCGTCGAGGCGAGCACGAACAACACGCTCGTTGCCATCAATGACGCGCTCGGCGCAAGATGGGTCTGCATTAGAAACCACAATAAACTCGCGAGTCAGCTTACCTTCAGCGTCATAGATTGGGAAATAGCGCTGGTTGGAAAGCATGGACTCAGTAATAATCTCTGAAGGAACGTTAAGGAATTCCTCGTCAAAGGTACCCACAAGAACCTGAGGCCACTCAGTCAAGTTAATGACCTCCTCAAAGACCTTCTCTGGCATATCAACGTGAGAGCCCGGACG
Source organism: uncultured Atopobium sp. (assembly GCA_937935155.1). Taxonomy (GTDB): domain Bacteria; phylum Actinomycetota; class Coriobacteriia; order Coriobacteriales; family Atopobiaceae; genus Lancefieldella. The sequence continues at coordinate 11,499 of CALGXY010000013.1, read as the reverse complement.
AGCAGCCTCTACCTCTTTGATACCGGCAAGAATAACGTCTTTTCTCTGCTCCTGAAGCAAAACGCCAGCGTCTTTAAGAACTTGCTCATAGTCAGCTGGACTTGCTACCTCATGGTAACCAGGACCAAGGACACGATGGCCCTGGGTGGTGTTTGAGCTAGTTACATCAGCGTACGTAACAGGAACAATCTCAGAACCAAAAAGGGCGCACAGCCAGCGAACAGGACGAACGTAGCGCTCATGGAAAGAACCCCAGCGCTGACTACGAGGCCAATCAAGTGCAGAAATCCAAGAAGTTGCCAGCTCAGAGAGAATCTTTGTAGCAGGAACTGAAGGAATATTGAGCTCTGCAAAGACGTACTCATGACCATCAGTATCTACACGACGAGTCAGCGCATCTGCGCTCACACCGCACTTACGAGCAAATCCCTCAGCAGCTTTAGTTGGATTGCCTTCTGCATCAAAAGCAATCTCTGCCTTAGGACCACGCTTGACCTCAGAAATCTCTTCTGTAGCCTCAGCAACATCCTTGACGTAGGCAGTTAAACGACGAGGTGTCGAGAGGATCTTAACCTCTCCAAATGACAAACCAGAGTCTTTAAGTCCGGAAACTACAAGCTTATTGAACTGAGCAATAGCTTTCTGCAATGGAGCAGAAGGCATCTCTTCAGAACCAATCTCAAAAAGGAAGTCTCTAACCTCAGCCATTTAAGCCACCTCCTCCTGAGTAGTTGCTGCAGGTGCTTTCTTAGAAGCAACCTCCTCCAAATACGATTCGCAGCATGCCTTAGCAACGGTGCGAACGCGAAGAATATAGTTAGCTCTTTCAACAGCAGAAAGAGCACCACGAGAGTCAAGCAGGTTAAATGCGTGACTGCACTTCATAACGCAGTCATATGCAGGGAGTGGAAGCTTGCGCTCAAGGCAGCTGTGGCACTCTGCCTCATACTCGTCGAACTTCTCGCGCATAAGCTCAATGTTGGCTACCTCAAAGTTATAAGTTGAGAACTCACGCTCGTTCTCCAAAAATACCTGGCCGTACGTCATTGGCGTGCCATCTGGCAGGTAACTCCATACCAGGTCATAGACGGAATCTACACCCTGAGCATACATAGCAATACGCTCAAGACCATAGGTAATCTCAACAGGAACTGGGTCTACCTCAATACCGCCTACCTGCTGGAAGTACGTGAACTGAGTAACCTCCATGCCGTTGAGCCAGACCTCCCAGCCAAGACCCCAGGCACCAAGCGTTGGACTCTCCCAATCGTCCTCAACAAAGCGAACGTCGTGGTCTTTTGGATCAAGGCCAATAGCGGCAAGTGAGCCAAGATAAAGGTCTTGAGAGTCTGCAGGAGATGGCTTGAGCAAGACCTGGAACTGATAGTAATGCTGCAAGCGATTGGGGTTCTCGCCATAGCGTCCATCAGCAGGACGACGACAAGGCTGTGGATAGCAGGTACGCCAGGCATCGGGGCCAAGTGAGCGCAGGATAGTTGCGGTGTGGAAGGTACCGGCACCTACCTCAGAGTCATATGGCTGCATAACCGTGCAACCTTTTTCTGCCCAATAGTGTTCAAGGGTCAAAATCATATCTTGAAACGTAAGTGGTGTTGCGCCCATGATGTTCTTTCTCTCAAATGTCCGACGTAAGTACTATAGCCCGCGAGCATGATCAAAGGGCCAGAAAATAAACATTGCCTTAGAGGTCACGGTAGAAACCGCAACAGCTCCAAAATATCTGGAATCCAGCGAGTTTGTTCTGTTATCCCCCATAACAAAAATATGACCTGCAGGAACAGTATACGGATAATTCTGAATTACGGCACCCGTGCGATCCGCAAGAGAATAGGTTGGCTTACCTTCAGTATAAGGCTCGTCCATAAGCTGACCGTCAACATACACAGCACCGTCGCGCAAATCTACCGTTTGACCTGCTGTAGCAATGACGCGCTTAACTAAAAGTGTATCGGGATTCTGAGGACTGGTAAAGGTAACCACATCACCTGCTTGCGGAGTACCGCCAAATCGATAGGTAAGCTTCTCTCCTACCAAACGATCCCCCAGCTGGATGGTATTGAGCATGGACCCTGTTGGAACCTCATATACCTCAGCGACAAACGTTCTAATAAAAAACGCCAGTGCAACAGCAATTGCAACAATTACCAGGTATTCAAAAATTTCAAGAACTTTGGAATGTCCACTACTCATTGTTATCACCAGATTGTTGATCAAGCTCTGCTAGATATACTCTGTCCTTCTCAGTGAGTTGAGCGCTCTCTAAGAGGTCTGGGCGCCACGCACGCGTGCGAGCAAGTGCAGATTGTCGTCTCCAGACTGCTACCGCTCCGTGGTCTCCTGAAAGAAGCACAGACGGAACTTCTCGCCCCTCAAAGTTTGCTGGACGCGTGTACTGAGCATACTCAAGAAGGCCATCGTCAGAGAATGACTCATCCTGTGAGCTCATCTCATCGCCAAGCGCACCAGGAAGCAAGCGCACAACCGAGTCAATCACGGTAAGCGCAGGAAGCTCTCCGCCCGTCAGCACGTAATCTCCCAGAGAAATAACGTCATCTGCCAGCTCATAGACGCGCTCGTCCATACCCTCATAGCGACCACAAACAAACAGAATGCGCTCCTTTTGAGCAAACTCTTGGGCAATAGCCTGGGAATACGGCCTACCAACTGGCGAGAAAAACACCACGTGGGGCTTGACATCTGCCTGATCAGAAATCTCTCGTACTGCCTCAAAAATAGGAGCAGGCTTCATAAGCATGCCTTGTCCGCCGCCAAAAGGAGCATCGTCTACCGTACGATGCCTATCATGCGTCCAGTCACGTAAATCATGCGCATAGAACTCAAAAATGTTTGCCTTTTGAGCTCTGCCCATAATAGAAGCATTTAAATAGGGCGAGAAGACCTCAGGAAATACTGAGAGCGTTTCTAGACGCATGCTACTCACCTAACCTAAGAAGACCCTGAGGAATTGAGACGGTAATGGGACCATCAACTGGAGCCTCTTTGATAAATTCATCAACGGCAGGCATCATTACCTGGCCAAAAGGTCCCTCAAGCACCCACACATTTTGTGTAGGTCCAACAAGAACCTCTGAAATTTCACCCAGAGAACCATGTTCTATATCAAGCACTTCTCTACCAACAAGCAAAGAAACGTTAACCAGACCAAAGTTTTCTGGAAGACAATCTTCTTCTACCAGAAGCGTTTTACCTACAAGCTCTTCTGCGTCAGAGATGGTAGTTACGTCTTCAAAAGTTACAAGACTACCTTCTCTGTCATCTGACTCAACAGAGACAACCAAGAACTTCCTTGGGCCTTTAAGTGCAGGCGGAACAGGAACAACCGTCATGCCTTCAGCTATAAGAGAAGGAAGGCTGTGAACGGGAACCGTCACAACCTCCCCTCTTTTACCATGCGTTTTAACAATTTGAGCAATTGCTCGCCAGTGTTTACGCAAAATTAGCCTACAACCTCGACATCAACAGAGGTGCCAACACGCTGGCCAAGAGCACGAGCCAAAGTACGAATAGCCTTAATGGTTCTACCCTTGCGGCCGATGACACGTCCAGCGTCTTCCTCAGAGCAAGAAACCTCAATTAAGGCTCCATCCTCGCGATCGGTGACGTCGAGTGCAACAGCATCTTCATTATCGACAAGACCACAGACGATGTACTCAACAAGATCAGCAACCTTGTCAGAGGGCATCTCCTGAATGTCTTGATCGACAGCGTCTACCTCAGTGGGCTCTGTGAATTCAGACACGATTTACTCAGCCTCTGGAGCCTCGGACTCCTCAGCAGCTGCGGCAACAGCCTCAGCAGCAGCCTCTGCAGCTGCAGCAGCCTTTGCCTGTGCCTTCTTGGAGAGCTTGGTCTTCTTCTCTGCAACTGGAGCACCAGTACGAGCGATCTCAATGAGGTGAGAAACTGCGCTTGTTGGCTGAGCGCCCTTTGCTACCCACTCGTCAACCTTCTCGAGGTTGATATCAATCGTCTTTGGGCTAGTCAGTGGGTTATAACGACCGACTTCTTCAATGTAACGACCATCGCGAGGCATACGACCATCAGCGACAACTACGCGATAGTACGGACGCTTCTTGGCACCGTGACGGGCCAGACGAATCTTAACTGCCAATGAAAACTCCTCCATACGAGCGGTGCCTCGGATGTTAGATGGGCTGCACCGCAAAGCCACAAATCGGGTTACAAGTGTACAACAACGCATTAACCTCGAAAAGTATAAATTTGCTCTCTTCAAAAAGTACTCGTAATTTATGTATGAAACACTTGTTCTATTTACGTAAAAAGTATACACTATATCTATGGAGACGTCAAAGAACATATCTGATAAAACCGCACGTAAATCGTGTGATTTTGAATGGCATGGTAAGGCTATTGGCCTTCTTGACCTTGATGCGTTCTTTGCATCTGTAGAACAACTTGATCATCCTGAGTGGCGTGGAAAACCAGTAATTGTAGGAGGTTCTCCTCACAAACGAGGCGTTGTTTCAACCGCATCTTATGAAGCAAGAAAGTATGGAGTTCATTCTGCCATGCCTTCAGCTACTGCGGTAAGGCTTTGTCCTCATGCAATTTGGACTTCAGGACGTTATGACAGATACTCAGAAATGAGTGCTCTTGTTATGGGTTTTCTCAAAGATGAGACTCCCCTTGTTGAACAAGTTTCTATTGATGAGGCATTTTTTGACATAACTCCTGGAAGATTTTCTAAAGAAAATCCTTTAGAAATTTGTAAGCGCATACAAAAGAAAGTTGCAGCACTAGGTATTACCTGCTCCATTGGACTAGGAACAAATAAAACAATTGCCAAGATTGCTTCTGAACAAGAAAAACCTCGAGGTCTTACTGCGGTCTTTCCTGGTACAGAGGGCCGCTTTCTAGCACCACTGCCCATTGAGGCAATGAGCGGCATTGGTCCTGCTATGGCAAAAACTCTTCATCAGCAAGGAATCAAAACGCTTGGAGAACTCTCAAGAGCAGATGCAACGTATCTCACTTCCCTTGTAGGCAATACTGCCTCAAAGATGATTTTGCGCGCGCAGGGAAAAGAAGTCTCAGAGGTTCATGAAGCTGCTCAACCTCGCGATGTTAAATCTGTTTCTAACGAGAGAACCTTTGAAACAGATCTGTTTGATAAACAAGAAATAGAAGAAGCAATCAGACACATCTCTGGTGTAGTAGGCAGACGTCTTCGCCGCAAACAGTTACAAGGTTATACCGTAACACTTAAGGTAAAAGCCTCTGCAACGGAGTCTCATACCGCTCAAAAAAGAATGCCTACCCCAACTGATGATGAGCATCTCTTTGCAGAGATTGCCGTTGGCCTTCTTTCAACCATTTGGAAAGAAGGACAACCGGTAAGATTACTTGGTGTTGGCATAAGCTCATTTACAGATGAGACACAGAGCAAGCCTGTTCAAACGTCTCTTTTTGATCAATTTGAAGACACCTTTGATGCGGCGGCTTCTGGACCCCCAACAAAAAAGAAACCTCGGAGTGACTTACGTCATCTCTCCGAGGTAACCGATAAGCTCAAAGATAAATATGGTTCTGGTGCCGTGCAGTACGGCAGAGACCTGCGCTTTGAACATCGTGTTTCAGACACTATGCCCACAGGTAAAAACGAGCAAATATAGAGATTGCCTTTATTCAGCTGGATCTTCAGATTCTGGAAGATTATCAACAAGATCATCATCGGAGAGCTCAAAAGCTGGAGCCAGAGCATCTTCAGGCAGATCAGCATAAGGAATCTCAGAAGTCATAGCACCCTCAATATCCAGCTCTACACGAGGAGCATCTGCCCAAAGTCGCTCAAGACGATAGTAAGACCTTACCTCAGGCTGGAATACGTGAACTACAACTGAGCCGTAATCAATCAGAATCCAATTAAGGCCATCACGGCCTTCAGTAGAAATTGGACGAACACCACAATTTGCCGTGACCTTCTCGCGAACCTCATCAACAATAGCGTCAGCCAAACGAGCATTTCCACCAGTGCAGATAACAAAGTAATCGCAAACATCACTGAGACCAGTTAGATCTAGTACCAGAATATCTTCAGCTTTCTTTTGATCTGCAGCAATTGCAGCAGTCTTTGCAAGCTCAAGTGAAGTTACAGCCATGAATTTCTCCGTTTTCTCATGTAGCTAGGCTACTCAGATGTCTTTTCAATCATCTCATTGTATAGGGCAATTGAGTTTGGATACAAATAACTTCTAGTAGAAATTACATACATCATAACGCCACAAAACGCTGTCTCATAAAGCTCATCAAGAGAACCGCCGCGTAAATACACCTCGCGCGCCTCTTCAACTGACTTGAAACTTGGACGCAGAGGCTCAATAAGATCAGCTACATACAAGATTTTGTCTAGCTTGCTCATCTGACGGTCGCCCGCAGTGTGCTTCTGAATGGCGCTGAGAATCTGCTCAGAAAGCCAAGGATAGATGGCTGGTAGCGTTTTTGCGGCGAGAGGACCATGTAAGAGCCCAACAATTTTCTGATAAGGAGCTTCTGTCTGGATACGAAAGCGCTCTGCCAGTTCAATGGTTTCTGCATCAGGAAGAAGTTTCTCCCAATCATGCAAAATACCTGCAACACGAGCGCTCAACATATCTGCACCATAAGCCTGCGCAAGCGTTTCTGCACAATGTCCCACAGAGATAGAATGCGCAAAACGCTTAGGGTTCTTGTGATACATATGACTCTTCAAATCAGACTCAAGCTGATCAATAAGCGCCTGTTGTTCTGCGGTGTAGACAATATCTTTTGCTATAAGTGTTCTTTCCATTATGTCCTACAAATTATTGAGTCAAACCTGATCTTTACCTGTTCGACACTGCCCTGATACGAGCGTATGTCAATCTGAGCAGCGGGTGACTTTGGCTTGACCACTTAATTGAGTGGCGTTGTGTCAGCACCGTAAAGGCCATGCTTATGAATGTAACCTGTGACTGCATCTGGAGTTAGATATCTGAGGCTCTGACCATTTTGAACTCTACTACGCAAGTAGCTTGATGAGATTGCTAGTGCGGGAACCTCAAGATAGGTTACCTTGAAGTCATAAGGTGAGTCTGCAATAACCTTTTGAGCACGACTCAGCTCATAACCAGGACGCGTTGCAGCAACAAAGTGAGCAAGCTCAGCTACGGTCTGTGCATCTTTCCAGGTGACAATATCAGCAATTGCATCTGCACCAGTAATAAAGAAAAATTCAACGTTAGAGGGATATACCTTACGCAATCTTCTGAGCGTATCAGCGGTGTAGGTGATGCCCTCATAGTCCACCTCAAAACGAGAAGCAACAAAATGAGGATTATCTGAGGTTGCCAGAAGCGTCATTGAGTAACGGTCTTCTCCCCTGGTAACTCCCTTATTTTGTTTGAACGCAGGGCGACCAGCAGGCATAAAGACAACCACATCAAGATCCAAATCATCATATGCCTGCTCAGCGGCTACCAAGTGACCGTTATGTATGGGGTCAAAGGTTCCACCCATGATTCCCAGACGATAGGTGCGGTTTTTATCCTGTCCCAAACGAGGCAGGCCAGGGTGCATGTTATTTAAGACGTCCGCTGCCATACTCTACTCAGTTTCTGAAGAAGTCTCAGCTACATGAGACGCATCAGATGGAGCCTCTTCAAACTCAACATCTTCAAATTGCTGATCTGAGACGTCCTCATCAGGAATCTCTATACCATCTGTATTTGGTTTATTTGGATCCTCATAGGTAAAGGTAAGCTCAAGAATGCGAATCTCATCGCCGTCAACTGCACCAGCCTTTGCCAGCTGTACTTCAAGACCCATACGATCAAGACGACGCTGTAGATATGCCACAGCCTCATCATTGTCCCAATCGGTCTGGATAACCATACGCTCAATCTGACCACCGGAGACACGCCAAGCATGACGCTCTTCTCGCTCAATGCGAAGCTTGTTATCACGGCGAAGTCGCTGGTTTTCCCAAGCCTCACTGCGATCAACCGTAGGCGTAGTAATGGCAATTTCTTTACGGAGCTCTGCTACCTCTGCCGCACAGGTAGTTACAAAGTCATCAAGATTTAAACCAGTTACCGTAGAGATGGCAAAGAAAGTCCTACCGTCTGCCTCTGCGGCTTTTCTGAGCGCTTCGATAGCGTTTTCTGTACCAGGCATGTCGCATTTATTTGCTACCACAATCTGAGGGCGATCAGCCAGCTTTGAGGCGTAGGCCTTAAGCTCCTCGTTAATGGCGTGGTAGTCCTCTACTGGGTCTCTGCCTTCATAGCCGCCCGTAACGTCAACCATATGGACAATGAGTGCCGTACGCTCAATGTGACGAAGGAACTGATGACCAAGACCCTTGCCCTCAGAGGCGCCCTCGATAAGACCAGGAACGTCTGCGCAGACAAAAGACTGTCCATTTTGTGCACGGACGACGCCAAGATTTGGCACAAGAGTAGTAAAAGGATAGTCAGCAATCTTTGGACGAGCAGCACTAATACGTGCAATAAGAGAACTCTTACCAACAGAAGGCATGCCCACCAAGGCCACATCTGCCATGAGCTTCATCTCTAGCTCAATCCAGTGCTCTTGGGCTGGCTCGCCCTTCTCGGCAAATGCTGGAGCACGCCTCACTGAGGTGACAAAGTGAATGTTACCGCGGCCGCCATTACCACCAGGAGCAACAACTACCTGCTCGCCTGGAGTAGTAAGATCGGCAATCTCGTAGAGTGGCTCTTGCGTTTCTGGATCAAGCTCGCGCACAACGGTTCCCAGAGGCACCTTGAGCAGCAAATCCTGTCCGTCAGAACCGTGGCGGCGAGCACCCTTTCCGTGGGTACCGCGCTCAGCCTTAAAGTGATGCTTGTAGCGGTAATCAATCAGGGACGAAAGCTGCGAATCTGCAACAATGACAACATTGCCGCCGTGACCGCCATCGCCACCATCAGGGCCGCCTTTTGGTACATATGCTTCTCGGCGGAAAGACATGCAGCCTGCGCCGCCGTCGCCGCCTTTAACGTTGATATGACAAAGATCAGTGAAAGTTTCCACGTGTCCTCCTTCTAATACCTTAATGTTACGGCATTTACCAGCGAAGCACAGTGAAAACGCGAGAAGTTCTTATGAGAACACGAGGATAACAACAATTACCGCAACGCCAAGAATCATCAAAGCAAAGTCTGATGGAGCCAAAGGATAGCGTTTAAATGCAGATGAAGCGTTCCTTAAATAGAAACCTCGCTGCTCAGCCGCAAGTGCCGAAGCATCAGCTTTTTTAACTGAACTTACCAGCAAAGGAACAATCAAAGGCATGGTGAGCTGGAGTTTCTTGAGTGGATTTTTGGTATCAAACTCAACGCCACGAGCCATCTGAGCCTCCATAATATGGTTCATCTCGGAAGCAAAGACAGGCACAAAGCGCAAAACCGTTGCAATGGTAAACGCATAAGGATATGGAACATGCGCAACTTCTACCAGCGCATTCATCAGATCTTCTACACGCATCAGAGAGAGCATAGAAAGTAGTGGCAGCGCCAGCGCGATTGTTTTGAGAGCAACGTTAAAACCGCGCTCCAAACCACCTACCGTGATGCATAAAAAGAGCACTTGACCAGCAGGGGCAACAAGTGTCTGTACCACGCACAGAATAAGACCTAAGACCGCAAAGCCAAATACCAGCTTAAAAGTCTTCTGAGCATTCTGTGAGACAACTCCCATAAGAATAGTGAGCGCGAGCACCGCAAGTACCTCAAGCGTTCCTTGAGCAGCAAAGGCGGCTACAAAGAGCTCAAGCGCAAATACAAGCTTGGCCACGGGATTTGCCTTATGAAGGAAGCTTGTTCCTTCGGTGTAATCAATAACACTACCCACGAGGAGCCTCCTTACCATTCAGCGTTGCCGCAATACGAGCAATCTCAAACTGATGCTGCAATGCCTCCAGCACCTCGGGAGCACTACTGAGCCCAGCAAAGGAAGGATCCACATGCTCCCCTACAAGCTTTGACAGCTGAATCATCTGAGGAGCCTCAACGTATGCTTCCTTCAAAACCTCATCTGTCGAGAAGATCTGTGTAACTTCCCCATCGTCTAACACGCTACCATGTGCCATAACGACAATTCTTGTGGCAAAGTCCAGCACAACCTCCATGTCATGGCAAACCATAAGAACTGCACAGCCCTTCTCGCACAGTGATTTGACCATATTCATGACCTGCATACACTCTTTGTAATCCAGTCCAGATGTTGGTTCATCAAGCACAAGAATATCTGGCTCACAGGCAACCACAGAAGCAAGCGCTACCATCTGACGCTGACCGCGAGAAAGCATAAACGGCGACGCATCTGCATAAAGCCCCATGCGCTCAATTACTTCAAGCGCCTTCTTGCGCGCATCCTCTGCAGACACAGCCTTGAGCTCAAGACCAAACGCAATCTCCTCAAGAACGCTCTCTTTACAAATCTGATAATCGGGATTTTGGAACAGCGTAGAGACATGTTGAGCAATCTGCGACGTCTTCCAATCCTTGCATGAAGAACCCTTAATATGAATGTCTCCCGATCGAGGACGCAACAGGCCATTTACCAGCTTAGTTAAAGTTGTTTTACCTGCGCCGTTTTGACCCACAAGGGCAACAAGCTCACCAGAATGCAAACTGAGAGAAACGCGCTCTACGCCATCGGTACTATTCTGATATTTAAAGGTGGCGTCGATAACGTCAAGAACAGATTGAACGCTTGGCTGCTCTGCGTCTTGAAGAACACCAATCCTGTCAAAGGGCCCGCTCGACTCAGCAACCACAGGACCATCTATTTTTGGAAGATGCGTCTCCCCTGCTAGCTCAACAGCGTCAGTAGCTGGTAGTTCATCACTCTCTGGAAGAGAAATACTACGATGCTGTAAAGCCCCAACGCAGCACGCAAGCTGTTTGGCAGCTGACTGAACTGAGAGTGCGGTTTCATCGCAGACAGCCTGGTCAGCCTCGCTGAGTAGATGAGCATATTCCACTTGATGCGAGAGCTCGTGAACACCCTTTGAGACGCGCACGCAACGAGGAACGTCAACACCAACCTCTTGCAGCAAATCTACCTGTGAGAACACTTCCTCGCCGCTGCCGTATGCGCAAATGGTGCCCTTGTCCATAACGGCAATCTTTGAGCAATACTTGGCGAGAAGACCAACTTTTTGCTCAATCACCACAACCGTAATACCTTTGGTTCTGTTGAGCTCTGAAAGCGTCTGGAAGATTAACTCAGACGACGTTGGATCTAAGGCTGCTGTTGGCTCATCTAGTACCATAACCTGTGGCTGTAATGCCAAAAGTGCTGCAATAGCAACCTTTTGCTTCTGTCCACCAGAAAGAGAAGCAATCTCTCTAAAACGAAGGTTGGCAATACCAACTGTCTCTAGAGCATAGGTAATACGTTCTGGAATCTCTGCATGAGGAACCGCAAAGTTTTCACGACCAAAGAGAAGCTCAT
>CALGXY010000012.1:0-6096 GCA_937935155.1 uncultured Atopobium sp. | reverse complement strand
GTCCTCGCAATCAGGCTCCAGCGCGCCGTCTGATACCGCACAGGCCAGCACAAACGTAACTATCAAGTTCATCGACGTGGGCCAAGGAGAAGCCATTCTTATCGCACTCCCCGAGAAAACCATGCTTATCGACGCAGGCCCCACAGGATCTGCTCCAAAAATTGCCCAGGTGCTCCAAGAACTTGGTCGAAACAAAATTGATTACCTGGTGGCAACCCATCCCGACGAAGATCACATCGGCGGTATGGCGGACGTCATTTCCAACACCCAAATCGGGACCATTTACGCACCAAATAAGACAAACAACACGGCAACGTACAGAAAGTTTCTGACCGCCATCCAGAACAATAACCTGCAGATAACTCTTGCCGAAGCAGGAACCATCATCGATCAAACCGATGCTTACAAGTTAGAAATCCTTTGGCCCACCAAAGACGCAAATTTTCCCGACACCAACGATTACTCGATTATCATCAAGCTGACCGTGGGCACCAAAACGTTCCTCTTCACGGGAGACGCACCCACAAGCGCTATTCTGGACGCCAATCCTGGCCATATTGACGTGCTCAAACTCTCGCATCACGGCTCCCGAACAGGCACAAATGAGCAGCTGGTTCGCAGGCTCTCGCCCACCTACGCCGTCCTTTCGTACGCCTTAGACAACTCCTACGGCCATCCCATGCAGTCGGTCCTGAACGCCCTCCATAAACATTCCGTTGAGGTTTGGGGAACGGGCGCCAACGGAACCATTACCATTACCTGCGATGGTACAACCATTGATATATCTAGCGAGAAATCCGGCACGGTTGTAGCTCCTACCTCACAAGAAAAATCTGGCACGTCGTCAAAATCGAGGACCAAGTAATGAAAGCAATCATTGATCGATTTGAAGACAACAATCTTGCCGTGCTTGAACTAGACGATCAGCCAGGCAATATGCTTACCGTTTCTGTCGATGAGCTGCCAAGTAATGCTTGCCAGGGTGACGTTCTTTACTACCAAGACGGCTTGTGGACGCTAGCCGAGGAAGAAACCGCCCAGCGTCAAAGTGAGATTGACGAGCTGTTCAACTCTCTGCTTGCGCATGACAATGACGTGCCAACCGAATAATCCCAGATAAAAGTAAAAATATTCGATTTTAGAATATTTATAAAACTGCACATCAACCTATAAATATGCGATTTTCGCATATTTTGTAATACACCCATCTACCTGCATAAATAAAAAAGACGTCTTGTCGAGGAAGGCGTCTGTGTAGAGCACTTTTATCCAAAACAAAATAAACGGGTATATTACAAATAACCGGTGGCGCGCAGCCTCGCTCTGCATAAAGGGAGGGCACGCCACCCGTTTTATAAAGCCATGATAGCTGCGGCCATTCTCTTCTCATCTTCAGCTAGAAGTACTCGCATCGTCTAACCCTATCGAATCCAGCCATTTTTGCACTTCACTAAAAGTATACGTGCCTTTTGCCGCCAATCCTGGCATCACACGAGAAGCACCGCACTCCTTCTTGTACTCCTCAATCATGTTGCCAAATCCTCCGCCGCCGTGCGTGCAGAACGGAATGACTGTCTTACCACTCAAATCCGTTGCCCTTAAGAACGAAAGCACCGGAGGAGCAAATGTTTTTAGCCAGTTAGGAGATCCTATAAAGACAGTATCAAAGTCAGCAACATCTATATCGTATTGCATTAACGCAGGACAAACGCCCTTTTCTATTTGCGCTCTAACCTCTTTTACCGCCGTGTTATACGAGAAAGAATAGGGCTCTTGAGGCTTAAGCTCCAGCAACTCACCATCGGTAATCAGCGCAATATCCTCCGCAAGCCTTCTTGTGATGCCGGAATACGAATAATACACAATCAAAGACTTCATGTAAGAATCTCCACCATCAGTCGAGAAGAACGTGTCGTTGCAGCATTACGTCAAATTATTTGCCACAAGCCTACAATATAATGTCAACAAAATAAACTATGACCAGCGCTTTCCATCTGGATCTAAATAGGAAAGCCAGTTTATAGCATTCTGAATCTCTTGCCTTGATTCCTCGCTTTGATCCCAGTAGCCGCGTCCAACTGAAGTTGGCGCCATGTGGGTAAACATCCAGATGTTACCGGGATTTTGAAGTGCAGTTACAATTTCCGGATCACTTACTTTCTCTAATGCGAAATGTTCAAGTTTTCTGACATCCATAACAACGCGTATATATTTATCTGTATAACGAGGGATGCCTATTGCAGCAACACGTTCGTCCCAATTTGGTGGATGAAGAAAAACTTTTGTACCCGGAGAAAAATGACGTGTTCCATGAACTACGCGTTTATCCTTACCAATCTTATTTTCATCTCTAACTTCTGCCGTAAGACACCATACCCATTCTGGAATATGAGGTGCCCTTTTTATGCATTTAGCAAGTGTTGCATAGAATTTCTCGATGTCTTCACCAATCGGGACCTGAGACATCTGTCCGTCAAAAAACCTATAACATTTCCAAATGCCCTCTTTTAACAAGATGAAATCGCAAGCATAAAACAAGTTCCAGGTAACATCCTGTAATGATCCAATAAGCTTTTTAGGTGGTTTGGGTAAATTGGGACAAATTGTTAAGGCATCAGGCTCTAATGGACTTTTAAAAAATGCTTTACCTTCAAAATAAAAAACTCTCCAAGTCACAGGAATCTCATTACATGTAGCTTTTGTTACATATTCCTCAAAGAAAGCCCCACCAGTAAAGTAAGTACCTTTTGCTTTCTCAAATTTTTTAGCAAGTTCTTTGCCCTCATCTCCTGAAAAATATCCTATAGCTAGGCTTTCATTCAAATCACTAAGAGGACCATCGGCATCTCTTACAACATAAACAGAAGGAAGGTAAGAACCATGACCGCTTGAACCAAAACATGCACCAACATTAATGCTCTCTATTGCATAATCCCCTGATGAAGAATGTCCTCCCAAACCTCTTTCTTCAGGTCCGATTACGCGCCAAGAATCAGTTAAAAGCCTATACCCCAAAGATAAAAGATCATGCTCTAGGCGTTTGTAATTTTCTTTAGACGTTGGATGACAGCGAAGAAACGTTGGCATGTCATGTCTTGGAGCTTTATCACAAATAAGTTCTTCGCCATTAAGATATGCCTCGTAATTAAAGAGATGAACATCAAACTGTGACAACTCTTTTGCTGCCGACCATTCGTTATACCAAACAGAATCAACAACATTAGGGTTTTCTGCAGAAGATTCGAACAACAGAGCAATTTGCTCCATTACATTCTCCTTTAAAAAATGGCATCTCCATGCAATATGAAGATGCCAAAAAAGATAATTGGCTCTCTTGAGCCCGCACTATCCAGTACGCAATTTAGTAGCACTATTTTACATCAAATGAGAAGTACCATGGAATAGTGAACCTTAAGTAAATCCACACCTAACAAAAAACGAGACCGATTCCCGACAAGCAACTGCCCGGGCGTATCTCGTTTTTTATCAGTCTATGTAATCGTTAGTGCTTAGTCAAACCAAATCTTTACAACATCACCGTCTGCAGATGTAATATCTACAAGTGTGCCACTCTCGCCAGTCTTTGCAGCGTCCATAAGCGCATCAAGATTAATGTTAGAGAGCTGCTCCTGGGTCTCCTGATTAAGATAGCTTCCGCTTACCTGGATTCCCGAATTCAAAACAAATTTTGCCAGGCCCAGAGGAACGCACATATCAACAACGTCGCCATCGTCGGAGACTACATACACGTGTAAACCGTGTTTTGCAGAGCCGTTGCCCAGGCGAACACCCTTTTTCTTGCTACCGTCAGCCTCGTCGTTCTTCTCGACTTTGACCATGCTCTTACCAAAAAGCTTACCAAAGCTGAAACCTGAAGACTGAGTAGCAATACCCTGGTTGTCCTGCTCGGTAGGCTCTTCTACGATCTCTGCGGGCTCATCAGCTGCAACATAAACAACCTCAGCTCCGCTCTCCTTGACAGCAGCACTCTCCTGGGCAGCACCGTTCTCCCTGACAGCAGCACCCTCCTGAGCAACAGCGTTCCCTTGGACAGCCGCAGTTTCCTGCGTAGAAGCGCTTGCGCCACTCAAAAGCTCGTCAACAGACACGCCAAGGAAGCGCGCAAGATCTGGCAACAGCGAGATATCTGGATAGTTAATGTCGTTCTCCCACTTGCTCACCGCCTGAGGGCTCACGTTCAGCTCTTTTGCCAGACGCTCCTGCGTTGCAGTTCTAGCCAAACGAAGACGTGCAATACGACGACCAAGGGTCTCAGATGAAGTAGTCATAGTTGCTCCTTTTCTCAACTCATTATTACTGAAATAGCTTGCGGGCCGCTGATTTCACTATGAGTCGTAACAATACGTTCAACAAGAACGCATCAGTTGAGTTAGGTATCGCAACAGTTTCCAGCCACTCAACAGCAGGTTGAGTTCGCAGGTAAACTATGCTTTTTGAACGAAATTTACTTGCCCTAAAAGTTCCCTCCTACTACCATTTAAACAAGAAACTTTTGATGTTTTAGAAAGGTCTGTCTATGGCTGGCGAGAAGAACTGGGTGTTCTGGACCAGTGGCGCGCATATTGTTTCTGGTTTTGAGCAATGCGCTACAGACGGTTTTGTTGGCGTTGACGCAGATGGCGTCGTGTACCTCTTTGATAACAATCAAAATGTCTTTGCTTCGGCTCATGCTTCAGATATTGAGGGAACCGTCAGTAGCTGGAGAGTCACCTGGCTTACCATTGATGATAAAAGATATGTTCTAGAATTTGTGCCTCTTGCAGATAAAATTGCTCCTCAACTGCTCATTGGAGCTATAAGCAATGTGTTTATGCAAGAGATTCACCATGGCGACCAAGAGAAGGTCCCACGAGAACTCCTCGAAGACTTCAAGATTGCATTCGAGAACGCCAAATACAGACGCTAGCTCAAACTAATTTTTTGAATTATTCATATCCTTGCGAATAAGCTCTTTGATGTAGCTTGAACGGTTCTCTTTACCTTCCAAGAACTCTATTAAATCGCTATCGCTTGGATATAGATTAAACATAATTGCCTTTACGTTATTCTTCCGATATTTAGCGCTCGCCCTTTTCTGTGCTTCACTAGTAGCCATAATAGACACCTTTCCTACTTAAATAATAAATCTTCCCTATAATAATTTTAAACTTCAGTAGCATTAGCCCATACTAATGACATCTTTAATTTTAAAAATATAATAATTGTAAGATGAAAATTATTTACACTTCTTTCAATTAGAAATACAATTATCACTTTAAATCAATGAGATTATTTTTATTGGTAAGTATTCTTATTTAAAATTCAAATAGTCATAGTGTTTTACTTTGGTTATCATACGCCCCTCAGATAATATAATTCAAAATTGAACTGTAAGCAACGCATTTGTATCTTGATTACCGTACGATCTCCCAGGTAGTAAAATAGAAGCAACAGCCACCCAGTCATGAACTGCCTCCCATTTCTTATGTCCAAGAAATGGGAGGCAGTTGATTCTCGACCGGTTATTATTGCAACTTATCGAATGCTAGAGCACTATGCCATCACTTTTTGGAAGAATACTTAGAGCAATTCTACGTAGAATGGAATGCGAAAAAGTGATAATTAAAGAGACGAAAAAGCTGAGAATATGATTTCCCAGCTTTTTTGAATGCGATAGAAATAGCAACTAGACTATTTACGAAAGGCCTCAATAATGTAGGTGAAGCCAGTAACTAAAAATGAAAAGGCAATGACATAAACGACAAAGACACCTGTAGCCACTGGATTGAACAGAATCACTAGACCTAGTAAAAATACAAGCAAGGCTACCCACGTGATATTGCTACCAATAATAGGGAAAATCAATCCTAGACGTTTGCCTTTAAAGAAAGCAATAATGGCTTCTACAATTAACCAAATTCCTACAATGGTCGGAATGACGACCGGCAGGGTCACAAAGCCATAAGCAACGAGGTAAAGAGCTAAGAGAAGACTAACAAACCCTTGGAAAAGATAAACAGGTGAGCGAAGCTCTTTTGGTGCAGAGAAATAGCCTAAAATAGCTGCTATAGAAGAAACCAGTAAACCAAATGCAAT
>CALGXY010000011.1:0-3622 GCA_937935155.1 uncultured Atopobium sp. | reverse complement strand
ACAGATTCTTTGCAGAAATCAGGCGCGCAGCGGGCGGCTCAGTTGCCGACACACCGCGCGACTTCGCGACTTTGCGGCTACCGCTGGCGAACCGCGCGGCTTTGCTGTTTAGCGAATCGCAACGCCCCAGTTGGTGGACATCCAGGTCCAGAGGAAATAGAAAACTGCGGCAATGATGGCCAAAACGATGATGGCGGCAATCAGCGATCCTGCATTTGAGCGGCGCTCTTTTCTGACAAAAATGTCGCGCTGACCCTTAGGAACCTGCAGGTATTGGCCGTAGTGAACGTCTTTGCGAAGGTGGGCGATCTCGTTCTTTGGCTTGCGCCAACCCTTCTTTGCGTAAGCGCCTTTGCTGGATTCAAAGCCAGCGGCCTGGTTCTCTGGAATCTCGAGTTTCTCGCCCGGCATCGTAAAGTCGCTGATAGGCTCCACTGTTTTGTGATGGCGGTGCTGGCGAACGTATGGCTGCTTTGCAGCGTCCTCGCTCGCATGCTCAGAAATCTCAGATGATGAGAAGTGCTGTGCACCAGTTGCGTGAAGCTCGGCATCATCAGCTGGCTGGGCTTCCTGCTCAAAAGATTCAGCGTATTCAAACTCCTGCTGAGCGTCAGAACGAGGGTCCTGATTCGCAGGTGAAACGTTATTTTCAAGGTTGTTCGAGGTGTCCACGATGGTCCTTTTGTCGTAGTCTCGCAAAACATTGATATAAAACATGATACCGCAGCGCGCACAATCCTGCACAGTTTTGCTTGGATATTTACGCGACTGCGTCAGACAGACGTGTGAGACGGACGAGTGATTTGGCGTCGACTCACGCGCATCTACGTGGTACATAACTGCAGGATAATCTTAGTCATTAAGACTTAAAAATTTTATAAAAAGTTGTATAAATTTGCGCAAGCAGGGTACAACAGAGAATGAACAACGAAGTGCCAATAACGGCATCTACCAGTAAAGGAGTGGTTACTATGAAGAATGTAGTTCCCTATGATCGTATTGCAAGGAATCTGAGCACGTGGCCATTTGGTTCATTTGATTCTTTCTTTGACGCGCCTTATTCCGCTCTGTCTTCCGTATCGTCCGATGCATTTGTTATGAACGTTGAGGATGCAGGTCAGTCTTACGTGGTAACAGCCGAGCTCCCTGGCGTTTCTAAGGAGAACATCGACGTCGAGCTCAATGAGGGTAGGCTTTCAATCACCGCTACTCGCAAGGAGTCCGAGGAGGAGAAGGCCAAGAACTACCTGCACAAAGAGTCTTCTGAGTGGCAGGCAACTCGTGGCGTGTATCTGAAGGACGCAGCTCGAGAGGGTCTAACTGCAAAGCTTGATGGCGGCATCCTGACCATTACTGTTCCAAAGCAGGATCAGCAGGCTAGCGTCACAAAGATTGTAATCGACTAATACTAGTGCTCTGAGCGGCGGCTTTGACGGTCAGTCAAGCTGCTGCTCAGGCAGTAAGGTGCCTGGTAGTTGACCTGCCAGGCACGTATAGCTGCAGCCGAGCGTACGGCTAGACGTGCCTGTTCAACGCCCGATTACAGGCACCTCGCATAGCGAGAAGATCTTGGAACTCCAAGGTTTTCTCGCTTTTTTGTTGTCTCGAAACCGGGACGCGCGGTGTGTCAGCGTACACGCGCAGCTTAGAGCGACATCGTCGAGAGGCGCGCAGCTTACAGCGACATCGGCCAATCTTGGCTTGCCACGCAGATGGCAAGAGAGCCGTTGGGAGTCTGTGCCTCGGTAAACACATCGTTGAGCGGCTGCGCACCAACCGCTTCAGCAAGCGTTCTAACTGCGATGCTTGGACGGTTATTCTCGTGAGAAAGATGCATGCCAACCACGCAGCGTGTATTTGGGCCCACAAGCTGCGGCAACGCCTGCGCGGTGTACTCGTTTGATAGGTGACCGGAGTCTCCGTGGACGCGCTGCTTGAGCATGTAAGGATAGGGTCCCGTGAGCAGCATGTGCTCGTCATGATTGGACTCGATAGCAAGAATGCGCACGTCAGAGAGGCAATCGAGAGCCTCGGGCGTCAGAACGCCTGTGTCGGTGCAGTAGCCCACAGAGTCTACGATGCGCCTATCAGGGCCGGCAAGAAAATCAAAGCGCATGCCCATGGGTTCACAAACATCGTGCGAGGTTGGGAACGTGCTCACTTCAACATCTGGTGCGGCATCAATATGGACAGAGCCCGCCTGGTCAACGAGGGTAAAGGTGACATTTGAGCAGGAGCTTCTTCTTGAGAGCGCGGCGGCAGTTCCTGTTGTAGCAAACACAGGAACATCAAAAGTTTTACTGACAACCGAAAGACCTGAGACGTGGTCGGTGTGCTCGTGCGTAATAAAGATAGCCACGAGCTCAGACAGATTAACGTTCAGTTCTTTAGACCGACGCAGAATTTCTTTTCTAGAGATTCCACAATCAATCATAATGAGACCATCAGGCGTTTCTAACAGGCTGCAGTTGCCCTTTGATCCGCTGGCAAGAATATGTAGGCGAAACGTGGGATTCATGAATTTCTTTCTACTGAGTAACTTTCGGGTATAACTGTAACAAACACACCGGACAGAAATTGGTGCTAAGTGCCATCCGTACACGCATACTTCAATAAAAAGAACGCTCTCGTCGCAAAAGACCAGGCAGATGGATTGCGCAGAGGCCAGGCAGAGAACTCGCGACGTGGTCAGGCAGCTGCACCCGTTATCCTTATGGTCTCGGGCGGAGCCGACTCGATGGCGCTGCTTCACATGGCGGCAACGGAGCCACTTGACCTTGGTGACGGCGCAGGTCTTGTGCGCTTCGCAAAAGAGCACCTGCATGTGCTGCACGTAAATCATTTGCTTCGCGGCGAAGACGCAGATGCTGACCAGCACTTTGTTCAAGAGACTTGCGACTCGCTGGGAATTCCCTGTACCGTGCTGCGTGTGAACGTGGCAAAGCTTGCGCAGGAACGTGACGGCAACGTGGAAGAAATTGGTCGTCGGGTGCGGTATGACGCTGCGCGAGAACTCGCTCAAAAACTTTGCGCTGAACAGGGGGTTTCTCGCCAGAAGGCAAAGATTTTGACAGCACATACGGCTGACGATCGCACGGAGACGTTCATGATGAACGTGATGCGCGGGTCCGGCATGAGCGGCCTGGCCTCGATTCCTAGGCACCGCGGGCTGATTTATCGTCCGCTGCTCGACTACACGCATGATCAGCTCAAAGACTGGCTGAAGGCTCGCGGCCTGGACTGGCACGAGGACGCCACCAACACCGACACCCACTATTTACGTGCGTATATGCGCCATAACGTGCTCCCTCTGCTGAAGGCGAGAAACCCGTTGTTGGTGCAGACGGTGTGCAAAATTGCAGATTTGATGACTGACGAAGACGATTATCTTGAGGCGAAGGCTGCTCGCAAGCTGAGGCAGATTACGCTGCGCAAGAGCGAGTCTTCGCTGGTACTTGACGCGCTGAAGCTGAGTTCTACCGACGTAGTGATTGCTCGTCGCGTGGTGAGGATTGTGGCTCGGCAACTAATCCCCGAGGCATGGCTAGAGTTCAGGCACGTAGATGCCGTGCTCGAAGCGGTTTCTGCGGGAGTTGGCGTGGCTAACCTGCCGCAAAACCTT
>CALGXY010000010.1:0-7527 GCA_937935155.1 uncultured Atopobium sp. | reverse complement strand
TGTCCTCTAATCTGAGTTTCTAAGGTATGGCTAAATTCATATCCATATTCTGGATCTATGGTTATTTTGCCTTGCTCTTCAAGCTTTCTTGAATTAAAAGGGATTGAAAACTTTAAAAGTAATTCCTCATCGGGGTGGTCCCATACAACGTCAGCATCATACATGTACGTCCAAGGATTCATGAAGCCGACCATTAACAGCCCACCCTTTTTCAATACGCGAGCGGCTTCTTTATACATGTTTTCTAAGTCTTCAATGTATACATTCGAAACTGGATTAAAAATAATATCGAAAGTTTCATCTTCGAATGGAAAAGGCTTTGTCATATCGGCTTGAACGGTATTGATCATTAAGCCTTCTCTTTTAGCAACCATCTCGTCTTTTTGTAATTGTGATGAAGAAAAATCCATTATGGTTACGTCATAGCCTTTAGCAGCAAAAACGGGACCCTGTTGTCCGCCACCGCAAGCTAAGCCTAATATCTTTTTTCCGTTGGCCTTTTCAAACCATTCTGTTGGAACTTTTTTCCCGACCGTTAATGCAACAGAAATTGGACTGTTTCTAGCTTCTTCTAATTCTTCATGCGTTAGTGGTTCGGTATAGTCATTTCTTACCTTATTCCATCTATCTTGATTTAATTTTAAGTAGTCATTCATCTTATAATCTCCTCAAAATAGTGTTGTATTTTGATTTAAGTTGGACGCAGCACCATTACATTTTTCTTACCGCTACAAATTATAATTTGTTTTCTCGCTGTTTGTATCACATGCATTTTTAACTAATTGATACAGGTCTACAGAGCATGCAACCTAGTACACATTGTCTTATCTCTAAGTGTTATATCTGAATCGTAAAAAAGTGGCTGCATTTGACGTGTCATCTGCAGCCACTTTTATGTTACTTACACGTGTTTATTCGCGTGTAGTTAATCGTTTTGACTCTGCGGGCTTCTCCGCATCTCTGCGGTTTTCTCCGCACATCTACTTAATCAGTCCGCTGTTCCTTAGCAGTAGCTCAATATCAGTGCCCTTGACGGCCTTGAGAGCTACCTTTAAGAGCATCTTCTCCTTGAACGAGAGCGGCGCCTTATCAAGTGTTTTCTTATCTAAGGCATAGTAGGTTGCCTTAAGAAGCTCTCTGATGTCGTACTGAGAACCCCAAACCTCTGGTACGCCTCTATCAACATCCATCAACGTGTAGACAGACTCCATACCAGTACGGATTGAGTATTCCGTAGTAAAGATGGTGTCGCGAGGAGTCTCGGCAAACTGTCCAATAAAGGCAAAGTTAACGGAACCCTCAGGAACAACCAGAGGCCTGTCCTCAGCCTTTCTTGGCTGGAAGAATGCGTTGATGTAAGGCATGAAGCACGTAGTGGTGTTGCAGCGGTTCTTGGCCCAGTCCTCAATCTTCTTGGTTGGAACACCAATGTGATAGAGCCACTCCTGGCACACTTCCTCGCCGGTGCAGTTACGCATAGCCTTCTTTACAAAGTTACCAGGCTTGTTGGTGCTCAGTGCATAGACCCAGATAAGTACAGTGTCCTTGTCCTGTGCTCTGAACTGTGGCTGACGGTTAATGGTCCACGAGAGGTACCAGTTATCGGTACTATCTTTGACGGTTACAATACCGCCAGTTGTGACCTTACCTTCTCTTGGGTCTCTCTTGCAGACGCCAATAATCTTCTTGATAATCTCTTCGTCTTTTGTCTGGATGGTAGCGCTCATCCAGTTAGTTGCCTCAAAGTCACTACAGAAATTATCGGGATTGCCGTACTCACCATGCTTGGCCTGAGCTGCAATGTTCTTCCACAGATCCCAGGACTCCCCTACGCCATTTCTAACGTTGCTGATGTCAGGAGCAGTATTTTGATCACCATAGCAAGAGGTATCGGTGCAGCAGCCATTGGTGATAAACACCAAATCGTCTTCGGTTAGATCAATGGTTTGCTGTGAGCCGTTCTTCTCGTAAACAATTTGAGTAGCTACCTTTTTACCATTGGTGTCGTTGATGATGACGTTCTTGACGTCCATACCGTAGTCAACGCTTACGCCGTGATTCTCAAGATACCTGACCAGTGGCAAAATCATGCTCTCATACTGGTTGTACTTGGTAAAACGCAGCGCAGTAAAGTCAGGAAGACCGTCAATATGGTGACAGAATCTGCAAAGATAGCGCTTCATCTCAAGAGCAGAGGACCATCTTTGGAACGCAAACATGGTCTGCCAATAAAGCCAGAAGTTAGTGTTCCAGAAAGAATCAGGAAGTACGTCACTAATCTTCTTGCCCTCAAGGTCCTTCTCGGGAGTCATAAACAGCTTGGCAAGCGCAAGTGAAGACTCTTTATCAAGCTTGAACTTCTTATCTGTGTGGGCATCTTTGCCGCACTTCTCAGAAGCTCTACAGAGCGAGTAGTTAGGATCGTGCTTGTTGAGCCAGTAGTACTCATCAAGTACCGAGACACCAGGTGTTTCAATAGATGGAACGTCTCTGAACATATCCCACATGCACTCAAAGTGGTTGTCCATCTCTCGGCCACCGCGCATGTAGAAACCCTTGCTTACATCTTTGCGGCCATCGCAGCTTCCGCCTGCAAGCTCAAGCTTCTCGAGCAGGTGAATTCTTGTACCCTTTACTTGGCCATCGCGGACAAGATAAAACGCAGCAGCTAGACCTGCAAGTCCTGTTCCAATGATATAGGCTGATTTTTTGTCGGCATCTTTGGGCTTTTCTGGCTTAGCGAACGATTCATACGTTCCAGCAGAGTAATACATAACTTCCTCCTTAGTATTCCGCATCAATTACCTGCGAAAATTAGTAAGTCGCCCTTACCTTGCGTCCACTATAAACTTATAAACTGCTAAAGAAAATGCACAAAAAGAACGATTGGACATATAGGTTATTTTTTGTCGCAATCTACCTGCTAAATTGTTTCAAAAATAGCAATTAATTTGGCTTTTTTCGCAGGTAGCGATGTGCTTAACTTGTATCAGTTAGATTTAGCTAACTTTATTCTTTCATAGTATGAAGGGGGTCTTAGTATGGAAGCTGGTCACGAGTTTTTACTCCGTATGGGCAAGACAAGACTGCGTCCCGGAGGTATTGAAGCAACCAATTGGCTACTTAATTCCGTAAAGATTACGCCAGAAACTCAGATTCTTGAGGTAGCTTGCAATATTGGAACCACTACGGTTGAGCTGGTAAAACGTTTCCGCTGCCATGTAACGGCAATTGACCTAAATGCAGATGTGCTCCCTAAAACAAAAGAAAATATCGCGAGAAACAACATTGAGCAGTACGTGACGGTGGAACAAGGAGACGCTACAAACCTCTCCTACCCCGATAATAGCTTTGATGTTGTAATCAACGAAGCAATGCTCACTATGCTCTCTGATCAGCAGAAAGAGGCAGCCGTAAAAGAGTATGCACGCGTACTCAAGCTAGGTGGCGTGCTGCTTACCCATGACGTTCTTCTACTCAAAGAAGACGATGAACTGGTCCACGAACTCTCAAGAACCATCAACGTCAACGTAAAGCCTCTGACCCTTGCAGGTTGGAAGAATCTCTTTGAGTCAGCAGGTTTCTGCCCAGAAACTAAAAACGGCAAGATGACGCTCATGAATCCAGCGGGACTTATTGCTGACGAGGGCGCTGACGGCGCTCTGAGGGTTATCAGAAACGGTCTCAAACCCGAGAACACTAAAATGTTTACCAGCATGTTTACGTTCTTCAACGATCATGCTGACGACCTCAACTACATTGCCGTAGTAAGCAGAAAGCCAAGATAGCCATCATCTCAAGCAAATCACTGTTTCAAGCAAGGCGTCGTTTCAAGATTGACGCACGATCGTCCAAAACAGACATCAATCGAGCTAGACTCAGGCTCGATAGCAAAGAAGGAAGCTGGCACCTCCACCAGCTTCCTTCTCTTTTACTGCAATATGTGCGGAACTTATTTGGCCTTTGCGCAGGCAGCCATAGCAACAGAGCCAATGTAGTTGACTGGGTTGGTAAAGTTTGGCTGGAACAGAAGGTCAACAGCTGCAAGGTTGTCGATGGTCATACCAGCAGCAATAGCAACGGAAACAACGTTTGCTGCCTGAGCAACATCGTCATGTGTCGAGAAGAACTGTGCGCCCTTGATAAGGCGAGTCTCTGGATCCCAGACGAGTGTAGCGGTAACTGGCTCGGTAGTCAGCATGAATTCAGGACGGTAGTTCTCGGTGATAGAGACAGAATCGTACTCGTAGCCACGAACCTTGCCGCCCTCAACGGTGAGGCCTGCTGCAGCCATGGAGTAGTTGTAGAGCTGAACTGCGCTGGAAGCCTGAGTACCTGCATAAGCAGCGGTTGGCTCAAGCATGTTAGGACCAACGTGCAGACCCTGGCGGACAGCATTGGTTGCCAGAGGAATGTAGTCCTCTTTGCCAGTGACGTTGAAGATAATGGAAGCAGAGTCGCCAGCTGCAAAGACGCCAGGCTCGCTGGTGCGCATGTACTCGTCAACTTTGATAGCGCCGTTAGGCAGCATATCAAGCTGACCGTCAAAGAGGTCAGTACGAGGCAGGAAGCCAATGCCCAGAATTGCGTAATCTGCAGTGTAGGAGCCCTTATCGGTAACAACGGTGACGGAATCGCCATTGTCCTCAAAGCTCATGACCTTCTCGCCAAGTGCAAGGGTAACGCCGTGCTCTTTGTAAGCATCCTCAACCTGATCGGTGATTGCCTTATCAAAGTTCTTTGCAAGAACGCGAGGAAGCATGTCAATGAGGGTAACAGCCTTCTGACGCTCGGATAGCTGCTCTGCAAGCTCGGCACCAATGTAGCCAGCACCGATGACAATAGCGGACTTGGATTCTGCCATGGTGTCGTGAATGCGACGGCCATCGGCCCAGTTCTTGCACTGAAGAACGCGAGGTCCGTCAATACCAGGTAGTGGTGGAACAATTGGCTTTGAGCCAGTGGTAACTACGAGGTAGTCAAAGTCATCCTCAAAAGTCTCGCCAGTCTTAAGGTCTTCCCAAGCAACGTGCTTGGTCTTAACGTCTGCGGAAGTGACGTTGGTGGTCATGTGAACGTGAGCGCCAGCCTCTGCAAGGGCTTCTGGAGAGCTGTAGAACATCTTGTTAGGATCGCTTACGTGGTCACCTACCCAAAGAGCAATACCGCAAGACAGGAAGGAAACCGTGTCATTGCGCTCAAAGACGTGAACCTCCCAATCTGGGTGTGCACCCAGGATTGAAGAAGTGGCAAAAACGCCTGCGTGGGTACAACCGATAACTGCAACTTTAGCCATAGAAACCCCTCTGTTAAATGCTACTAATGACTAACATTAATTGTTACTTCGACAGTGGCATTATGCCACATTCTGTTATCGAGAAGAGCGTCATTCTTGAACGTTCTTTAATAAATCGAATATTTGGAGTTCGTGAAGCAATTTGGTTGTAAGAAAAGGCGTCTATCAGGATTTGATAGACGCCTTGACCTTACAATTCTTTGTATATTTCTTTTCCGATGCGATTTACCACACCTACAACAAGAGCATTTCCCATACAGAATGCACGATTATTGTCGCTCATTCCCGTATTAGTCCAGCCTTTAGGAAAACCCTGTAGCTGATCAAGCTCATCTGGAACAAGCCTGCGATACCTCTCGCCTACTTTAATGATGTGTTTAAAGCGAGAAGGACTTGCTCCTCCCTCTCCTGTAAGAATTGTTCTTGAAGGATTAGTGAGAAGATCTGGGAATGCCATAGAGCCTTCTGAATAGAAGTACGATTGACCTGTGTGCTTATTGGTGCGTTCTTCGCGTTTTGATCCTTTGAGATATTCCCAACGATAAAGTTGTGAACTATCAACAAAATAGTTCTCTGGAACTTCAATCTCTGGAGAAAGAACATCTCCCAGTGTTTTAAATTGACCTTTATAAACCTCTTCAACTTTACAGGTAATAACACGGTTATCTACCATCACACCAGCGTCTAAAAACGGAGATGTTTTAGATCTCTCAGAATTAAAATCCTTTGTAGCAACAAACGGATCTTTTGGAATATCAACATAAGAGATATTGCCCATAGGATTAAAAGGAAATGCTCGGGACATAATCCCTGAAGTTAAGCGTTCTGAAAGTTCCCAGTTAGCGTTTCTACGTGCGAGAATATATACACGTTTTCTTCTTTGTGAAAAGCCGTATGCCGCACTATTTACCACACGCCATTCAACACAATATCCAAGGCTAGCAAGACAGCTAAGAATAATTGCAAAATCTCTACCACGCTGAGATGCAGGACTTTTAAGGAGACGATCAACGTTCTCTAAAAGACACCACTCTGCATTCTCAGGAGACTTATCTAATTGAATTTTTAAGAATTTATAAATGTCCCACCAAAGAACACCCTTTTTTCCTTCAATACCTCCCGATTGAGATAAAGGCTTAGCTACTGAATAATCCTGGCAAGGAAATCCACCTACGACCATATCGACCGAAGGAATATCGCGTAGACCCTGGTCATACTCATTAAGAACTTTATTAATGTCCTCATTTACGACTGAATCATTACCAAAATGAGTTTTATAACAATTTGCGGCAAACTGCCTTGTAGGAGATCCAGGCGGTTCCCACTGATTTGCCCATATAGTTTTAAACGTTCCCGCTTTTGGCAGGTTATTAGCTTTATTAGAAGAGTCTTTATAACCCTCTAAGCCAAGTCTAAATCCACCGACTCCCGCAAAGAGCTCGGCTACAGTAATTGCTTTGGCCACGTTTCTCCTATCGCTGCTGTGGACCAATTTTGTGTTTACTATACTAACCGATCGACCGGACAAAAAGTCAGTCTAATTCAGATAACCAAGAAGATCAACTTAATCTTTAAGGGACAGCCCTTCAGATATTTCTTCTGCAAGATAAGAGCTATTCAACCAAAAACACTTTTTAACCTCAGGCTTTCCATATGGTTGAGGTTTTGTATCTAACTTGTTTCTGGCATGAGGCCTTACATGACAACATTTATTTTCAGACGCCTTGACACTTATGTCAGCTCGTCCAGCTTTAATATTCTTTTGCATCTGAAGGTAACATTGTTCTGCAAATATTAAATCAGAGTCAGGCATTTGCCAGAGCAAAATATTTGAGAGAACAAAATCACCTGCTGAGTTTTCCCTATAAATTACAAATAAATATTTACATAAAAGGTCGTGATATAAATCAGATTCTTCAAATGATTCCTCAGCAACTTTAAAGTAATCAAAGACTTTAAAGCTTACAGATTCTTTTGGTACCCCATTTGATTTAAGCCTCATTGTTTTAGGCTTAATGCCAGCCTTTTCAAACTCTTCAATTTTCTGGTCTTCAGCAATGCCTAAAATATGTTTAGTGATACGTGCACATTTATCTTTTGATTTGCTTATATTAAACTTAGCTGCAAGCTGATCTTCAGTTTTTCCAAAATATGGTTTAAACCTTTTATACAAAAGTTCAATAAGCGAAAGTTTTTGCTCAGATTCGTTTCTTTTAATCTGAGATACTCCG
>CALGXY010000009.1:0-1060 GCA_937935155.1 uncultured Atopobium sp. | reverse complement strand
GCGCATAAAGAGGCTTATGATGAAGCAAAAGAGGGTAAAATTATTACCAGTAAAGGTGATGTCATTGAGGGGAAATTCCCAGACTGGAGAGGTGCCATCCCTAAAGAAACTATTCCTACAGGCTTACAGACTGAGCCGCTTCTGGAGTTTGTCAATGGTGCGCTGGCAAGAATGAAAGCAGAAAAGGCAAAAAAATATGAGGTGGACGGAGCTTTGGCTTACATTAAATTTCAGGATGGCAACGTTGTCTGCTGTCAATTAGCAGACCTGCAAAAGATGCTGCGTGCGGCAAAGAGCATTGGTGCTGATGACTTGAGACTCGGAACTGATAAGGAATTTCTTGTTGCAGAAAGTCCTGCTGGGAAAGCAATTGTGATTATCCAAGGTGAAGAAAAGGCTCGTTATAATGCTGGTTACAATAACTTTGCTTACGAAGCTCCTACGGTGAAAGGTGAGGAGGAGGTTTCCGATGGAGCACTGGATAATCCTTATCCATCAGAAAAAGAGGTGGAACAAGAAGCTAAGGATGATAATACTGGTAATGTCGTTTTGAAACAATTCAGTAATGTTCTTCTTTCGGCAGATACTGAATCTCAACGCTTGGCTACTGATGCGGCATTGGAAGGTTTGAAGCGTGCAGGTGTACCTGTTGAAGTGGTTTCGGATGAGCAGGCAGCAGCAATGCTTGGAGAACAAAAAGGGGTGGAATTGAGTGCGAAACAAAAAAGAGCACTTGAGACCGCCTCCCCTGCTATGCAGGATCATCATACTGTCGTCTCAAGTGCTGATGGCACAAAGGTATTAAAAGGTTTGGATAATGCCATTGAGGAAGACCTGAAGATAACGGATCATGTGCAATTCATGAAGACGCCATCTGGTACGCTGTATGGTTGGACTGTTGGCGGTAAGATTTATCTTACCAAGGATGGTTTGAACCCTAACACGCCTATCCATGAGTACACTCACCTATGGGCGCGGGCCATGAAGGAGCGCAATAAAGAGGGGTGGCAGAGTGTGAAAGAATTGCTCCGCGATACCCCTGTATGGGATGAGGTGTTGA
>CALGXY010000008.1:0-1108 GCA_937935155.1 uncultured Atopobium sp. | reverse complement strand
TCCATCACGTCGGCCGAGCTCATCAAGAACGTGCTGGTCACCACCATTGCGGGCGCAAAAGGTGCAGTAACGTTGTCGATTATCCTCACCTTGCCACTCATGACCCAGTCCGGAGCAGCATTTCCACAAAGGGATCTGCTGATTACCATCGCCGCCGGCGTTATTCTCGCCACGTTACTCTTGGCAGACAATCTGCTACCGGTGCTGTCAAAGTCTCCGGAAGCAGACTCTGACCTGCCCGAACGCCTCCACAAGGGAGAGATTGCTGTTTTGGAAGCAACGCTTGCAGAGCTCAGGAGTTTGCTGCAGTCGGAAAACGCCAATGCAAAGTATTTACCTGCACTTCGTTTGAATATTGCGCGCTACACCAATCGCCTATTTGCGTCTCACTTTACGGCGCCTAACTCAAGCAAGCTGATAAAAGAGTTAGTACTTCACGGAACCGAGGTTCAGCAGGAGTGCCTTGAGCAACTGCGCGAGCGCCACATCAAAACAAAAAATCCCATTCCGTGGGACCAAATTGTCGACGATATTACTTCAATCCGCAGGTCAGTAGGTTATTATGGACCCTTCGCAAACATTGCCTCAAAGACAAACCACCGCTCACGGATTGCCGTTGCCCTCCACGAGCTTAAACTAGCTGCTCAGCGCATCATCGATGGTAGTATCAGACACCTAGAAGACGCAGATCAGTCCTACTACCAGGCTTGTTTGTATGCGCTTGAGATGGAATACGCTGAGCTCGACGACCTGGAGCGTATTGCTAACGGCGACGACGAGCAGATGGCTATTGTCGCGTCAAACCTGATGATTGACCATGAATCAGTAATTGAGTCTATTTGGAGTCGCATCAATATCAACAAGGAGCATGGTTCCAGCGATACTCAAGCCTCCTACCAGCTACCTTACAATCTGAGTTCACACAAGATATCGCCGCACTTTAGGCAGCAACTTGCGGATGCTCGAAAGTACGCCGACGACGTGGCAGAAAACGCGCTGCGTATTGAGCTGGACCAGATTTCGCGCCTGCAGTTTGAGGGCGTCATCGACCGCGAGGTTGCCGCTCACCTGCGCGAAAACGTCTACTACCTGCAGATGGCTCTGGGCG
>CALGXY010000007.1:0-29892 GCA_937935155.1 uncultured Atopobium sp. | reverse complement strand
CCTGATATGCATCTCTATGCATAAACTTCATCTAATATGCTTAAACATGAATAGAGAAATATAAAAAATTTAACTATCGATAAATTTAGTATCTACGGAACACACCTAAGACAGATATTCTGCACAATTGCGGGCATATTACACACCTAATGAAGATATTCTGCACGTTTGAGGTATTTTCAGCGTAATGTATACGTCTTTTTAACAGATTATCCGACATAGGTGTGTTTTGAACTGCCTCCTATTTCTTATGTCCAAGAAATGGGAGGCAGTTCAAAGTTGGCACACGCGGTATGCAAAATCTTTTAGACATTGATTCGCACGTATTTTTCGGTGTGCGGTAGAATATTATTCGCAAGCGTTTTGTCTTGCACCTGTATGTAAAGTATTGCCAAAAACTTGGTGTTTACCACGTATGGTGCACAAAGTTTGACGCGTAGAAAGGAAGCCTAATGGCTGAAGATCAGTACATGCACCTTGTTATTGTTCGCCACGGTGAGTCTGAGTGGAACAAGCTCAACCTGTTCACTGGTTGGACTGACGTTGACCTTACCGAGACTGGTCACGAGGAGGCAGCAGCTGGCGGCCGTGCTCTCAAAGAGGCTGGCTATGACTTTGATGTTTGCTACACCTCTCTGCTCAAGCGTGCTATTCACACTCTGAATCATGTTCTTGATGAGCTTGACCGTAACTGGCTTCCTGTTCATAAGACCTGGCGTCTGAACGAGCGTCACTATGGTGCACTTCAGGGCCTCAACAAGGCTGATGCAGCTGCCGAGCACGGCGAGGAGCAGGTAAAGATTTGGCGTCGTTCCTTTGATGTCCAGCCACCAGCTCTTGAGCCAGGCGATGAGCGCGATCCTCACGTTCAGGAAATGTTCCGCGATGTTCCAGCAGAGGATCTTCCTTACACCGAGTGCCTGAAGGACACCATTGCACGCGCATGGCCTTACTTTGAGCAGGAGATTAAGCCACAGCTTGAGGCAGGTAAGCGTGTTCTTATTGCTGCACACGGCAACAGCCTTCGCGCTCTTGTTATGCAGTTTGAGCACCTCACTCCAGAAGAGATTCTTGAGGTTAACATCCCAACTGGCATTCCTTGCGCATACACCTTTGACAAGGATTGGAACATTGTAGACAAGCACTATATTGGCGATCCAGCTGTCATTGAGGCAAAGATTAACGCTGTTGCTAACCAGGGCAAAGCTAAATAAACAGCTTGCTAACACGCAATATTGTTAAGCAGAACGGGGTGGTTTAAGCCACCCCGTTCTTTTTTGCCTACTTATAGAACCGTGACGAATACGCCCACAGTATTAAAACCTGCTTTGAATAGTGTTACGATGTACCGCCGAGAAAAGAAGGGATTAAATGTTTAAAAGAGAGCTCAACGCAAAACTTGTTCTTTCTGTAATTGCAACAGGAATTATGTCCTTCTCGGGAGTTGTCGTAGAAACTGCCATGAACGTGACGTTTCCAACGTTGATGGAGGAATTCTCTATTGGCACCTCAACGGTACAATGGATGACTACTTCGTACCTTTTGATTCTTGCTATTATCATGCCTATGTCGTCGTTTTTAAACAGACGATTCAAGACAAAAAGTATCTTTACTGTAGCCATGATTTTCTACATCAGCGGCATTCTTTGTGGATTTGCTGCTCCAACGTTTATGTTATTGCTGCTTGGCCGTATTTTAGAAGGCATTGGCACCGGTCTAGCGTTACCACTGATGTTCAACATCATCACCGAGCAAGCCCCACTTAAAAACATGGGCGTCATGATGGGCATTGGCATGCTTGTTACTGCCGTTGCGCCTGCAGTAGGACCTTCGGCTGGTGGCTGGATTGCAGAACATCTTGGCTGGCGAATGATTTTTGCCGGTCTTCTCCCCTTCTTGATTGTGGCATTTGTACTGGGAATTAGTTCAATCCAACAGAGCCATGAGACTGAAGTGATTTCTTTTGATGTCTTTGGCTGGCTACTTCTTACCATAAGTTTTATTGCACTCATCTTTGTTATTGACGAGTCCAGCGCGTTTGGCCTGTTTAGTATTCCTGTTTTGCTCGCAATTATGATTTTTGTGGGCTCACTTACGCTCTTTGTACGTCACGAGAACTCCTTTAAACACCAGGAGCCATCTGAAGCATCTCCAAAAATTCCTATCATTAACCTTGAGGTATTTAGCGAGAAGGGCTTTATACTCTCGCTCTTTGCTATTGTTGCTCTGCAATTTATTATTCTTGGTCAGTCATATCTTCTGCCTAACTTCTCCCAGCTAGTACTGGGTGCAGGTGCCACTGCAGCGGGAGCTCAGATGCTTCCAGGATGTGCTATTGGCGCAGTTATGGCACCAATTTCTGGCCAGATTTTAGACAAGCTAGGAGCTAAAAAACCTATTGTTACAGGCATTCTTTGTTGCCTTACCAGCATGCTCCTTTTGCTGCTCTTTGTTCACGTGCTTACCGTAGAAATGATCACATATATTTTTGCTATCTTTGCCATTGGCCAGGCACTTCAGATGGGAAACAATTTTACGGTAGCCTTGGGACATCTGCCAGAAGACCGCAAAGCAGATGGAAATGCTGTTATTAACACAATGCAGCAGCTCTTTGGCGCTATGGGAACCAGCGTTATTGCTGGTGTTGTAGCGGCTTCTCAGCTTGGAGCTACAGACTTAGCTACGAGCACCCTTGCAGGAGCTCAAAATGCACTCTTTGTACTTGTGTGCGTAGCTTGTATCCCTCTTGTTACCATGGGAATTGTGCTCTTTGTACTGCCTAAGATGACAAAATAAAGCGCAACGACGGTATTTAAAAAGCAAATTAAAAGCTAGCTATCCAACAACGGATAACTAGCTTTTAATTTAGACGATCGAATTGTTAGAACTAAGACACGACAGCTGATAATTTCAATCCAATGAATACAGCAACCAGGCAAGTAACAACGTTGACCGCAATGTTCACTCCTGCAGCAGTCCAGTTACCTGCTTGAATAAAGGTCAACGTTTCATTTGAGAAGGTCGAGAAGGTCGAAAGTCCTCCGCAAAGGCCCACAGCTAAAAATAGCTTTACCTGCGGCTGAAGTGGACTTGCAAGATCAAGTCCCGTCACAAAGCCAATAATCAAACCTGCAACAACATTTGCAGCAAACGTACCAACTGGCAGGTTAGGAATCCACTGTTTAAAGAGGATTCCCAACTGCCAGCGACCTAAACTACCAAGTGCTCCGCCAAGAGCAACCGCTAAAGCTTCAAACATAAAACGCCCCTACTCCAGCTCGCGCGAGCCCGTATACAGCTGATAATACTCTCCATGCTTTGCAATAAGCTCATCGTGAGTACCGCGCTCAATAATACGACCGTGCTCCAGAACCATAATGGCGTCCGAATTACGAACCGTAGACAGCCTATGGGCAATCACAAAGACAGTACGGCCTGCCATTAGGGCATCCATGCCCTTCTCGATAAGTGCCTCGGTACGCGTATCAATACTGGAAGTTGCCTCATCCAGAATGAGTACGGGAGGATCGGCAATTGCAGCACGTGCAATAGCCAAAAGCTGCCTCTGACCTTGAGAAAGGTTAGCGCCGTCTGAGGTAAGTACGGTGTTGTAGCCACGTGGCATACGACGGATAAACTTATCTGCGTTTGCAATCTTTGCTGCAGCAATAACCTCGTCATCAGTGGCGTCTAACTTACCAAAACGAATATTGTCCGCGATGGTACCTGTGAACAGATGTGTGTCCTGTAAAACAATGCCAAGAGAGGACCTTAATGCAGATTTCTTGATGTCGTTGATAGGAATGCTATCGTAAGTGATGGTTCCGCTACGGACATCATAGAAGCGGTTAATAAGGTTGGTAATGGTTGTTTTACCAGCGCCGGTTGAGCCGACAAACGCAATCTTCTGGCCAGGTTTTGCAAACAGGGTGAGGTTTGCAAGGACCGTCTGATCATCGTCGTATCCAAAGGTAACGTCATCAAAGCGAACGTCTCCAGCAAGAGGGGTTTTCTCGCCAGATGGTGTGACCCAAGCCCAGGACTCTTCTCCTGACTCGTAACCACTAACGCGAATCAGGTCAACCTT
Source organism: uncultured Atopobium sp. (assembly GCA_937935155.1). Classification (GTDB taxonomy): domain Bacteria; phylum Actinomycetota; class Coriobacteriia; order Coriobacteriales; family Atopobiaceae; genus Lancefieldella. Next base: position 25,805 of record CALGXY010000007.1, on the reverse strand, counting down.
GCCTTCATCAACCTCGGGAGTCATTTCCATAACCGCAAAGATGCGCTCGGCACCAGCAAGAGCGGTAAGCAGGAAGTTGGAGAGCTGTGTGAACTGGTTAAACGGCATGGCTGCCTGACGAACAAAGACCAGGTAGGATGCAAGACTTGCAACGTCCGCGTGTCCGTTTACCGCAAGCAGAGCGCCAACCACGGTGACCACGGCGTAATTGATATACGTCAATGAAACCGTGATAGGAACCATAGTTGCCGCATAACCCTGAGCACTTGTTCCAGAGTGTCGTAACTCCTCATTAACCTTTAGAAAATCAGCAAAGTTTGCATCTTCGTGGTTAAAAACTTTAACCACCTTGAGGCCAGAGATAGTTTCTTCTGCAAAACCGTTAAGGACACCAAGGCTCTTTTGCTGCACCGAGTAATGCTTGGCAGAGCGTTTACTTGCGTAGCGTGCATAAAACACAATCAAAACGTCAAAGAGAACGGTAATAAGCGTCAACTGCCAGTTAAGAACAATGAGCAGCACAAGAGTACCAACCATCTGAATAAACGCCAGAACAAGGTTGGCAAAGCTGTTATTGAGCGCTTCCGAGATGGTATCCACGTCATTTGTAAAGAAGCTCATAATGTCGCCGCGGGTACGCTGGTCAAAGAATCTTAGGGGCAGCGATTCAATGTGCTCAAAAAGGTCTCGTCTGATGTCAAAAACAATCCTCTGAGCAGCACGAACCATAATTTGCGTGTAACCAACACTGGTAAGAGCGCCAATTGCATACACAACCGCTGTAAATACAATGAGGTTGGTAAATGCGTTTACGTCTCCCCTGCCCACTGCAGCAACAACAGGCTTAATCATGTAGGTACCAAGGAGCGCTGCTAAACCACTGATAGAAACAAGAAGTGCCACCAACATAAGACGCTTTTTGGCATGACCTAAGTACGAGACAAACACTCTAATGGTATGTCCGATGTTTTGAGGACGTGCTCCTCCTGTGCGATTAGCCATGTGACACCTCCTTACCAGCAGCATCAATGTCCGATTGACTACCGCCAATCTGCGACTCATAGAGTTCTCTATAGATAGGGCTCTTGGCGAGAAGTTCTGTGTGAGTGCCAGTCATATGGACCCTACCGTTATCAAGAACGACAATCTGATCTGAGTCCATAACCGAGTTCACACGCTGGGCAATGATAATCTTTGTCATGTCAGCAAGCTCAGCTAAGCCTGCGCGGATCTTTGCATCGGTTGCCGTATCAACCGCGCTGGTAGAGTCATCAAAAATGATAATTTTTGGCTTCTTCAAAAGCGCTCGCGCAATACAAAGACGCTGCTTCTGGCCACCAGAGACATTAACACCACCCTGACCAAGGTCTCCGTCCAAGCCACCAATCCTGTCAAGAAACTCATCAACGCATGCAATAGAACACGCATGAAGCAGCTCTTCATCAGTTGCATTAGGATCTCCCCAGAGCAGGTTGTCGCGGACGGTGCCGCTGAACAGCACATTTTTCTGAAGGACAACAGACACTGCGTCACGAAGTGAAACAAGATTGTAGGAGCGGACGTCATTCTCGCCAACAAACACGGTGCCCTCAGTTGCATCGTACAAGCGAGCAATCAGCTGGATAAGGGTAGTTTTTCCGGAGCCGGTGCCGCCGAGAATACCAACGGTAGAGCCTGGCGCAAACGAGAGGTTAATGTCTTCAAGGACGTCCTCTTCAGCGCTCTGGCTGTACTTGAAGGACACGTTTTCAAAACGAACCGCGCCGTTCTTAACATCAGTCAGGCCGTGCTCTGGAGACTCAATAGCAGGCTCCTCGGAAAGAATCTCTCCGATTCGACGCACACTGGTAATGGCGCGAGCAGTAAGCAAGAACACGCCAGAAATCATCATAAGAGAGTTCATGATAAGCAGTACGTAACTCATGAAGCCCGTGAGCTCACCAACGCCCAGTCTGCCAGCCATAATCATCTGGCCACCAAACCAAAGAATAGCCACATTAGTGACATACATTGAAGCCTGGAAAATAGGCAGGTTTAAGACGGACGTTCCAAAGGTCTTTGTAGCAGTCTGCGCGTACTGCGTATTAACTTTTTCAAAGCGATCAGAGACATATCCTTCTCGGACATACGCCTTAATAGCGCGCACAGCCGCAAAATCTTCCTGCAGAGCCTCGTTAAGCTTATCCATTGCACCTTGCATAACGCGGTACAAAGGGCCAACACGCTTCACAATAAAGAAGAGCGCAATAGCTAGGAAAGGCAACACGGCAAAATACACAACCGCCAGCTCTGGGCTCATAATAAACGCCATAACCAAGCCCATGACCAGCATAATTGGTCCACGCATAAACGGGCGCGTGCCCATTGCAAAGGCGTTCTGAATAATGGTTACATCAGAGGTCAAACGCGTTACCAAAGAGGATGAATCGTATTTATCAAGATTTGCAAAAGCAAACTCTTCCATACGGCGATATTCATCTTGTCTGAGTTGGGCGCCTAGTCCCATGGCCGCTTTTGCCGAGTAGCGAGCATAGCCAATGCCGGCAAACATGGCGAGAAGAGCAAAGACAACCATAACGGTACCGTTTACAAAAACAGTCTGAAGGTTGCCTTGCAAAATACCCTGGTCAACAATTTGAGCCATGAGTACAGGAATCACTAATTCGAGTAGGGACTCTGCAAACACGCAGAGTCCCGACATAACAAAGTCCTTTTTATACGCGCCAAAATGGTCCAAGATTACCTTTAACTCAGCGCGAGCAGATGGAGCTATTTCTTCTACAAAAGCATCATTCATTGTTAAAACACCACGTACCTTACTGTCTTGCTTTGCTTGATTTGCTTATGCCTCTTTTGGAAGCGTCTGAAGCGAAACCTCCTTGAGCTGCTCATTAGAAACAGGCGAAGGAGCGCTCGACATCAAATCAGAGCCGGAAGTAGTCTTTGGGAATGCCATAACGTCGCGGATGGAATCGGCACCTGCAAGCAGCATGCATACACGGTCAAGACCAAGTGCAAAGCCACCCATTGGAGGTGCGCCAAACGTCAGAGCTTCCATCAAGAACCCAAACTGAGCCTTTGCGCGCTCTTCAGTAAAGCCGAGTTTCTCCAGAATCTTAAGCTGCAGCTCAGCGTTGTGGATACGCATTCCGCCGCCGCCAGCCTCAAAGCCGTCCATAACAAAGTCGTAGGTATACGAACCCATAGCCAGAGGATTGGTGTCCAGAAGGTCAAGCTCATCCTCGCGAGGAAGCGTAAAGGGCTGGTGCTCAGAGGCGTAAGACTGAGTCTCCTCATCCCAGTGGAACAGTGGGAAGTTGACAACCCAGAGGAAATCATGACCTTCTCGCGGTACATCCAGGACCTTTGCCATATGCAGGCGCATACCGCCAAGAATCTCATCTGTCTCCAGGCGACCGCCCACAGCAAAAAGAATCAAGTCCCCTGCCTCAGCAGACATCTCTGCACGCAATGCCTCAAGCTCTTCTGGCGAGAAGAACTTGGTGATAGGACCTCCCACGGAACCGTCCTCTTTGAAGGCGACCCATGCAAGTCCCTTAGCACCAAAGCCAGCAGCTACCTCGGCAAGCTTATCAACCTGAGAGCGTGGCCAGGTGCCTGCGCCCTTAACGTTGATTGCCTTGACGTACTGACCATCAGTTGTTGCAGCAGAGCTAAAGAGCTTAAAGCTAGACTGCTTAAAGACCTCAGAGACGTCGTGGAGCTCCATACCAATGCGGGTATCAGGCTTATCGGAGCCGTAGGTATCCATTGCGTCCCAGTACTGAATCTTGCGCAGTGGAGCTGGGAACTCAATGCCCATCTTTGCAAATGCATCGCCCAGAATATCCTCAAGCTCTGTCATGACATCTTCCTCGCGGACAAATGCCATCTCCATATCAACCTGCGTAAACTCAGGCTGACGATCTGCGCGAAGATCCTCATCGCGGAAGCACTTAGTAATCTGGTAGTAGCGCTCAACGCCGCCAATCATCAGCAGCTGCTTCAGCAGCTGTGGAGACTGTGGCAGTGCGTAGAAGTTTCCGCCCTGCATTCTGGATGGAACCAGGAAGTCACGAGCGCCCTCAGGAGTAGATTTAAACAGCGCTGGAGTCTCTACCTCGGTAAAGTCACGCTTATGGAAAGCCTCACGAAGCGCAAATGCAAAATCAGAACGCATACGAAGATTCTGTGCCATCTGAGGACGACGCAGGTCAACGTAGCGATATCTCAGGCGAAGGTCCTCGTTAACATCAATGTGATTCTCAATCTGGAATGGTGGAACTGCACTGGTGTTAAGAACCTCAATCTTGGAAGCAAGTACCTCTACCTCACCGGTAGCAAGAGCCTCATTAGTCTGACCCTCAGAACGATGCTGAACCGTACCAGAAATCAAAACGGGCCACTCAGGACGAATAGTCTCTGCAGTTGCAAATGTTTCTGCATCAACATCTGGGTCAAATAGAATCTGTGTCAAACCCTCGCGATCACGAAGGTCAACAAAAATCAGGCCTCCAAAGTCACGACGACGCCAAACCCAACCAGTGAGCGTAACGGTCTGACCGATATGCTCTGCGCGAAGCTCTCCGCAGGTATGCGAATGCATGCTGTGCAAATCAACAGCTGCGTGAGCGGAATAATTCTGGGGGGTTTCTGAGGAACAATCCATTGTTATCCTTTCGTCTTTGCTTCCCTGTGCCAAATCGGAAAGCGCCTTCAAGACGGCAAAAACGTGTAGACGGCACGTTCTTGCTCATAGATAAACCATTGTACTCCTATTCAATTAGAGCACTTTAATCATTTGAATTAATTATCTCTTCGCTCTGAGCCTATAAAGCAAAAGAGACTTAATGTTCTTCATTTGTATAATCCACTCTCTTTAGTGCACTTCCTGAAAAGAGCAATGCAATTATGCTGATTATTAAGAAAAAGACCAGTAATCCCCAGTCAAAATATCCAATCATTACGTCTCTTATTAATTCCAGCTGGTATGTTAGCGGATTACATCTTGATATAACTTGAAGAATCATAGGAGCATTATCAAGAGAATAAAATAGTGGTGCGGCAAAAATCAAAGGCGTCATTACTACACCCAAAATAAAATCTCGCTGTTTGTAATCATTAATTAGCAATGCAATACAGGAAAAAATTGATGTCCAGAATACAATGAAAATACACAACAACAAAAACATGCCAATAACTTGCCAAAGACTTATCCGCATACCAGTAATCATTGAAATAGCCAAAAGAATTATTAATTGAAGTAGTGTTACTACAAAAGGAAGTGTTGAAATGCCCAACACATAACACTCAGGATTAATACCACTCTCAAGTTTAATCGGCAAAATATTCCATCGCTTATCTATAACCAACCTATAGACACTTTGATTCATTTGTTGAAATAAGCACATAATCAAAATGCCAGCAAATGCAAATGACAAAAAGGACATATACTGTCCATGAAAATATATATCTCCAAATGTTGACTGAATTCCTATTGCATAAAAAACATAATACAAAATTGGAGTCAATAAGCTGCTATATATTATGTGTTTATTTGACTTAAGTGCATTAAGCTCTGTTTCTACAACGATGACAAATGATGAAAGACCAAAACTTTCTTTTTTAAAATTCATTATCAGATCCTTCCAAAATTATTTGTCTCAGTGTCAAATTATTAAAAGTAATATTTTTTATTGAAACAAGTTCCTGTAACTTACCGATAAGAACAGGCAGCTTAAGAAAATAATCTTCACGTATTGTTATTTCATTTTCTTCAATCGAACAAGGGCAACAAGACATTAAATCACTTTGATTGTTAAGCGATAACAATCCATCAAAAGTAATTCGCGCTAATTTTTCATAAGAGTACTGTAAAAAGAAGTCGGAAATTTTACCGAAAAATTTTAATTTACCATCTTCTATTAATAAAACCTGATCACAATACTCCTCCAACAAACCAAGATCATGTGAGGAAACAAGTACCGTACAGTTTCTGTTATCACATTCTTTTCTTAAATATTTAAATAAATTATCCCCTTTGATTACATCCAGCCCGGAGGTTGGCTCATCAAGAATAAGAAAATTTGGTTTATGAACCAACGCTCTTGCAACCTGCAGGAGCTGCTGTTGTCCTCCAGATAAGCCATCAGGTAAAGATTTTTCAAACTCAGACAATCCAAGAAAATTTATGATCTTATGAGTACTTTCCTTAGCATCGCTAGATGTTTGCCCACTTAATCTTGCACCAAGGTACACATTGTCAAAGACATTTAAATACCAATCGATTGATTGTTTCTGTAGACAAACTCCAACATCTCTAAAGGGTATCTCTTCTTCAACAATAATTTTTCCGTCATACTTCTTTAATAGTCCAGCAACCAAATTCAAAAAAGTTGATTTACCTGCGCCATTCTTACCAATTACTGCTATAAATTCACCTTTAGAGATTTCTAAAGAGAAGTTCTGAATTCCTTTATCGGAATTATGATAATGATATGATACATCATCAAATTTAATGGATTTCATTCTATCTTTCCTCCTCTATATACTCTTTGAGCATTCTTAAACAGTCTTCTAGCGAAACAGCATTTTCCTTAGACAAAATAAAACTAAACTTATTATAGACATAGTCTTCAGTATCCTTATTAAAAGGAGTACAAATGAGTTATAAAGCCGCCGTTTTTGATCTAGACGGAACACTTCTGAACACTGTTGTTGATCTTGCTTGGGCAACAAATTACGCTCTTGAGCAGTTCAACATGCCCACCTATACCGTTGATGAGGTTCGTCAGATGGTTGGAAATGGTGTTACTAAGCTTATCCGTGACGCTGTACCAGAAGGTACCGATGATGCAACATACCAGCGAGTACTTTCTTGCTTTAAAGAGCACTACGCTGACCATAGCTTGGATAACACAGCTCCTTATCCCGGCATACTTGATGCGGTTGATACGCTTAGGGCTGCAGGCGTTAAGTGTGCCGTTGTCTCAAACAAGCCAGACTTTGCCATAGCAGATTTAATGAGCAATTTCTTCCCAGGTAGATTTGACTTTGCGCTGGGTCAACGTGATGACCTTAAGAGAAAGCCTGATGCCGAGCCTGTTCATTACGCCCTTGCTCAAATTGGCGTTGATCCTCAAGACGCTGTCTACATTGGAGACTCCGAAGTTGACGTTGCAACAGCACACAACAGTGGCATGCCTTGCATTAGCGTTACCTGGGGATTTAGGGATAAAGAAACGCTTCTAGCTGCAGGTGCCACCATACTCTGCAATACTGCAGATGAGATGGTGCAAGAAATTCTCAAATAGTAGCACTAAATTTGCAACCATCCGCTCATTGCCGTTGAGCGAGAAAAAACGTCCGCTTGCCTATGCCTCTCAATTCATCTGAATAAGCGTATTCTGAGGGCGGTATAGTCTATAAAAGTGCGTCCATAATTTGCGCGCAAGCGACGTGGAAAGGATTGCATCATGGGCAAGAAAAGTTCTGAGGTTCTCCAGATTTCTTACGAAGACCTGGTAGAGTACCTGCACAGTAATCACTCTGTGTACATGCAAGTCGGACACCAGGTTTATTACCTCACTGATGTCAATTTTGAGGCATGGAGAGCTCAAGACACCAGCATCAGAAACTCAAAAAACCACTTTGTAGATTGTTCTGAACTAGTTCCAACGGTAGACGAATTTCTCGCGCTTCCTTTTATTAATGGAAAAACAATTAAAGACGTTTTTGCGCATGCAACGTTCTACGCATCTATGAAGAACGAAAAATCTGAGTAATTCAAAGTAATCAGCATTTTGTTGAACACCTCTCAGCTAAAACTTAAAGGACCTGTTAACGCAGGTCCTTTTTTTACCAGGTAAATTACCTTAATAATCTGTATTTCATATAAAAACGCCGATGCAGTGCACCGGCGTTTTACGTTTAATTTGAGAGAACCTGTCTACTCAACAGGCTTCTGAACCTCAAGAACCTCGGCAATCTCAACCTCAGCAGAAACAGTACCAGCAAGCTCTGGAATAAGATCGTTGTACTTATTGGCAGAGGCAAGCTCAGAAGAAGCAGTCTTTGCATAACGCTTAACTGCTGCCGCAGCACGATTAACGGCACTCAACGTACCGGCGCCGCCAACACATCCTCCTGGGCACGCCATACCCTCAAGAAGATAGCCCGGATATTTACCCTTAACAGCATCCTTGAGCATAGCTCGGCACTCAGCAAGGCCGTCAACAGCCATGACAGGCACTTCTTTATCAGGGTACTTCTGGTGAATGACGTTTACTACGGCACCCGCGACGCCACCGGCTACTGCAAAAGCGCGACCATCGTGAGAAGCGTTTTCAAAGTCGGAGTTATCATCATCAAGCTTGGTGTAGTCAATGCCCTTAGACTCCATCATTCCTGCAAGCTCCTCAAAGGTCAGAACAAAATCGACCTCAGACTTAACGGAGCGACGCAGTGCCTCAAGTTTCTTAGCAGTGCAAGGTCCAATAAAGACAATTTTAGCCTCTGGATTTTGCTTTCTTACCAGACGCGCTGTCAAAACCATTGGGGTAAGTGCCATGGAGATAGCATCAGCATGCTCTGGGTGCTCTTTTTTAGCCATGGCAGACCAAGAAGGACAGCAACTTGTTCCCATAAATGGCAACTTCTCTGGGACTTCTTTGACAAAGTCTTCTGCTTCCTGAACGGTACAGAGGTCAGCGCCAGTTGCTACCTCTTCTGCCTCAGCAAATCCCATCTCCTTGAAGGCTTCACGAAGACGACCGACGCTACCCTTGCCAAACTGGCCAACAAACGAAGGAGCCACAATTGGAACAACGGTATAACCCTCATTGATAGCCTGAATTACCTGGAAAATCTGGCTCTTATCGGCAATTGCGCCAAAGGGGCAGTTAACCAGACACTGACCACAAGAAACGCACTTCTCGTAATCAATATCTGCACGACCGTGCTCATCAGAGCCAATAGCGTCCATACCACAAGCAGCGGCGCAAGGGCGTACGTGGTGATGAATTGCCTGGTAAGGGCAAACCTTGAAGCACATGCCGCACTGAATGCACTTCTCCTGATCAATATATGCCTTTTTGTCCACGAAGCTAATTGCTTCTTTAGGACAAATCTCTCGACAAGGGTGTGCAAGACAGCCCTGGCACGCATTGGTAACGCGATACACATTGTCTTCGCATGCATTACAGGCAAATTTAACAATGTTAATCAGAGGCGGCTGATAATAAACTTCTGGTCTAGAAGCTTCTTCCAAACCGTCAGAAATATGTTCACGCTGATCAACGTCCTGCATAGGCATGCCCATAGTCATGCGGATACGCTCACCAACAATAGCGCGCTCTAAAAAGACGCTCTCGCGGTACGTTGCAATATCACCTGGAATAATCTTGTAAGGCAGCTCTTCCATTTGGCGAGCAATTTCATCAACGCTTTTATCTGCTTTTTCATACGCAAGCGCTGAAACCTCTTTAAATACCTTCCTGCGAATTTCAGTCAGGTTGGTATATACACCTCGCATTGTGCCAGGCATTTCTCCCCCTCCTCGTTCACTTTATGCACGTCTGGGTAACGTATCCGCACAAAATGAATGTATGTCTTTACCACAAAGTATGTACTATAAGTCCACCTCGGTGACACCAAAATAAGAAAATCGCTCTGGAATATCCGTTTTAATCACAATTTTTGCGCCCGTGACTGGATGAATAAATCCAACGCGATATGCATGGAGCATTAACGACTGCACTTTATGCTTCTTTTTTGTTCCACGCTGCAAAGAAGATACGCCTCCATATAGCGCATCTCCTACCAGGGGAAATCCAAGTGACGAGAGATGCACTCTAATTTGATGCTTTCTTCCTGTCAGTAAATTGACCAGCAACAAGCTTTGAGTTTGACTTTGCGCTGACGATGCAACCTTAATGAGGCGCACCTCCGTTTGAGAAGGCTTGCCTGTGGCTGAGATTCTCATCTTCTGAGCGTCATGCCGATCTTTTCCAATTGCCTTATCTATCAGCAGTTTATTCGGCTCAAACGTTCCCTTAACGGCTGCCAGATACTCTTTGGAAAGCTCCTTGGAGGCAATAAGCTGGTCAAACTGCGGCTGCGTTTCTTTTTTGAGCGAGAAGAGCACTATGCCCGTAGTCTCTCTATCAAGTCGATTCAGAGCTTGAACCTGGGAAAGATCTACCTCTCTTGAGCCCTCAAGTGCACGGAGTTTCTCGCAAACTACATCGGTTAACGAGGGTTCATTGGTGCCGTCTGCATGAACGATAATTCCCGCAGGTTTATTTACGGCAAGCAGATACTCATCTTTATACAAAATCTCAAGATTGCTGTCAGTCTGAGGCTCATCCATGCTACTCACCTCGCTTAACCACATACCGCTGCTCAGAAAGCACCTGAGCAAATGACTCAATTGTGCTCCACACATGATCGGTGCGTCGCCAAGCAACACTGACCGAATATGACATCTCTTTTCCTAGCTCAATAATGTGAAGACCAGACGTTTCAAAGTCGTAGTAAGAAGATGCCACCAGCTCAGATGGCAAGAAGCACGCGCCAACACCTCTCATGGCAAGCGCCAAAAGCGTCTCGGAGTTTCTGGACATGACCTTAATGGTAGGAGAAATGCCCGACGCCGCAAACGCATGGCGAGCAAAACTACCTGCAATGTCTCGCTTACCAACCGTTAGGAAAGGACATGCCTCCAAAGCCGTGAGCTTCCCCGTCTTTTTGACTTGCGAGACAACCGAATCAACCTTATCTGCATACAGAGACTCAAGAAGCGCTTGAGAGACAACCAGAACGATCTTCTCGTCAAACAGTTTTTTAACAACAAGGTCATATGATGTTGAATTGACGGTTGCAACAATCAAGTCAAGTTGGCCTTCAGAAAGCCACTCAACTAGCTCGTCATTCTCGCCCTCATCAAGCTCAATGGAGATGTTTGGGTGCAGTTTTTGGAAAGCGGCAATGGAGCGCGGCATGATGATGTGGCCTCGTGTGGCGGTGACACCAACACGCAGGCGACCTCGCTCGTTGCCCGCAATATCAAGAAACTCTTGATCCATAGCGCGACGCTGAGCCTGGAACCTACGGGCGTAGCGCAAGAACTCTTCTCCCGCAAACGTGAGCGACAGCGGGACCGTACGTTCTAGCAGCTTAGAGCCAAGTTCTTTTTCTGCTGCCGCAATATTTGCCGAGAGCGTTTGCTGCGTTACACTCAGGCGCTCAGCCGCCTTGGTGAAACTCTTTTCTTCTGCAACGGCAACAAAATAATCCATGGTTTGAAAGTTCATTTTTGCTCCCACTGTATTACAAAAATTACTTGTAATTATAACCATTGAAAACAGTTGGACTTCAACTTTTTAGATGCCTACTCTATTTACATAAGAAATTCGTTTGGAGTGGATGCATGGTAGAGCTAATAGTACTAAGTGCCTTTGCGGTGATGCTCATCGTAGGTACAGCCCTATCTTTTCCCCTTACCTCTATCCTGACCATTGGTTTCTTCCTCTTTTTTGGTTACGGACTTTCTCGCAAAATCTCTGCAAAAAAGCTTCTTTTAGCAGCCTTTGAATCTGTCTGGGAAGTTAAGACAATCATTGCGCTGTTTGCTGTGGTTGGCGCTATGAGTGCTGCCTGGCGCGCAGCTGGAACTATTCCAGAAATTGTCAGCATTTCTGCTTCGCTTATTTCTCCGTCTATCTTCATTCTGGCAACATTTTTGCTCTGCACCATGATGTCTATGCTTCTGGGTACTGCATTTGGTACTGCTGCAACCATGGGAATCATCTGCATGTCTATTGGTAAGGCAATTGGAGCAAGCGAGTTCTTTATTGGTGGCGCTGTCCTTGCGGGTAGCTACTTTGGAGATCGTTGCTCCCCTATGTCTACCAGTGCAATTCTTGTTTCACAACTTACCGATACAAATCTATCCAAAAACATTAACCGCATGCTTCGTACCAGCGTGGTGCCTTTTATTGTTGCATGTGTTATCTACGTGGCCTGGGACTTCTTTATGGCAAACACGGGAACTATCCCTGATGTCACGGGGCTTCTCAGCCGCTCCTTTAGGCTCTCTTTGATTTCGCTCACACCTGCTCTTCTTGTCATTGTTTTCTCGCTTCTTAAGGTTGATGTCATTGTCACCATGGCTTCCAGCCTGGTACTTGCTTGCATTCTCTGCGTTACCATTCAGCGCGTCCCTCTTGCCGACCTGCCAGTCATTCTGCTCTTTGGCCTTCGTGCTCCAGGAGCTACCGTTGCAAACATGGTTAATGGTGGCGGCGTTTTTTCCATGATGAACGTTTTGACAATTGTCACCATTTCTTCAAGCTACGCTGGTCTTTTCCAGACAACTGGTCTGCTTCGCCGTATGTGCCAGCTGGTAGCGGACCTCTCCGATAACTCCACGCCTTTCTTTGGCGTTCTGATTACCAGCATGTTTACCTCAATGGTTTCTTGTAACCAGACCTTGGCTATTATGCTGACAAACGACCTATGCGAGAACGCAGAGAACTCTTCCAGCGCTCTTGCCTTGGATATCGAGAATAGCGCCGTAATTCTTGCTCCACTAGTACCGTGGTCCATATCAAACATCTCGGTACTCTCTGCAATTGGCGCACCTTCCATGAGTCTTCTAGCTGCGAGCTTCCTTTATTTGCTGCCTCTTTGGACTCTGGGAATTTCCCTGTGGCTCCATCGCCGTCCAGCAAAAATTGACGGTCATCGCGCTCGTTGGCTTGGCCTTACCTCTGACGATGTCCGCAGCTGCTCATTGCCTCGCATGCAGGACGAAGACACAACGGATGCGACTGCAAGTCTTCCTGCTGTAAAAGTTGCCTAACAAACAAACCCTCCCGATTCACAGACACGAGAGGGTTTAAATTTGACTTCTAGTCCTATTGTTACTGTCTGGCTTTAACCTCAGCAACAAGCTGGTCAGCAGGCACCTGTACCTGCTCGTGAGACTCCATATCACGAAGAGTGACCGTACCAGCTTCAACCTCATCTGGACCAATGACCACACAAAGCGTTGCACCCATCTTATCTGCCTGCTTAAACTGAGCCTTTAGCGAACGACCAGTGCGATCAGCCTCACATCTAATGCCAGCCTCACGCAGCGCCAACACAGCATCAAATACAACAGGAGCCTGTTCAGCACCTGCGCAAGCTACATAGACACAGCTTGGAGCTGCAGGCTCAGCTGCAACACCAAGAGCCTCCAGAGCCAGCATAATGCGCTCAAAACCAACAGCAAATCCAACACCTGGAGTTGGCTTTCCACCTTCAAGCTCAACAAGACCGTCATAACGACCGCCACCACCAATGGCGCCAACGCCAGCGTTTGGAATCTCTACCTCAAAGACGGTACGCGTATAGTAATCCAGACCACGAACAAGTGTTGGATCCTCAACGTATGAAATACCCGCTGCATCCAGATATGCCTTGACCTGCTCATAGTGAGCACGGCAATCATCACACAGGTTGTCAGAAATCAGCGGAGCGTCCTTCATGACTGCGTGACAGCTCTCGTTTTTGCAGTCAAACGCACGAAGTGGATTGATCTCTGCACGCTCAAGACAGTCCTCACACATCTCATCCTTGTGATCAAGAATGAACTGCTTGACCTTCTCGCGATATGCTGGGCGGCACTCCGCATCACCCATGGAGTTAATCATGAGCTTCATATCAGCTGGCGAGAAACCCATCTGCTCGTAAAACTTTATCAACATGATGATGGACTCTGCATCGGCAGCTGGATCAGAGGCTCCAAGCCACTCGACACCTACCTGGTGGAACTGGCGCAAACGGCCTTTCTGAGGACGCTCTCCCCTGAACATTGACTCGGCGTACCAAAGTTTTGCGGGAGTTCCTCCCTGTGGCACAAAGTTGTGTTCAACAGCAGCGCGAACCACACCAGCAGTTCCCTCAGGACGCATAGCCATACGCTGACGAGGCTTAAGACCGGACTCATTGCCGGCAGCTAGCAGATCATCAAGTAGCGCGCCTGAAAAAACGCGGAACATCTCTTTGCGTACTACATCGGTTGACTCACCAATACCGTGAACAAAGGTATCTACCTGCTCAAGTGCAGGAGTCTCAATGCGGTCAAAGCCATAAGTACCAAACAGATGGCGGGCAACATCTTGCATATGCTCCCAAGAGCGCATATAGCCGCCGTAAAGATCTTCGGTACCTTGAATTCTCTGACCCATGAATCCTCCTTGTTACAAACATAGATGTTTCTAGTTTACCCATGAGAGACAGCTCTGGCGCAGAAAAGCTTTTATAACTTTTGAAACCTATGAAAAAATCCGATTATTTTCTAGAAAACGTGAAAAAGTGCGTATGTGAGGGTTGCTTTTTAATTCCTACCATTTAGTATGAATTAGCGGATTTTGGGGTATGACAAAAACGTCAGTGACATTGGCGTTTGTCTTTGTCGCAAAACCGCACTAGCGCAAGGTTTTGCTCGCCCTAGAGCTGACATCTAGCTAGTCACAAACGTATCACGTGCTTGCACGTAGAGATATTTGGAGAGAGATTTATGGCAACTGAGCTACTCCGTGTAAACGGAATTTCCGCAGGTACCGAGGAGAAATCCATCCTGCATTCAATTGATCTGAGCATTGGTGATGGCCAGGCTCACGTCCTTATGGGACCTAACGGCGCAGGTAAATCAACCCTTGGCCGTGTCATCATGGGTGACCCCACCTATAAGATTACCGATGGTTCCCTTATCTTTAATGGCGAGGATGTAACTGAGCTTGCTGCAGATAAGCGCTCACTTGCAGGTATCTTCCTCTCCTATCAGGCACCTGTTGAGGTTCCTGGTGTTCCTCTTTATTCATTCCTGCGCACCATCACACAGATGCGTCCTGAACTTAAGATGACCGCTCGTCAGTTCCGTCAGCGTGTTGGTCAGATTTCTGATCAGCTTGAGCTTGACCAGGGCTTCTTGATGCGTGAGCTTAACGTTGGCTTCTCTGGTGGCGAGAAGAAAAAGGTTGAGATGCTTCAGCTTCTGCTGCTTCAGCCTAAACTTGCTATTCTCGACGAGACTGACTCCGGCCTGGACGTTGATGCACTCTCCGTTGTTTCAAAGGGTATTCAGGCCTATCGCGAGACCTGCGACGGCTCGCTGCTCATCATTACTCACAACACCCGCATTCTTGAGCGCCTTGAGATTGACCGCACTCACGTTATGGTTAAGGGTCATCTGGTAGCAGATGGTCCTGCTGACCTCATCAACCAGATTGACCACGAGGGCTTTGAGCGTTTTGAGAACCAGAGTGATGAGGGTGGTGCTAACTAGTGAGCGAGAAGAAGCGATCTGAGGTCGCTGACGTAGACCGCTCGCTCTACGACTTCACCAAGTCCGAAGAGGGTTACGAGCGCTACGATGATGGCCTTACGCCAGAAATTGTGCGTGCTATTTCCGAGAAAAAAGAAGAGCCCGAGTGGATGCTCCAGATGAGGTTGTCGGCCCTGGAAACCTATCACCAGCGCCAGATGGCTACCAACTGGGGACCTTCTATTGCAGGTCTGGATTTGAATCATATCTCCACGTATGTCTCGCCAAAAACTCAGCAGGCAAATAGCTGGGACGACGTACCTGAGGATATTAGGGATACCTTTGATCGTCTGGGCATTCCACAGGCAGAGGCAGAGAGCCTTGCTGGTGTTGGTGCTCAGTACGATTCTGAGATTGTCTATCACAACATGCGTGAGGAAGTTGCTGAGCAGGGTGTTATTTACACCACTATTGAGGATGCTCTGCATGATCCACAGTGGGAGCCTGTTGTTAAAGAGTACTTTGGCAAGCTTATTCCTCCTTCAGACCACAAGTTTGCGGCGCTGCACTATGCCGTGTGGTCTGGCGGTTCTTTTGTCTATGTTCCTAAAAATGTCACTCTGGACTACCCACTTCAGAGCTACTTTAGGTTGAATGCTCAGGGCGCTGGCCAGTTTGAGCACACGCTTATTATTGTTGAGGAAGGCGCTGATCTGCACTTTATTGAGGGCTGTTCTGCACCTAAGTACTATGCAGCAAACCTCCATGCAGGCGCTGTTGAGCTCTTTGTTAAGGACGGCGCTCGTCTGCGTTACTCGACCATCGAAAACTGGTCCAAGAACATGTACAACCTCAACACTAAGCGCGCCATCATTGGCAGCAATGCAAAGATGGAGTGGGTCTCGGGCTCTTTTGGTAGCCACGTTTCCTACCTCTACCCTTCTACGATCATGAACGGCGATTCTTCTAACTGCGAGTTCACCGGTATTACGTTTGCAGGCGCTACGCAGGACCTAGACACGGGCTGCAAGGTGATCATCAACGGCTCCAATAACTCAGCAAACGTTGACACTAAGTCCATCTCCAAGGACGGTGGCGTCAACACTTTCCGCTCAGCCGTGACCGTTGGACGTAAGGCAGAAAACGCTCGCGTGGCGTTCTCGTGCCAGTCTCTGATGCTGGATAACATCAGCCGCTCCGACACCATCCCAGAGATGGATGTCCGCAATGCAACTGCTCAGATTGGCCACGAGGCAACTATTGGCCGCATTTCTGACGACACCGTTTTGTACCTGATGAGCCGCGGCTGCTCTGAGGCTGAGGCTCGCACCATGGTAGTAAACGGATTTGCAAACCCTGTCTCAAAGGAACTTCCAATGGAGTACGCCGTTGAGATGAACAACCTGATTAAACTTGAGATGGAAGGAGCGATTGGCTAATGGATAACGTTTTGATTAATCGCGCCAACGTTCCTGCAGCTCAGACATGGAACCGTCTACGCGCTAACTCACTGTCGGTTACCGTCCCTAATCACGCTGATGCAGGCACAGTGTACCTGCCTCTGCCTCGTCTTTTTGAGCGTATTGAGTGTGGAATGGGCCAGGAGGTTACTGACTACGTAGAGTCACAGGCATTCAAGTCTGATTTCTACAACGTTCCCGCTCGTACCAAGCGAGAAGATCCTATTGTTGTTGCCGTTTCTGCTGCTCAAAACCAGTGTGCTAACACCGGCATCATTGTACGCGAAGGTGCCGAGGCTACCGTAGTTATCGCTGCGTTTGCAGGCGATGTTGACGGCGACGCACCTACAGGCAGCGACGCGAACGACGACGCGCTTCCAACCAGCGCTGCGCTCACCCGCATTGTGGTTGAGACTGGTGCAAAGCTGCACCTTATTGAGATGCTTGGCGTCAACGAGGGCCAGCAGCACCTTGAAAGCGTTGGCCTTGAGATTCACCAGGACGCTGCTGTTGACGTTAAGCAGTACGCTCTGGGTGGATCAACCATCGGTCTTGGCCTTACCGCCAACTTAGTTGGCGCTCAAGCTCGCCTTGACCTTAACAATCGCTATCACGCTACTCACGAAGAGACGCTTGATATCAACCACCTGGTACGCATGCGTGGTACCTCTACGCGCGCGCTGCTCACCGAGTCCGGCGTCCTTAACGAGGCAGCTAAGAAGACGCTTCGCGCAACTATCGATCTTGTCCGCGGTGCAAAGGATGCCCAGGGCAACGAGATTGAAACGGTCATGATTCTTGGTGACGACGTTGTCAACAAGACCATGCCTGCTATTCTCTGTGATGAAGACGACGTTGCTGGTAACCACGGCGCTACCATTGGATCCGTCTCCCCTGAGCAGCTTGATTACCTTGCGGCTCGAGGACTTTCTCGCCAGGCTGCTGAGCAGCTGTTTGTGCGCGCGCTCTTTGAAGACGCCATCATCAACGCGCCTGAGGAGATTTCTCACCGCGTGGCCGTTGAGCGTTGCGAGGCTGAGCTGGGCGCAGAAATTGCTCACGACTATGACGAAGCTGCAGCTAGTGACGACGCAGCTGGCAACTCCCCGGCTGCCAGTGATGGCAGGGATTTCAGCGCTGAAGTCGATTCCAGCAAAGGTGGTGTCGCGTAATGACCGACGCAGAAGTTGCTCAGATTACCGATAACCCTTACAAGGCAGATTTTCCAATTCTGGCAGCAAACCCCGAGGTAGCTTACTTGGACAGCGCTGCTACTTCTCAGCGTCCACGTGCGGTTATTGAGGCGCAGTCTAGCTTCTACGAGACTATGAACGCAAACGCACTGCGCGGATTGTATCGTTGGAGTGTGGAGGCAACCGCAGCTATCGAGGGAGCTCGCGCTTCGATTGCAAAGTTCATTGGCGCTGTCGATAAAAACGGCAAGCCAGAAAGCCAGCAAATTATCTTTACGCGCAACACTTCTGAGGCGCTTAATCTAGTTGCTTCAAGCCTTGGCCGCTATGCACTCAAGCCAGGCGATGACGTGGTCATTTCCATTATGGAACACCACTCCAACATCATCCCTTGGCAGCAGATTTGTAAAGCTACCGGCGCTAACCTGGTGTACCTGCGCATGAATTCGCAGTACCAGATTACACCAGAAGAGATTGCGTCAAAGATTACCGAGCGCGCAAAGATTGTGTCTGTCACACACGTCTCCAACGTGCTGGGCACTCACAACGATATCAAGGCCATTGCCAAGCGCGCTCACACTGTGGGTGCCTACATGGTTGTCGACGCCGCCCAATCCGCACCTCACATCCCTATTGACGTGCATGATCTTGACTGCGACCTGCTGGCTTTCTCGGCACACAAGATGTGTGGACCTATGGGTATTGGCGTGCTCTGGGGTCGCGCTGAGCTGCTTGATGCCATGCCACCGTTCCTTACCGGCGGCGAGATGATTGATTCCGTCACCGAAACCAGCGCTGTTTGGGCTCCTGTTCCCGAGAAGTTTGAGGCAGGCACGCAGGACGCCGCAGGTATCTATGCTACCGGTGCCGCTATCGAATACCTCAACGGCTTGGACATGGCAAAGATCGAGAAGCGAGAAGAACTTCTCGCCAGGTACTTGGTGCAGCAGCTATGCACGCTGGACTTTGTTGACATCGTTGGCTCCAAGCTGGGACAGAATCACGTGGGCGCTGTGGCGTTTAACGTGCGCGGCGTTCATCCACACGACGTCTCGAGCATCCTAGATATGAACAACGTTTGCATTCGCGCTGGTCATCACTGTGCAGAGCCGCTTTTGATTGAGCTGCACGAGTCCAGCACGTGCCGCGCATCCGTTGCGTTCTACAACGATAAACACGACATTGACCAGCTGATCGAGGGTCTTAACCAGGTATGGAAGATCTTTGGCAGCGCGGTCAGCAACAAATAAAACAAGGAGTTGAAATAAGTGGCAGCAAACGACCTGTATAACGCTGAGTTTATGGACCACGTTTCTCACCCCGATTACAAATATCAGATGGACAACCCTACCGTTTCTCACGAGGGCGTCAACCCTTCTTGTGGCGATGAGCTCACGTTTTCCGTGCGTATTGAGGATGGAAAGATTGCCGAGGCTGCTTTTGTGGGCAGCGGATGTGCGATTTCTCAGGCGTCCGCCGACATCATGAGCGACCTGATGATTGACCGTACTCCAGAAGAGGCTATTGAGCTCTGCAAACTCTTTGGGCGCATGATTCGCGGAGAAGAGACTGACGAGGCTGTGCTTGACCAGCTGGAAGACGCCAACATTCTGCACGACATCGCACACATGCCTGCACGCGTTAAGTGCGCTGAGTTGGCATGGCATACGCTTGAGGAGATGCTCGAGGCTCACAACAGCGGTTCTGCCACAGCCGGTGCGTCTACCACCGAGGACGGCACCGAGAGTAAGCGCGCCGAGGACGGCGCCGAGAGCGAGCGCGCCGAGGACGGCGAGTAGCCGTGGCTGGAATGTTCTCTACAAAGGGAATGTACGCACTCCGCGCAATGGCTGACCTAGCTGTTCACGAGGGATGGGTCTCGCTGGGCGACGTTTCCGAGCGCCAGAACATCTCGCGCAAGTACCTTGAGCAGGTCATTGCTTTGATGCACAAGGCGGGTTACGTCGAGAGTCTGCGCGGAAAGGGCGGCGGCTATCGCCTCACGCGCAAGCCCGAGGACTACACGCTAGGCGAGATTCTTCGTGCAGCCGAAGGCAATCTTGCTCCCGCTAGCTGCCTGAACTGCACAAACACCACCCTCTGTCCCCAGATGGAGTCCTGCACCACCATCAACATTTGGCGCGACCTTGGCCGCATGACCTCCAGTTTCCTGGACAGCAAGACGCTCGCGGACATCGCCCGCAACGAAGGCAACATGCACGTCTCCCCCGCCGACAACCCTACCGCTGAGTAAAAGTTTAAGCTGCGGTTTTATTGTCGTGTGCGGTGGGGCGTGCACAGCGAGAAGACCTTGGAGTGCACCGGGTTTCTCGCGAGAAAGACGTACCAGGAGTACGGCGAATGCGTACTGAATGCGAGCTGGATGTGTGCCGAGTGCGCGCCTGATTTCTGCAAAGAATCTGTAAATTTTGCCTGAAAACACCAAAGAATCTGTGGATTTGCCTGATTTTATTAAAGAATCTGTGTCAGATTTACAGATTCTTTGCACTTTTCAGGCAACTTAAAAGGGTCTCAGGCTCGCTTATCCTGAATTTAACGGAGCTTTTCTAGCTCACTCCACAATTTAATTCGTTTAGCTCTTTCCGTTTTTCTGCGATCAGATGATGTGTGTCTTCTTGGTATTTCCAGCTGATTTCTAATTGAATTAAACATGTTATCCATAAAAATGATGTCGTCATACTCAGCTTTTCCAATAACAAACTCCAATATTCCAGCTGAAACGAGTTCGTTATTACGCTGATAGTCACGCATTGAAACATCTGCTAATTCATGTACGGCCCCATTGTATTCAATGGCTGCTTGTCTATTTGTGTCTACATCGTAGTTACCCTTCGAAAGCAATAAATCGATAGCCCTTGTTTTCTCTGTAAGTATTCTGCTCTTTAATTGCTGAATCCTTACTTCCTTATTTAGCTCAACCTTAGGAATTGCATAACCACCTGCGGACACAGGTAGCGAAGCGCGAAGAGCAAGTTTGACTTCCATTGGAGAAGCAGCATTATCAAAAGAATACGATGATGCTAATCTTGCATTTCTTATTCCGTTACATCTAGAAACTGAGGATAAATAACGCTCAAAGTCTACCTTTTGAAAAACTGGATCATACCAATTAGATCTCAATTCAGAGGTAGATGGGTCGATAACATACCTACCTTGGAATTCTGAAATTAGCATCACTGTTTCTAGTAACGTTTGTTCTTGGGCCATTTCAATCATGAGTTCAAAAGGTGACGCCACTTTAATCGCTGATGTACCAAGACTCAACTCCATACACGGAGTTTGTGCAAAATGAGACGAAGTGTGAAATTTTATTCTGCTCGATTGGTGGGTATTTTTCTTCTCGTCAACTACCAACTCAATTGGCTCAGTCAGCATTATTCCTAAGCTAGAAAATACCTTCTCCTTGATTTGACCAAGCTCCAAAGTTAAAAACTCTGTATGAATTCCGGTACTCGAAGAGTCATGGTGAATCAATCCGTGACCCTTAATTCTCATAGCACGGAATAATTGTAGAGCGGTTGTATGTGATAGATAAAATTCCATGAATACATAGTATTTTCTTAAGAAAAACTTGCAACTTATGTCGCTGATTGTAAATAAGTGACATTTCTTGTAAAACTGCAGGTCAGGCAAATTTGTCAGAAAATCATTGCCACTAAATGTCCAGCTAGCAGTGTTAGACCTTCCCTGCGACGTATTCTTGGTCAAATTTTGGTCAAATTCAATTTGCGTTAAATTCGCAATTTTCATTTCTGCTGTACGAATGTACTGAGGCGAGAAGATCCAGTTTTCCTTGTACAAAAATTGCCTAAAAAGTTAAAAGAATCTGTAAAATGGCCACAGAATCTTTGACAAAATCAGGCAAATCCACAGATTCTTTGCCAAGTTTAGGCAAAATATACCGAATCTTTTCACTTTTCATGCGCGCATTAGGGCGCACCTACCGCACACCCGCATCTCACGAGAAGGACGTACTAGACGCATGTCTTTCGCACATGCCAGCCCAAACAAAAAAAACGGACCTGGAGAAAATCCAGGTCCGTCGCTTTAACTAGCTGCGAGCGTGCGACGCTTCGATGCGCGCCCAGCGTATGCTGCAGGTTAGTTCCAAGCCTTACCGTCGGAACCAAACTCGCGGATGAGCTCCTTGGTGCGCTCGACAATTGCCTCGCGACCAGGCTTCAGAAGCTTACGAGGATCGTAGCCCTTGCCGTTGTCAACAAGGCCAGCCTCAACGTACTTCTTGGTTGCCTCAGCAAAGACAAGCTGAAGATCGGTGTTGACATTGATCTTGGAAATGCCCATAGAGATAGCCTTCTGAACCTGCTCTACAGGAATGCCGGTGCCACCGTGAAGAACAAGTGGAAGATCGCCAACGCGCTCCTTGATAGCCTTGAGCTGGTCGAAGGAGAGGCCCTCCCAGTTAGCTGGGTAGATACCGTGAATGTTGCCGATGCCGCATGCAAGGAAGTCAACGCCCAGGTCAGCAATCTTTGCGCACTGCTCAGGATCAGCAAGCTCGCCCTTAGCGGTAACGCCGTCCTCGGTGCCGCCGATGCCGCCGACCTCAGCCTCAACAGAAATACCCTTTGCGTGAGCTGCCTTTACGACCTCTTCGGTGCGCTTAAGGTTGGTCTCAAAATCAGGCTCGTGAGAACCATCGTACATGATGGAAGTAAATCCAGCCTCGATGCACTTGAATGCATCCTCGTATGAACCGTGGTCAAGGTGGAGAGCAACTGGAACAGTGATGTTCTTGTCCTCAACAAGACGACGAACCATATCTGCAACAACGCGGTAGCTTACCTGCCACTTTGCTGCGCCGCTGGTGCACTGAATGATGACAGGAGACTGAAGCTCTTCTGCTGCATCAAGGATTGCTGCGGTCCACTCAAGGTTGTTCTCGTTGAATGCGCCGATGCCATAGTGACCCTTCTCGGCACTCTGGAGCATGGCTTTTGCGCTTACAAGCATGCTAAACCTCCGTTTGACGGAAAACTGATACATATAAATGATACCTTGTTTCATCACCTTTGATACGGTCGTTTTTAACAAAACATCGCGAGAAATTCGACGCGTTCTCGGGCGAGAAACCCGATGCGTTCTCGCCAGCTGATGTTGCGATTTAGCGACGAAACATTACTTCTTCACAAAAATGAGGTAGGCTATCAGTTCGAAGAAAGGAGCATCTTGTGAGCTATAAGCACTTTGATGCAGACAAAACTCGATTAGCTTCGCCTGCTCAGCCTACAGATGAGACAGCGGACGAGAAGCCCAGCCTTCTTAAGGACGTCTCAATTACCCAAATTTTGGCAACATCGCTTGCCGCGGTGACTGCGTTTGTACTGTCAAACCAGATTGGTATTGCAGGCTCGATTATTGGCGTGGCCGTTGGTGCCGCCGCCTCGGCGCTTGCTTCGCAGATTTACCAGAACGTTATCAGGCGCTCCACGCATAAGTTCCGCGCTGGCGACAACGATGAATATAACCAGCAGGCATATCCAAACAGCAGCCAAACAACGCTTGAAGGCACACAATATATGCCTCGAGCACAATATGCACCTTCTCGCGATTATTATCCCAACGCTGACTCTGGTACAGGGCAGTCGTCACAGGTAAATCGCACGCCAACACTGTCTCGCAAGCGCGTAAGAGCGCTGACTATCGTGACCATTATTTCAATTATCTTTACCATTTCTGCCGTCATTCTTTATGCAATGTTCCTCAGCTATATCACCGATGGATCTGGCTTGGGACCAAAGGTCAGCACAACCCCAGTTGTGACGGAAAAAACTACGAATACCAGCAATTCGACGGATAAGAAAGACGATTCCAGCTCTTCTAGCGAGAAGACCGACGAGTCAAGCAAGTCCACTGATTCCAAGGATTCCTCTTCGGAGAGCACTGACTCCAAGAAATCAGAGACCACCAGCTCCGACAGCTCGTCTAGTTCGGAAAAGACCAGCGACTCTAACAGCTCAAGCAGCTCGTCTGAGAGTAATTCTTCTAGTAACAACTCAGGAACGGGCAGCTCAAACAGCAATTCTGGTTCCAATCAGAACTCTGGCTCTAGCAATAGTTCTGGCAGCGGATCCAGTGGTTCTGGCTCAAACAGCTCCAACGGAGGCAACTAAGTCGCGGTCGCAGCGCGGCCTCCGCGGTGCGCCTAACA
The DNA here is from genome assembly GCA_937935155.1 of uncultured Atopobium sp. Classification (GTDB taxonomy): domain Bacteria; phylum Actinomycetota; class Coriobacteriia; order Coriobacteriales; family Atopobiaceae; genus Lancefieldella. The sequence goes on along the minus strand of CALGXY010000007.1, from coordinate 1,646 downwards.
GCAACAATAAGCAGCAGCTCACACTGAGCTTGCTACAGAAAGGATGGGTATGGAAACCACAAACGCATGGAAAAAGTACACCTCGGAGGACCTGGAGAAGCTCCAGTCGTTTACCGAGGGCTACAGAAACTTTATCTCCGAGAACAAGACTGAGCGCGAGTGCGCCGCAAGCGCTATCAAGCTTGCCGAAGCAGCAGGTTACGTCAAGCTTTCTGACGCCATCGCTGCAGGTAAAACCCTCAAGGCTGGCGATAAAGTCTATGCAGACATTCGCGGCAAGTCCGTCATTTTTGTCCAGATTGGTACCAAATCCCTGGAAGAGGGTCTAAATATTCTTGGTGCTCATATCGACTCCCCTCGCCTGGACGTCAAGCAGAACCCACTTGAGGAGCGCAATGAGCTTGCTACCTTTGACACCCACTACTATGGCGGCGTCAAAAAGTACCAGTGGGTCACCATTCCTCTAGCAATTCATGGCGTTCTTGCACTTAAAGACGGTAGCGTCGTAAACGTATGCGTTGGTGAGGACCCAACGGACCCTGTTTTCTGCATCTCCGACCTTCTCATCCACTTGAGCGCTGAGCAGCTTGGAAAGACTGCTTCCAAGGTCATCGAGGGCGAAATGCTGGACCTTATTGTTGGCAATCGTCCACTTGTTTGGGGCCAGAATGGCGAGAAACCCGCTGATGCAGAAGGCGACGAGCCAAAGGAAGCTGTTAAGGCTAACGTCATCAACATCCTGAAGGACCTCTACGGCATTGAGGAAGCAGATCTTCTCTCCGCTGAGCTTGAGATTGTTCCTGCAGGTCCTGCTCGTGACATGGGCTTTGATCGCTCCATGATTTTGGGTTATGGTCACGACGACCGCAGCTGCTCCTACCCTTCCCTGATTGCGCAGCTTGAGTGCGATCTTCCTGCACGTACCTCCGTCACCATCCTGACCGACAAGGAAGAGATTGGCTCCGTTGGCGCTACTGGCATGAACTCCCTCTTCTTTGAGAACATCATGGCAGAGGTCCTGGCACTTGCTGGTTTTGAGTCTCCACTTTCCCTACGCCGCTGCATGGCCAACTCCTACATGCTCTCCAGCGACGTTTCTGCTGGTTATGATCCTAGCTTTACTGGTAGCTTTGAAATCAAGAATGCTGCCATTATGGGTCACGGCCTAGCATTCAACAAGTTCACTGGTAGTGGCGGCAAGGTTGGCTCCAACGATGCAGATGCCGAGTACGTTGCACTAATTCGTCGCATTATGGACAACGCAGGCGTTCAGTTCCAAACTGCTGAGCTTGGTCGCGTTGACGCTGGTGGCGGCGGAACTATCGCATACATGTTGGCTAAATATGGCATGCACGTCATCGACTGCGGTGTTCCTGTTCTTTCCATGCACGCACCTTGGGAGATTGCAAACAAGGCCGACATCTTTGAGGCCTATCGCGGATACTGCGCATTCCTCGAGTTCAGCGAGTAATTAAGCTGCTCAAATAAGTTTTACGTGCACGAAAATCAAGCTAACAAGAAAGACGTGAGAGGCAAACTCTCACGTCTTTTTCTGTATCAAATCCAAGGCGAGAAACCCATCCAGCCCGCAGTGAACTGCCTCCCATTTCTTGGACACGAGAAATAGGAGGCAGTTCAAAACACAC
>CALGXY010000006.1:0-20372 GCA_937935155.1 uncultured Atopobium sp. | reverse complement strand
CCCGTATGCGCTTTACCCGCGCGTCCTGCTTCACGGAGCTCGCGCATCACCTCTACACCCTCAAGAGGCTCAACCGCGCGCACCAAGCATCCGCTGCCAAAGCCCTCAGGACCGCACACCACATTGCAGCAGTGATGCATACCATACGAAACGTAAACGTAGAGGTGACCTGCAGGTCCAAACATGGCTGCATTGCGCTCGCTAGGACCGCCAAACGCATGACTTGCGGGATCGTCTTGGTCGTACGCCTCGGTCTCCACAATTCTTGCAACTAGTTTGTGTTTCTCGCCATTAAGCGTAATTGTCCTCGTCAGAGTGCATCCCAGCAGCAGCGGCGCGGCCACATCTGAGGGATTCTCTAGAAAATCTGGAAACATGCCATCTCCTTTATTGGTTATGCGCTACAATACTACCAACCTTTAAGGACGGTGCGAGACACCGGCAAGGCCCATAGCGTTGAGTGCGCATGTTCGCTGTTGAGCCTCCACAAGGAGTGCTCTTTTTTTATGGCTCGGCATGCTCCTACGCAGATCGGAGAGTATATGAATCCACTGGCAAGTGCCACCTCGCAGCCTCGCGCGCTGCTTGTTCTCGAAGACGGAACAACCTTCGAGGGGAGGTGCTGTGGTGCGAGTGGAGAGACCTTCGGCGAGATTGTTTTTAACACGTCTATGACCGGCTACCAGGAGATTATCTCCGATCCAAGTTACGCCGGCCAGATTGTCACGCTGACCTATCCGCAGGTAGGCAACTACGGCATCGATCCTGCGGTCATGCAGCGAGATGTCTTGCACCTGCGTGGTTTTGTCGTCCACGACATGTGCTACGAGCCAAGCAACTGGACATCCAAGCAGAGCCTGCCAGAGTTTCTGCAGGAAAACGGCGTCGTTGCCATCGAGGGCATCGATACCCGCGCGCTGACCATGCACCTGCGCGACTTTGGCGCACAGAAGGCGGCCATCTCCACCGAGGACCTGGATCCCGCCCACCTACTCGCGCGCGTCCAGGCGTCGCCCAGCATCTCCGAGCACAACTTTGTCCCCGATGTCTCCGTTGACGCGCCTCACGTGGTTCCCGCTACGTCCAAGAAGCGCTTCAACGTTGTCGCATACGACTGTGGCGAGAAGAACGGCATTCTCCAGGGTCTTGCAGCAAACGGCTGCGAGGTCACGGTTGTACCGTGGAACACACCTGCTGAGGACGCCTTGGCCTACAACCCAGACGGCATCTTCTTCTCCAACGGCCCTGGTGACCCAGAGCAGGTTGACGCTACGCAGGAGGCCGCTCGCGGCGTTCTGGGCAAGGTCCCCGTCTTTGGTATCTGCCTGGGCAACCAGATGCTCTCCATTGTCGCAGGTGCAGATATCGAGAAACTCAAATTTGGACACCATGGTGGCAACGAACCAGTTATGAATCTTCTGACCGGCAAGGTTGAGATTACTGCTCAGAATCACAACTATGGTCTGGTTTTCCCAAGCTTGGGCAAGCTTATTGCTGAGGAGTCCGGTGGAATCTCCGAACACTTTGACAACCTCTGCGAGTGGTCTGCAAGACGCATTGCTCCTGTTGTCCAGACAAAGGAGTTCGGCCGCGTCAGACTCACACACGTAAACCTTAACGACGGAACTCCAGAGGGCATTCAGTTCCTGGATATTCCAGCGTTTTCCGTTCAGTATCACCCTGAGGCAAGCCCAGGACCTCACGATTCATCCTACTTGTTCAAGGCGTTTGCGCGTTTGATGGAGGGACAGTCTGACTATCTTGCCATCGACGTTCGTGAGGGGAGGCGCTTCTAATGCCAAAGCGTACTGATATAAAGAAGATCCTAGTCATTGGCTCTGGTCCAATTGTTATTGGTCAGGCTTGCGAGTTTGACTATTCTGGCACTCAGGCATGCCGCGCCCTTCGCAAAGAGGGTTTTGAGGTTGTTCTGGTTAACTCAAACCCAGCAACCATCATGACAGATCCAGAAACTGCAGATAGAACCTACGTTGAGCCAATCACCGTTGAGTCTGTGACCCGCGTCATTGAGCGCGAGCGTCCTGACGCGCTTCTGCCAAACATGGGCGGCCAGACAGCTCTGAACTGTACTATCAGTCTTGGCGAGGCTGGCGTTCTTGACAAGTACAACATCGAGGTCATCGGCTGCAACTTGGAGTCCATTCGTACCGGTGAGGACCGTGAGCTCTTCAGCGAGGCAGTTCAAGACATTGGCCTGGAGGTTGCTCGCGCAGATATCGCTCACTCCATGGAAGACGCTCAGCGCATTGTTGCTGAGCTGGGATATCCTGTGGTCATTCGCCCAAGCTTCACCCTTGGTGGCGCGGGCGGCGGCATTGCACATACCCCAGAAGAGCTCGTAGAGATTGTTGAACAGGGCCTCTTGCTTTCCCCAGAGCACGAGGTACTGGTAGAGGAGTCCATCGAGGGCTGGAAAGAGATTGAGATGGAGGTCATGCGCGATACCGCAGGTAACGGTATTGTTGTCTGCTCCATCGAGAACCTCGATCCAATGGGTGTTCACACCGGAGACTCCATTACCGTTGCTCCAGCTCAGACGCTTACCGATGAAGAACTCCAGAACCTCCGCGACTATTCCATTGCTATTCTCGAGCGTGTAGGTGTTGCCTGCGGTGGTTCTAACGTTCAGTTTGCGGTCAACCCAACTAACGGCCGCGTCATTGTCATTGAGATGAACCCTCGTGTCAGCCGCTCTTCCGCGTTGGCCTCCAAGGCAACTGGCTTCCCAATCGCAAAGATGGCCGCGTTGCTCTCTGTTGGCTACACGCTGGATGAAATTACCAATGACATCACCAAGGCAACTCCTGCCGCCTTTGAGCCTTCCATCGACTACTGCGTGGTCAAGGTTCCTCGCTTTGCCTTCGTCAAGTTCAAGGGCACCAGCCGCGTTCTGACCACCCGCATGAAGTCGGTTGGTGAGGCTATGGCTATGGGCAGAACCTTTGAGGAGGCCCTGCAGAAGGCACTTCGCTCCCTGGAGCAAGATCGCGCTGGTCTGGGCGCAGACGGCCACGATGTCTTTGACGAGAAGAACTTTGATGAGCTCGTCAGCAAGCCAACACCAGAGCGTATTTTCTACGTTGCTGAGGCTCTGCGCAGAAACTGGAGCGTTGAGCGCATCCACGATATGACCGGTATTGATCCTTGGTACCTGCACCGTATGGCAGGCATCATCAACGCCGAGAAACGCATCAAGGAGCTGGGGCTTTCTGGTCTCACCACCGATAACATGCTTGCTGCCAAACAGCTGGGCTTCTCGGATGAGCAGCTTGCACACCTTACTGGTACCAAGACAGACGTTGTCCGCGCCGTTAGGGAAGTGCTGGGTGTTCGCCCACAGGTCAAGACAGTTGATACCTGCGCAGGTGAGTTTGGCGCAACCACTCAGTACCACTACGTTACCTACGAGAAGGGCAATGCCACAGAGTACGTCGAGGCAGAAAAGCCACGCGTTATGATTCTCTCCGCAGGTCCTAATCGTATTGGTCAGGGCATTGAGTTTGACTACTGCTGCGTTCATGCTTCATACGCCCTTCGCGAGCAGGGTTATGAGACGGTCATGGTCAACTGCAACCCAGAGACGGTCTCTACAGATTATGACACCTCTGATCGACTCTATTTCCAGCCTCTGACCTTTGAAGACGTCATGGATGTCATTGAGGTTGAGAAGCCAGAAGGCGTCATTGTCACCCTTGGTGGCCAGACTCCAATCAAGCTTGCACGCGCTCTCAAGGACGCTGGTGTTCCTATCATGGGTACTCAGCCAGAGGCAATTGACCTGGCAGAGGACCGCGACCGCTTCGCAGCCCTTCTGGATCGCCTGAACATTGCCTGCCCACCATCGGCAGTTGCTTCTACCATGGACGAGGCTCGCGACGCTGCACGTCGCATTGGCTACCCACTGATTGTCCGCCCAAGCTACGTTCTTGGTGGTCGCGGTATGGCCATTGTCTACGACGACTCCGACCTGGTTACCTACATGGAGTCCGCGACGCACGTCACGCCAGACCGTCCTGTCTACCTGGATGCCTTCCTCGAGGACGCCATTGAGCTGGACGTTGACGCTCTCTGCGACACCGAGGAGTGCTACGTAGGTTCCGTCCTGGAGCACATCGAAGAGTGCGGTATTCACTCTGGCGACTCCGCTTGCTGCTGGCCGCCCTTCTCGCTTTCTGAAAAGATTGTTGACCAGATTAGGGCCATCACCAAAAAGCTGGCGCTTGCCTGCGGTATCCGAGGCCTGCTGAACATCCAGTACGCCGTTCGCGACGAGCACGTCTTTGTCATCGAGCTCAACCCTCGCGCTTCTAGAACCGTGCCATTCTCGTCTAAGGCAACTGGCGTCTCCCTGGCCAAATACGCATCTCGCATCATGGCTGGCGAGAAGATCAGTGAGCTCAGAGCGCAAGGCCTACTTCCAGACGAAAATCGCACCGTCGATTACTACGCGGTCAAAGAGGCGGTTATGCCTTGGTCTAGATTCCCTGGTGCTGACTCAATCCTTGGCCCAGAGATGAAGTCTACCGGCGAGGTCATGGGCATTGCCCGCACCTTCCCAGCAGCATACGCGAAGACTCGCGAGGCAGTTGAGAACAAGCTTCCTGAGCAGGGATCCGTCTTCATCAGTGTGTGCGACCGCGATAAGCGCGCCATTGCTCCTGTTGCTATGGCTCTGGAGAACCTTGGCTATGGCATCTACACCACAGGCGGTACCGCAAAGACGCTGCGTGCGGCTGGAATTGACTGCACCACCGTCAACCGCATTTCCGATGGTCATCCAAACGTTGTTGACCTTATGCGCGATAAGACCGTCAGCTTCATCATCAATACGCCTCATGGTCACGAGGCTCACAGCGACGGCACCAAGATGCGCGCAGAAGCTGTCAGCCAGGGCATTACCTGCGTCACCGCAATGTCTGCTGCTACCGCTCTTATTCAGGCACTTGCTGCGGCAAGAAAGAGTGAGCCCGAGACCTTTGCACTACAAGATCTTTAAAACGTGCTGGGAGAATGAGCTTTTCACTTGAACAAGACCGGTCTTGAAAAAGGCCGGTCTTTTTTCGTGAGGGAAGTGTTTAGAATGCGAAGTTCTCCTAGTGAAGAGCGCAAAAGTTTGTTATTATTGCAAGGCTGCATAAATATGCGGGCGTGGCGGAACTGGCAGACGCGCTAGATTTAGGTTCTAGTGGACTAAGTCCGTGGGGGTTCGATTCCCTCCGCCCGCACCATGCAGAAATTTGGTTAAGAGCTGGTACGCCAGCATTTTTTACGAGACACTGGAGGAACGTTGAACATCACCGTTACCGCAGATAAGCCAGTTGACGAGAAACTCACCGTCAAGGTTACAGTTCCTGCTGCAGAGGTAGACGCTGCCATTAAGCAGGCTTACAAGGACATTGCAAACAAGTATTCCTTCCAGGGTTTCCGCAAGGGCCGTGCACCTCGTCCTGTCATTGATGGCATTGTTGGCCGCGAGGCAGTCCTTGCTCAGGCAACCAACGATCTTCTCGGCGCAGCAGAGCCACAGCTTCTTGAGGAGCTTGACCTTGTACCTGTTGGCCGTGGTGATTACAACCAGGACGCAGACCTTCCTGTTGAGGGCCAGGATTACTCCTATGAGGTAGTCTTCAACGTTCGTCCTGAGGCTAAGCTTGATTCTTATGATGCTCCTGCAATCAACATGCCTCCAAATGAGGCAACTGATGCTGAGGTTGATCATCAGATTAAGCAGCTTCTGTCTTACCAGGCTAAGTTTGAGAACACCAAAGAGAAGCGCGCTGTTAAAGAGGGCGATACCATTGGTGTAGACATCAAGAACATTGAGGGCGCTGCTCACATGGAGGGCGAGGACCGCGTTCTTACCCTTAATGGCACCCAGGCTCCAAAAGAGCTTGAGGAGGCACTCATCGGCATGAAGCCAGGTGAGGAGAAAGAGGTTAAGTGGACTCACAGCCACACTCACGGCGATGAGGTTCACTCCCACGACTACGATATCAACGTCAAGGTTGTTGCTCACAAGAAGTCCGTCACTCCAGAGCTGACTGACGAGCTTGCAAAGAACACCTTTGGTTATGACACTGTCGAGAAACTCCGTGAGGCTGTTAAGTCTGAGATTGAGTCCGACAAGAAGAATTCTCTTCCAACTCTTAAAGAGGACCGCGTTGTTGAGGCTGTAGGCAAGCGTCTTCAGCTTGACGAGGTCCCAGAGGAGTACAAGAACGAGGTCTTCAACGAGATTGCTCAGGAGTTCCTGAGTGGTCTTCAGCAGCAGGGTATGACTCTTGATATGTTCCTGGCTGCACGCGGCATCAAGACTGATGACTTCATCTCTGATCTTCGTGTTCAGGCTGAGGAGCGCGCACGTCAGTCCCTGGCTCTTGACGCAGTGGCTGCAGAGCTTAAGCTTGAGGCTACTGAGGATGACATTCGCGCAGAGTTTGAGCGCGCTGGCGTTCCTAACGTTGAGGCTGCAATTGAGGAGTGGCGCAAGGCTGGCCGTCTTCCTGCAATTCGCGAGTCCATCCGTCGCTCTAAGGCTCTTGACTGGCTGCGTGACAACGCAACCGTCACCGTTGTCGACGAGATTGCTGAGGCTGCTAAGGAAGAGCAGAAGGCAGAGAAGAAGCCTGCAAAGAAGGCTCCTGCTAAGAAGAAGGCAGCTAAGAAGGACGAGGACGCAGAGAAGGACGCTGAGTAGTCCGCAACTTGTTGGGTTTCTCGCCAGAAAGACTGCGCCAAAAGTTGCAGTTACTTTGAATTTTTCATACCCCGGGTTAGAGACATGCTTCCCGGGGTATGTTTCTAAGGAAAGACCTTTGAAGGAGGATTATGCATTATCCAACAAACATTCCAACTATTCCGTATGTTATTGAGCAGACTCCTCGTGGTGAGCGTAGCTATGACATCTACTCTAGACTGCTCAACGATCGTATTGTTTTCTTGGGTGAGCCGGTAACGCGCGATTCTGCAAACCTGGTCATTGCACAGCTTTTGCACCTTGAGAGCCAGGACCCAGACAAGGATATTTCTCTCTACATTGACTCTCCTGGTGGAGACGTTTATGCAGGTCTGGGCATTCTTGACACCATGAACTTCATCAAGCCTGATGTCTCAACAATCTGCGTTGGCATGGCAGCATCAATGGGCGCAGTTCTTCTTGCAGCTGGTGCAAAGGGTAAGCGTCTTGCGCTTCCTAACTCTATGGTTATGATTCACCAGCCATCCAGTGGCGTTCAGGGTCAGCAGACCGATATCCAGATTGTTGCAGATGAGACAAAGTGGATTCGCCAGCGCATCAACGAGTTGCTTTCGGATTATACTGGACAGCCTATCGAGAAGGTCAATGTAGACACCGAGCGCGATAATTATCTTCGTGCACAGGAGGCCTGTGATTACGGTCTGGTAGACCGCGTTATTTCTTCTCGTAACGACCAATAATTGTTCTTGTATCGAGGGTTTAAGTTATGGCTAAAGACCAGGACTTCTCGCCTTTTGGCGGATTAGATGAGATGCACTGTTCTTTCTGCGGAAAGAGTAGGTCGCAGGTAAATAAGCTTATCCAGGGCCCAGGTGGCGTCTGCATTTGCGATGAGTGTGTCTCTACCTGCTCAGATATGATTGATGAGTCCCTTGGCTTTGATGAAGAGTCAGAGATTGAGACTCACTCTGATGAACCTGTCATCAAAGACTTGCCAACTCCGCATGAGATTTACGATGAGCTGTCTCAGTACGTAATGGGTCAGGAAGACGCTAAGCGTGCTATGTCGGTTGCGGTGTATAACCACTATCGTCGTATTCTTTCAGGTAACGATGAGCCTCAGGAGGGCCAGGAGGATGTTGAGATTGCAAAGTCCAACATCTTGCTCCTGGGTCCAACTGGTACTGGTAAAACACTGCTTGCTCAGACGCTTGCTCGTTTTCTTGAGGTTCCGTTTGCTATTGCTGACGCAACAACCCTTACTGAGGCTGGTTACGTTGGTGAAGATGTCGAGAATATCCTGCTTAAGCTCATTACTGCTGCAGATGGCGATGTTGAGCGCGCTCAGGTAGGTATTGTCTACATCGATGAGATTGATAAGATTGCTCGCAAGGCCGAGAATCTCTCTATTACTCGTGACGTCTCTGGTGAAGGCGTTCAGCAGGCGCTTCTGAAGATTCTTGAGGGTACGGTTGCTAGTGTTCCTCCAACAGGAGGCCGTAAGCACCCTCAGCAGGAGCTTATTCACATTGATACCACCAATATCTTGTTCATCTGTGGTGGCGCTTTTGTTGGCCTGGATAAGATTGTTGCTGATCGTATTGGTAAAAAGGGAATTGGCTTTAACTCTGACGTTGCTCAGAATGTCAAAGAAGGTGAGTCTGAGCTTATCGCCAAGGTAATGCCTCAGGATCTGCACAGGTTTGGCATGATTCCAGAGCTTTTGGGCCGTATTCCAGTTATCACTTCTACTCGTGAGCTTGGTGAGGAAGATCTGATGAGTATCCTCACAGATCCAAAGAATGCTCTTACCAAGCAGTACAAGCGCATGTTTGAGCTTGAGGGAGTAGACCTAGAGTTTACTGAGGATTCACTCAGAGAGATTGCTAAGAAGGCTTTGGCTCGTGGTACAGGTGCTCGTGGTCTTCGTGCAATCTGTGAGTCTACGCTGCAAGAGACCATGTTTGATCTGCCATCAGATTTGGATATCACCAAGGTTGTGGTTACTCCAGAAAGTGTTGGCGGAGATAATGCTCCAGAAATCATTAGGGGCAAAAAGAAATAACTCGCTTAGCAATAAAAAAGGAGGTCGAAAGACCTCCTTTTACGTTATAAATTGCCGCCACCAAGTTTGTTGTATGACGTAATAAGTTGGGTGCGAGTTTTGGTACCTGGTGGAAAGACGGTATCAAATAAAGGCATCAAGCCGCGGAAAAGCACGCCGCTCTGCACGCGGTGAGAAAGACCTCTTACCGTACGTCTTGACTCTTCAAGCTGTGAACGAAGTTCCTCAAGATAAGGGGAGCGACGAGCATAGAACCAGAAAAGGCCCGCAAGATCTGAGTTTGGATAGAGCCAAGGCCTGTTGTCAGGTCCTGCAAAATGCGCAATGCAGATATTCTTACGAGCTTCTTCGTATTCTTCTCGCACGTCTTTTGGTGCCTGAGCAACAATGTGATCGCGACGGAGGAATTGCCAGTCTACCAGGTAATTCCACTTCATATTAATGCGGAGATAATGGCCGTTTACAAACCTGTTAAGAACATCTTGGTCAAGCCAGCGCCATGCACGCATGGTTGACACCTTCAGAAACTCTTCAGGAGAAATTTGCTTTCTAATCTCTTCCAGGTTCATCAAAATGACGCCCGCCTGGAAGTAATCGTGAGGATCATCCATACCTAGCTCATTTTTAAGGTAGGGGCCAACTGTGGCGTCATATCCATCAATTTGGCCAATAGTATCTGCGTCACGTGTAGCGCCTACCAAATACCCGGTGACATCAATATCATAGAGCTCTGCAATATCGGTATTAACTACCAGGTCAGAGTCAAGGTAGATGGCTTTATTGACGTTAGGAAGCAGTGAGGGAGCAAGCAGTCTGTAGTAAGTTTCTGGTCTAAAGTGACCATGATGAGGAAGCTCAATATCACCAAGGGCAGCATCAACATCTAAGAAACCAACATGGACGTTATCAACAAGCTGAGCCTGACGAGTAAGCGTAATCATGCTGGTAGGAGTGAGATCACGAGTCAAAACAATGATGTCGTAACGACGTTCCGGATTGACGTTCTCAATGATGGATTGAATTGCTACAGATAAATACGGCACAAAGTTATCGCTGCAGGCAAAAACAAGCACAACGTCATTAAGAGCAAGACCCAGCTCATCGGATGAGCTTGCAAGCATTGCTCCAGAAAGTTGCGCCCTGCCTGTTCCAACAAGGCGTTGTGTGGGTATTTTACGTAATCTTCTCATACGTAAGACTTTAACACTTAGACGCCAAAAACGCCTGCTGCGTTTGCCATTACTTCACTTTGCACAGAGTATCCACGGGCCTCACTGAGCCCAAGAAGAGCTCGCTTAAGGCTGTCCACAATGTACGCCGAGTCAATATCTGTGTGATCACTGGAGGGAAGGTCAGTCTCGGTAAGGAGTTTATCTTTTGGGTAGACCTTAGCGTATTCACGGCCACGCTTGGTCTTAAGGCTCATCTCGCCAACAGAGAACCAACAGCCAAGCTTAATAGCCCTTTGGAGCTCTTCTGAGCTACCGCTAAACCAGTGGATGATAGGAACACACTCTTGAGCAGCTCCTGTCTGCTCAAGAATATCTAGTACCGTATCAACGCTTCTCACGGTGTGCATCGAGAGCACTCGTGGCTGGTTGTTGCGTGAAAGCTCTGCTGCGCGTTCGCAGATCTGCATAAAGGCCTTAACCTGCAAATCTTGCAACCCATCAACACAATAGCGAGAAGAAAAATCTAGCCCAATCTCTCCAATGTAAGATGTCTGCTCCATAAGCTCTAGCAGAAGCTCTATATCTTTTTGAGTAACGCGCTCATCAGAGATATACCAGGGGTGCGCTCCAAGTCCCACACGGATGTTGGCTTGCGTAAGCTGAGGAGCAAGTTCTAGGTAGTCCTGAGGAGTAACACCGCAGGTAAAGAAACCTAATCCGGCGTCATGGGAACTTCTCGCTACATTGAGTGGGGAGTCCATAAGGTTGGCATGGACGTGCGCATCAAAGTATGTGAGGTTACTCATGATCAAGCCCTGAAAGATGCAGAATGACGTCTGAGGCAATCATTTGACCCATAATAGGAGGGTAGTAGGACATAGTTCCTAGCTTGGCAGATTTGCCCGTTGCACCCTCTGGTGCAAAAACTGGTCGCGCTGGCTCAGGGGAGTAGAGCACACGGAAGTCGGCAAGTCCACGCTTCTTGGACTCTTTTCTCATTACCCTTGCAAGAGCATCGGTATGCGTTTTTGAAAGCGTAGTAATCTCCAGAAGTTCTGGGTGGATCTTATTGCCGCCGCCCATGCTGGAGATGAGGTAGATATCGTTTTTCTGACACCATGCCACAACAGCTAATTTGGCAGAAATGGTATCGATAGCATCAACTACAACATCTGGTTTTGGAAGAGCAGAGAGCTGCTCGTCAACGTTGTCTTTAAGCAAAAACGCGTCAAGTGTGACCACGTGAGCGTCTGGATTAATGTCCAGAATCATCTCTTTGGTAACGTCAACTTTTCTTTTTCCAATGGTGCTCACATAGGCAATAGCCTGCCTGTTTAGGTTGGATGCTTCTACTGCATCGGCATCCACTAAAACAAACGAGCCTACACCGCCTCTGGCCAGCGCCTGAACACAGTTTGAACCAACGCCACCAAGACCTAAAACCATGACGCAGGAATTTTGAATCTGTCCAAGGCGGTCTTTTCCTAGAACAAGTTCAAGTCGAGCAGTGGCTTCAGGAATTGTGGCAGACATAGAGCTCCTCATAAAAAGTATCTGCAGATAGTATTTATTGTTCAAGAGTATAGAGGGCCTTAAAGTAATGATTTTGTTGCATAAGTTCCTCAAACGAGCCCATTTCGATAATACTACCTTCCTTCATTACAATAATTTCGTCAAATTTTTTCAGCTGAGCTTCCTCTAAGTTGTGTGTAATAACTAGGCGTAGTGTTCCTGTGAGATTTGTTATTGAATTTATAATTTGGTCAGTAGTTGAATGGTCAAGCGCTGATGTAGCTTCATCGAAAAACAGAACGTTAGAACCCTTTAACAAACTTCTAGCAATACAGATTCTTTGACGTTCGCCACCAGAAAGGTTTGAACCTGCTTCACCACATTGATAGCTCAGTTTATTTTGTTTAATGAACTCTGTAAGCCCAGCCTTTTCACATGCTTGAGAAATAGCATCTTTTGAGTGACTTTCGAACATAGTAATGTTGTCTTCAATGGATGCATTGAATAAGAAATTCTCTTGTTGTACGAGTGAAACATTTTGATAGAGACTCTTTTTATCAATAGTTCTTAACTCTAAGCTATCGTAAAATATATTTCCTTGATAACTTAAATTGCCGCCCATGAGCAGATTAAATAAAGTAGATTTTCCAGATCCTGATATTCCAACAATTGCATAACTTTTATTAGGTAGAAGTTTGATTGATAAATTTTTCAGCACAGCTTTATTTTGTTCGTAAGCAAATGAAAGATTGTTGATGACTATTCCTTTTGTAACTTTATCTAATGTCTGTTGCCCCTCTTCTTCTTCATTGTCAGCAAGAGTCTCAGAAAATTTTAAAATCAAATCATTTGAGGCCTTGCGTGATGCAAGTACCGGTGGAATTGTTTGTAAAGGGAGACTAATGTAGTTCATAAGTAACGTGGCCATAAGAATTACACCAGGTGTTACTCCTTGATTTGAAATACAAAGATATGTACCAGCAATCAAAACAGCCCATTGAGATAAGCCGAAAGCACTCCAACTCAGAGTATTAATGAATCGAGTAGTTTTTCTACTTTCTCTTTTTGAGCTTTCAAGAGCGGTATTGTCTTTCTCAAAAAGTCTCACTGCAGCCTTTGTTGCACCGTAAGCTTTTATCAAAGGAAAGCCTTTTACTAGATCAGTGACTTGGGCAATGAATTGGCTAGTTTTCGCAGAAGATTCTTTTTGAATTTTACCGAGTGTTCCACCTAGCTTTACGCCAATGATTAGAGGAAGAATTGAAGCGGCAATAGCTACCATAGTTAATGGAATGCTTTGAACCATTAGCATTATGAGGGCCACAATGAAAGATATACTATCGCTTACCAAAGAAAACATCTGTTCAAGATATGTAGTCTCTATAGTATTTAAATCATTAGTAAGTGCAGATACATAAACGGAACTACCACTTGCTTCAAACGAGTTTATACCTTTTTTCAGCATGTATTTAAATGCGGTGTTGCGATAAGAGTTAGCAGCATGATAGAGATAATTAGGAACAAAATAACGAACCACTAATTTATTTGTAATTGCTGAGATTGTTAATATGGCGGCAAATAGACAACCTTGTAGAAAATCATTAAATGATCCTGACACAGCGGAATTCATGAGAATTGAAGTTATGTAGGGTGAACATACCGTAACTAGTTCTAAAGAAGTTGTAAAGAAAAAGGAGCCGAATAACAACTTTTTATTACTCCAAAAAAGACTCCGTTTAAGGTCGTTTTGAATTTCTTTAACAGTGCTTTTCATGTCAAACCTTCTTAACCTGTAGAAAAAGTTGTTGACTATACTTTTGATTTAAATGTTGTTGATTTTTTCAATCAATTTTAGTGTTTGATATGTTTGTTATGGCTTCTTTCAGCTAAAACTTTGAATTGAATGTTGTGACAAATCAATACTACTACTTTTTATACAAAGTGTAATTTTTTATATGTAATATTAAAATTACATTAATATATTCCCCTAAACCACATCTGTTTTAATGCATTATACTGTTCAAATGGTTAATAGGAATACTGCTAAAAGCATATGAAAGGCAAGATTACTGTGGAAGAAATGCCCAAGAATTATGATCCTCAGGCAGCTGAACCTGAGCTCATTGAAAAGTGGATAAAGGCAGATTGCTATGGTCGTAGTAAGGGAACTGAAGACCGTACGGTAGTTATCCCTCCACCAAACGTTACCGGCATCCTTCACATGGGCCATGCCATGGATGACACCATCCAGGACACCTACATTCGTTATTCTCGCATGCGTGGTTACTCAACTCGTTGGATTCTAGGAACTGACCACGCAGGCATTGCAACCCAGACTAAGGTTGATAAGAAGCTTAAGTCAGAGGGTATTTCTCGTCTTGAAATTGGTCGCGAGAAATTCCTGGATGCTTGCTGGGATTGGACGCGCGAGTACGGCGGAACCATTGTTTCTCAGATTAAGCGCATGGGCTGCTCCATTGATTTTAATGACGAGAAGTTCACTATGTCTCCTGAGTACACTCAGGCTGTTCGTAAGGTCTTTGTTGACTGGTATCATGACCAGCTCATTTATCGCGGTAAGCGCATCGTAAACTGGTGTCCTCATTGCGAGACTTCAATTTCAGATGATGAGGCAGAGTACGCTGACGAGAAGGGCCATCTTTGGTACCTACGTTACCCACTCAAAGAGCCTGTTAATGGCGTTGAGTACATTACCGTAGCAACTACTCGTCCAGAGACCATGCTGGGTGATACTGGCGTAGCTGTTTCTCCTCAAGATCCAGAAAAGGCAGATCTTGTTGGAAAGACCGTTATTCTGCCCATTGTTGACCGAGAGATTCCAATTTTCTCTGACTGGCATGTTGATGCAGGCTTTGGTACCGGTTTTGTTAAGGTAACTCCAGCTCATGACCCTAATGACTTTGCTATGGGCCAGACTCATAACCTTGAGCAGATCAACATTTTTGATGAGCACGCTGTTGTTGTTGACGGCTACGGTGAGTTCTCTGGTCTTGATAGAGATCAGGCTCGCGAGGCTATTGTTGCTTGGTTTGAAGAGCATGGCCTGCTTGATCACGTTGAAGATCTTGATCACTCCGTTATGCATTGCTACCGCTGCGGCACAACTCTTGAGCCGTGGCTCTCTGAGCAGTGGTTTGTTGCCGTCGATAAGCTCAAAGAGCCTGCAGCACAGGTAGTTAAAGACGGTCAGGTTACCTTCCACCCAGAGCGTTGGACTCAGACCTACCTCACTTGGATGGAGAATCTCCGCGACTGGAATATCTCCAGGCAGCTTTGGTGGGGTCACCGTATTCCTGTGTTCTACTGCGATGATTGTGGCTGGCAGGATGCGCTTATGGAAGACACCGATGTCTGTCCAAAGTGCGGCGGTCATCACGTTCATCAGGATGAGGACGTTCTAGATACCTGGTTCTCTTCTCAGCTGTGGACTTTTGCTACACAGGGCTGGCCAGATCATCCTGAGCAGCTTGAGGGTCACCACCCAACACAGGTTCTGGTAACCGCTCGAGACATCATTGCTCTTTGGGTTGCTCGCATGATTATGAGCTCGCTCTATTTCACCAAAGAGATTCCATTCCACGATGTCTACATCTACGCAACCATTTTGGCTAAGGACGGCAGCCGTATGTCCAAGTCAAAGGGTAACGGCGTAGATCCTATGGACCTGATTGCTAAGTATGGCGCAGACGCAATGCGTTATAACCTGCTTACGCTTATCACTAACAACCAGGACGTCAAGTTTGATGCTGTTCTTGATAAGAAGACTCGTGAGCTTATTGAGTCTCCAAGAACTGATCAGGCACGTTCATTTGTTACTAAGATTTGGAATGCAAGTCGCTTTGTTCAGATGAACCTTGACGGCTACACTGCTGGCATGCCTAAGGCAGAAACGCCAGAAGATGCATGGATGTTCTCGCGCCTTGCTAAGGTTGTTGCAGAGACAACCGAGCAGCTTGAGACCTATGGCTTTGGTGAGTATGCTCGCAACATTCAGTCCTTCTTCTGGAATGATGTCTGCGACTGGTACATTGAGCTCTGCAAGGGTCGCCTTCTGGATGGAACTCCTGAGGAGCGCTTGCAGGTTCAGCGCAACCTTGTCTTTGTCCTGGACGTCAGCATGAGGCTTTTGCATCCAGCCATGCCATTTGTTACCGAGAGCGTTTGGGATGCCCTTCCTGCATCTGGTCTTTTGAGTCATGACGCAGAGTTCTTGATGATTTCTGAGTGGCCAGATCCAGAGAAGCTTGCAAGCTTTGTTGACGAGGCAGCTGAGCATAACTTCTCGCTTGCTAAGACTGTTGTTTCTGCTGTTCGTTCTTCTCGCGCTCGTTATAGGCTGTCTCCAAAGACAGACCTTGCTGTTGTGGTCAAAGCTCCAGCACAGGATGTTGCAGCGCTAAAGGAGCAGGCAGCGTTCATCCAGAACGTTGGTCGCGTAAGCTCGCTTGAGGTTGCCGAGGCTCCTCAGAAACCTGCTGGTTCCGTTTCTGTCACCGACGCTGGCCTTGAGATGTACGTTGTTCTTGGTGAGCTTGTTGACCTTGCTGCTGAGGCCAAGCGTCTTCAGAAAGACCTTGAGTCTGCAAAGAAGGAACTCTCTGGCGTGGAGCGTACCCTTGCTAACCAGGGCTTTGTTGCTAAGGCAGCGCCTGAAGTTATCGAGAAGAAACGTGCACGCGCAGAAGAACTTACTACGCTTGTTGCTCAGCTAGAGCAGCAGATTGCTGACTTCTCATAGGTAAAGCTTGATGCGGTGTAACAGCCGCATCTTGTGTTAAGTACGTGCAAATCGTCCACTTTAGGTTAGGAACAACATGTCTGAGGTTACATCCGATATCGAGATTGCTCAATCATCCGAGATGCTTCCCATCTTTGAGGTGGCAAAGCGTGCGGGTATTCCAGAGAATCTTCTGGAGCCTTATGGTCGCTATAAGGCAAAGCTTGATGCACGTGCTTTGGCAGATAAGCCTCTTCGCGGAAAGCTTGTGCTAGTTACTGCTATTAATCCAACGCCAGCAGGTGAGGGAAAGACCACTACCTCAGTTGGTCTGGCAGATGCTTTGACCAGCTTGGGACAGTCTGCCATGTTGGCCCTCAGGGAGCCTTCTTTGGGTCCAGTCTTTGGCGTCAAGGGTGGCGCTGCGGGCGGCGGATATGCCCAGGTAGTTCCTATGGAAGACATCAACCTTCACTTCACCGGTGACTTCCACGCTATTGGCGCTGCAAACAACCTCTGCGCAGCCATGCTGGATAACCATATCAAGCAGGGTAATAGCCTCAATATTGATCCACGTCGTGTTGTGTGGAAGCGCTGCGTAGACATGAATGATCGCCAGCTCAGAAACGTTGTTGACGGTCTTGGTGGCATTGCAGATGGTATGCCAAGACAAGACGGCTTTGATATTACCGTTGCCTCCGAGGTCATGGCTGTATTCTGCCTTGCTTCCGGCATCAAAGACCTTAAAGAGCGCCTGGGCAGAATGGTTATTGCCTACACCTATGACCGCAAGCCTGTTACCGTCAGCGATATCCATGCCGAGGGCGCTATGACAGCGCTGCTCAAAGATGCTATTCAGCCTAACTTAGTCCAGACGCTTGAGCACACACCTGCTCTTGTTCACGGTGGACCTTTTGCCAACATTGCTCACGGTTGCAATACGGTTGAGGCAACAAAAACCGCTCTTCGTCTTGCTGATTATGTTGTTACTGAGGCCGGCTTTGGTGCAGACCTTGGTGCCGAGAAGTTCTTGGACATTAAGTGCAGAGCTACTGGCCTTGCTCCATCGGCTGTTGTTCTGGTGGCAACCGTTCGTGCACTTAAGTACAACGGAGGCGTTGCCAAAGCAGACCTTAACCAGCAAAACGTTGAGGCGCTTAAAGAGGGCATTCCAAACCTGCTTCGCCACGTTGACAACATCCAGACGGTCTACGGTCTTCCTGTAGTCGTTGCCATTAATGCATTCCCAACAGACACTTCTGAAGAGCTTGCTCTGGTAGAGGAGGAGTGCAAGAAGCGTGGCGTAAATGTTGTCCTATCTGAGGTTTGGGCAAAAGGTGGAAAGGGCGGCCAGGCTCTGGCAGAAGAGGTTATGCGCCTTTGCCAGACTGAGTCTAAGCTCACCTTTGCCTACGACGTCAAAGAGTCTTTGAAGCAGAAGATTACTGACATTGCTACCAAGATTTACCACGCCGATGGTGTTGAATTTGCTCCAAGTGCCGCCAAGCAACTTCAGCAGCTTGAAGAGCTTGGCTTTGGTGAGCTTCCTATTTGTATGGCAAAAACTCAGTACTCCTTTACTGATGACCAGACCAAATTGGGTGCTCCAGAAAACTTTAAGATTACCGTGCGAGAAGTTCGTGTTTCTGCAGGTGCTGGCTTTGTGGTCTGCCTTACGGGCTCTATTATGACCATGCCGGGACTTCCAAAGGTTCCTGCTGCAGAGCATATTGATGTTCTTGATGATGGAAGAATTGTGGGTCTTTTCTAATGTCTTATCCCTCTTCACCTGAAGAAGTTGCGTTTACAACCTATAGCGCTGACTCTTATGCTCAACACCTTGCTGCTAAAGAGCCTATTCCTGGTGGCGGTAGTGCCGCTGCCTATGTAGGCGCCCTCGCAGTATCTTTGGCTTCAATGGCTGGTGTGTACGCACAAGGAAAACCTGCCTATGCTCAGCATGAAGATGATCTTGCAAAATACATCGCCCGAGCTGGAGCTCTTCGCCAAGACTTCATGGAGCTTATGGATGAGGACTCTCGCCAGTTTTTGCTGGTTTCCAGCGCGTTTAGTGTGTCTAAAGATGATCCAAAGCGCGTAGAGATTGTTGAGGATGCTCTTAAAGAAGCAGCTCAACCTCCGTTGAAGGTTATGAGAAAAGTGTGCGAGTCCATTGAACTTCTCGAAGAAATGCTTATCAAGGGATCTCGTATGCTTTTATCCGACGTAGGTTGCGGTGCTGCTCTTGCGCGCGGTGCTTTGATTGCAGCTTCTCACACGTTGTTTGTAAACACGCGCTCCATGCATGATGCGGCCTATGCTCAAACATTGCTTGATGAGGCAGATAAGCTTCTGGACACCTATGTATCACGAGCTGATGCCGTAAGTGATGCGGTGAGCGCACAGCTGAGACAGGAGGCATAACATGAGCTCAGAGACTACTTCGCAGGAGCTTCGTGGTGCTCCTGTTGCCAAGGCGATAACTGAAGAACTTGCTGCTCAAGTTGAAGAGCTTCGTGCACAAGGGGTAACTCCTAAGCTGGTTATTGTTCGTATAGGGCAGAAAAGTGATGACCTTACCTATGAGCGCGCGGCATATACGCGTGCAGAGAAGGTAGGTTTTGAAGTTGAGACCATTGAGCTTCCAGAAGACGCTACACAAGAGCAGGTAAATGCTACGTTTGACCAGGTTTCCTCCGATGCATCGGTACACGGTTGTCTTCCTATGCGTCCATTTCCTGCTGGAATTGATGAGCATGAAGCGCTTCAGCATCTAGCACCAGAAAAAGATGTTGATTGCACAACTGATTCCATGCTGCTGGCAACGCTTTGTGGAACTCCTGGTGCACTGGGGCCTTGCACCGCAGAAGCGGTTCTGGCTCTCCTCGATTTTTACCAGGTGCCCCTTAAGGGAGCGCCTGTTGCAGTTGTTGGTCGCTCAAATGTCATTGGTCGTCCGGTAGCTGCGCTTTTAAGTGCAAGAAACGCTACAGTGACGGTGTGTCACAGCAAAACTAAAGACCTTGCTTCTACGCTTAAGCAGGCAGAGGTTGTGGTTGTGGCTGCAGGCCGTGCGCACCTTATTGGGGCTGACTACGTACGAGCTGGGCAAACCATCATTGACGTAGGTATTAACTGGGATGAAGCAGCTCAAAAACTTGTTGGCGACGTCAATACAGAGCAGGTAGCTCCTCTGGTAAGTGCTTATACTCCTGTTCCTGGCGGTGTAGGTAGCGTGACAACAGCAATTCTTGCTCGCCATGTTGTTGCCGCAGCTCAAAGAACGCTTGCATAAGAGTGAAAGGTAGGTTGCCTCATGGCAGCGGAAAATAACTATAAAGAGCTTGACCAAGAGCGCGTAAAAGCCGCGGTCAAGGAGTTTTTGCTTGCTATTGGTGAGGATCCAGAGCGAGAAGGTCTGCTTGATACACCAGACCGTGTTGCTCGTGCTTGCGTGGAGCTCTTTGGTGGCATGCAGGAAGATCCTGCAGCTCACCTGCGTAAACAGTTCCATGAAGAGGGCAATAAAGAGATGGTTATTGTCCGCGACATTCCTTTCTCGTCTACCTGCGAACATCACATTTTGCCTTTTGTGGGCAAGGCGCATGTTTGCTACATTCCACAAAATGGTCGTATTACCGGCCTTTCCAAGATTGCTCGCTGCGTCAGCGGATATTCTCGCCGTTTGCAGGTGCAGGAGCGCCTTACAGGACAGATTGCTGACGCTATGGTAGAAGAGCTTGATCCCTTGGGCGTTTTGGTGGTTATGGAGGCTGAGCACACGTGCATGAGCATGCGCGGCATTAGGGCATCGGGTGCTTTGACCACCACGTCTGCGGTTCGTGGCATTTTTAAGACTAACGAGAAAACCCGTGCAGAGGCTATGCGTCTGCTTGGTCTATAAGAGGTATGTACGCAATGAGTTATTCTGTTCCTTTTTCTGTACCTGAGCTGAGCTACGAGCAGTCTTTAAAGGTGCTTCACGATACAAAGAAGTTTGGTATTCAACCCCTGCTGGAGAGCGTAGAAGACATGCTCAAAGAGCTGGGCAATCCTGATCTCTGCTTCAAGAGCGTCCAGATTGCAGGTACCAACGGCAAAACGTCTACCTCCAGGTATACGGCAGCCCTGCTCAAGGGAGAGGGTCTCAAGACCGCTCTGTACACA
>CALGXY010000005.1:0-5659 GCA_937935155.1 uncultured Atopobium sp. | reverse complement strand
TCCTCTTCTTTCGTGCGAGCAGCCTCCTCTTTTGCGCGCTTCTTCTCTTCTTCAGCACGCTCAGCCTCACGCCTTGCCTCTGCAGCAAGACGCTCAGCCTCTGCTACCTCTGCAGCAGCCTTTGCCTCTTTGGCAGCAGCCTCTTCCTCGGCAGCCTTCTGAGCTGCGATTTCAGCGGCACGAGCCTCCATAATAGGCTGGAGTTTCTTACGAACAATAGAAATATATGCATCTTCAAGCGTAGAAGAAGCAGACTTTGCAGGAATCTTCATGTCCGCAAGGTGCTCGAGCAATTCCTTGCTCTGCATACCATATTCTTTGGCAAGGTCATGTACACGCATTTTTGCCATATATGAAAACCTTCCGGTTGACGGGATAGTTACAGGTAGTTGCCTAGATCAGTGAGTCTGGATCGGAAGAAATCTCTGCATTCTCCATGTCATCATGAATGCCACAGAAATCAGAGCCAGGCCTTGCCATATTGCGGCAAGGAGTTCCGTTAGGGCTCACATACTTGCAACGATGAGCAATCTCTTCCTCGTCAACAGTCTCTTCAACAACCTCAGGAAGGTTGTTCAGAATGCTTGCAGCAAGGGATTCGTTCTTGATGTCAATGTGAAGACCAGTGAGGCGAGCAGCAAGGCGAGCATTCTGGCCCTCTTTACCAATTGCCAAAGACAGCTGATCATCAGGAACAATAACAGTTGCGTGTCCCGTAGCGCCATCAACAATAACGCGAGAAACGCGTGCAGGTGAAAGTGCAGAAGCAACGCAACGAGCTGCGTCATCAAACCAAGGCACAACGTCAACGCGCTCTCCACGGAGCTCAGAGACTACCGTACGAACACGGCTGCCCTTAGGACCAACACAAGCACCGACTGGATCAAGGCGCTCGTCAACGGAAGAAACAGCAATCTTGGAACGGACGCCGGCCTCACGAGCAATGGAGCGGATGCTTACAACACCGTCATAAACCTCTGGAACCTCAAGCTCAAAGAGACGACGGATAAGATCTGGGTGAGTACGAGAAACAACAATTGGTGGACGCTGACGCTCACCACGAACTGCTGGCTGAGTTGCATTAGGATCGCGAACGTCTACGATAATTGCCTTAATGCGCTGGTTGTGAAGGTAACGCTCGCCTGCTGGACGCTCATCGCGCTCATCAGGGAAACGACGCTGATCAAAGTGTGGAAGCTCTGCCTCAACACCTTCACGAATCTTAATGATGGTGAAATCAGGAGTGGACTGAAGAACAGTACCAGTGATGATGTCACCAATGCGGCCACGGAACTCATCATAAATCTGAGCACGGGCGGCATTGCGCACAAGGGTCTTAATCTCTGCCTTAGCATGCTGTGCAGCAATACGGCTGGTATCTGGAGGAGTTACGTCTACCTCGTCAAACTCAGTGTACTCACCAGTCTCCTCATCTGGCTCACCCTTAGGGACAAGCTCATAGACATAGACACGACCAGTAGCCCTATCAATGGTGACACGGGCGCCAAAATCAAGATGGAGGACGTCAGCATAGCTTTTTGCCAGAGACTGCTCCAAACGGTCCAGAAGATACAACTCATCGATGTGCTTCTCCTGGCAAAGCAACATCAAAGCTTCCATCATTTCAGATGCCATGAATAATCCTCTCTATCTACTTCTTGGCTGAGGCCGAGAAATCAAAAACTGGTTTAATAACGCACTTCTTTAACTCAGACAAATCAACAGTACAGACCTCATCTTCTGTCTGAATTGAGATAGTTGTACCCTCAATGCCCAAGAGTTTGCCAGTAAATTTACGGCGTCCCTCTGTGGCAGTAGTCTGAAGCTGAATCTCTTCTCCCGCAAAGCGCTCAAAGTCTTTTGCACGACGAAGTGGACGTGCCATTCCTGGAGAAGAAACCTCCAAGGTAAATGATGCTGGGAAAGGATCAAGCTCATCGATGGTATCTGAGATCCATGATGTTTCTTGAGCAACTTCATCAAGAGAAATGGTCTCTGCTGTCTCATCATCATGGTCAATTCTTACTCTGACCACAGGATTCTTAGAAGAACCAACAATCTCAACATCAACAATATCAATGTGGTGATTGAGTGCAGCCTGCTCTAGTGCGGACAAGATCTTCTTTGTTGCACCTTCGTTTTGCATTTGACCTCCTCATCTACATACAGAAAGGAAGCGGGGTCAAAACTCAACCCCACTTCCAACTAATAACAACTACGTTTAGAGATATCTTACGAGATAAAGGGCTTCTCGTCAAGTGTTTTTGCTGTTAGGCAACGATATTCACAAGTCGTCCCTTAACTACAATAACTTTTCTAATCTCTTTGCCCTCAAGCTGATCGGCAATAGCCTCAGTTGCGGCCGCAGTGAGTTCTTCCTCAGAAGCATCGGCAGAAACCTCAATACGAGCGCGGACCTTACCCTTGAGCTGAACAGCAATCTCTACGGTATTGCTCTTTGCCTGCTCAGGATCAAACTCTGGCCATGGCTGATGGTAGACAGGAATGTCTTTGCCCAGAGCCTCATGGCTGAGCTCCTCTGCCCAGTGAGGAATGATTGGCGCCAGCATAGCTACAACGTCATTTGCAACCTTGTAGCAAAGTGCTGCATCTCTGGACTCTGCAGGAACCTCGTTGATATAGGCGCTTGCTGCATTAACCAGCTCCATGACTGCAGAAATAGCAGTGTTGAACTGACCCTTGTCAAACTCGGTGGTGCAGCGGATTCCCATAGCGTTAAGGACGCGGTTGAGCTCAAGCGACTTTGCATCCAAAGCTGTGTGGTCGAATACGGCAGAAGCATCAGCAGTACGAGAAAGCTCCCATACTACACGCCATGCGCGCTTGATAAAGCGGTTTGCACCTGCAACGACCTTCTCGTCCCAGTCAAAATCCTTCTCTGGTGGAGCAACAAAGAGAATGGCAAGGCGCATAGTATCTGCACCATAAGGCTCAATGACAGAGCTTGGAGGTACCACGTTACCCTTTGACTTTGACATGGTGTCGCCGTGCTCATCCTTGACCATGCCCTGGGTCATCAGGTTCTTAAATGGCTCGTCAATAGCAATCATGCCCAGGTCACGAAGGACCTTAGTAAAGAAGCGAGAATACAAAAGATGCAGAATAGCGTGCTCGATGCCACCGATGTAGTTATCAACAGGCATCCAGCGATTTACAGACTCTTTAGAGAAAGGAAGTTCGGTATTGTGTGGATCGCAGTAACGCAGATAGTACCAGCTAGAACACGTAAAAGTATCCATGGTATCGGTAATGCGCTTTGCAGGCTTTCCACACTTTGGACACGTAGTCTCTACAAACTCCTTGCACTCGGCAAGAGTATCGCCTGCTGCCAGATCAAGATTGTCTGGAAGTGTGACAGGAAGCTGATTGTAAGGAACAGGAACGTCACCGCAGCAATCGCAATGAATCATAGGAATTGGATTGCCCCAATAACGCTGTCTGGAAATAAGCCAGTCACGAAGGCGGAACTGGACAGTTCTACGACCAACGTTGTGCTCAGTCAGATAGTCAACAACAGCCTCTTCTGCCTCGGAATGTTTACCACCGCGGAGACCGGTAAAAGGACCAGACTGGACGAGAATACCCACGGTATCCATTGGTCCGTCCCAGTCAACAGAGGTTACCTTGTACTCAGAAACTCCCTTGAGCTCCTCATAGATATCAGTTCCCTCTTCACAGATGATAGGAACAATAGGCAGGTCATACTTCTTAGCAAAGTCAAAGTCGCGTTTATCGCCTGATGGAACGCCCATAACAGCGCCAGTACCATAGTCGAGAAGGACGTAGTCAGCAACCCAAATTGGTACGGTCTGTCCGGTAACAGGATTAATTGCGTAACGGCCCGTGAATACACCGTGTTTCTCGCGGTCTGTACCCTGACGATCAATGGAAGAAACCTTTACAGCCTCCTCGTGAAGAGCGTCAAAAGCAGCCTTGTACTCTGAATCCCCTACCAGCTCAGCAGCAAGCTTAGACTCTGGTGGAAGCAGCATGAAGGTGCAGCCATAGATGGTATCTGCACGAGTGGTAAAGACAGTCATCTTGGTATCAGTTGGTGTGACACCGTCAGTATCTGCCAGGGTAAAGTCAATCTCTGCGCCCTCGGAGCGGCCAATCCAGTTTGCCTGCATTGCGCGAACGCGCTCTGGCCAACCCTCAAGCTGATCAAGATCATCGAGGAGCTCCTGAGCGTAGTCGGTAATACGCAGGTACCACTGGGAGAGCTCGCGCTTCTCTGGAACTGCACCACAACGCCAGCACTTACCATTAACTACCTGCTCGTTTGCAAGAACGGTCTTATCGTTAGGGCACCAGTTAACAGGGCTTGTTGCACGATATACCAGACCCTTCTCAAGCATCTTGAGGAAGATCCACTGACCCCATTTGTAGTACTCAGGGTCACATGTGTTAAACATGCGGTCTTTGTCGTAAGCAAAGCCCATGCGGAACATGGTCTTTACAGCCTGGTCAATATTTTTATGAGTCCACACAGAAGGCTGAGTATTGTGCTTAATAGCAGCGTTTTCTGCAGGAAGACCAAAAGCGTCAAAGCCCATTGGATGCAAGACATCAAAGCCACGCATACGAGCCTGACGAGCCATAGCATCGCCAATGGTGTAGTTACGAGCATGACCCATGTGAAGATCGCCCGAAGGATAAGGGAACATCTCTAGAACGTATTTTTTAGGCCTTGAGCTGTCCTCTTCTGTCTTGTAAAGATTCTGCTCTTCCCAGACACGCTGCCACTTAGTTTCAATAGCCTCAGCATCGTAGGCAGGAAAATCACCTGTATCGGATACGTTCTGTACTTCCTCGTTTTCCACGAGTTCCCCTTTCTTATAGCGATGCGTCACCAAGCAAAATACTTGGTGACGCCAGTAGTCCATAAATCCTGTGAGTTATGAACGGAAATTGTAGCTGACCTGCTGATTTGAATCTTTCAGCAAGACGTCGTGTGCGCCACCCTCAACAATTGAAGTTGAAGAGACAAGCGTAATCTTTGCCTTATCGCGAAGCTCAGGAATATCAAGAGCACCGCAGTTGCACATGGTGGACTTGACCTTCAGAAGTGATGCCTCAACGCCATCCTTCAAAGGACCCGCGTATGGAACGTAGGAATCAACGCCCTCAACAAAGGAAAGACCGCGCTTGTTGCCGCCAAGGTCGTAGCGTTGCCAGTTACGAGCACGTGCAGAACCCTCGCCCCAGTATTCCTTCATGTAAGAGCCGTTAACAATAACGCGGTCAGAAGGACTCTCATCAAAGCGAGCAAAGTAACGACCAAGCATCATGAAATCAGAACCCATAGCAAGGGCAAGTGTCATGTGGTAATCGTAGACAATTCCACCGTCAGAGCAGATTGGAATATAGACACCAGTCTCCTCAAAATACTCATCACGAGCGCGAGCAACATCAATGACAGAGGTTGCCTGACCACGACCAATGCCCTTCTGCTCACGAGTGATGCAGATAGAACCGCCACCGATACCAATCTTGATAAAGTCAGCGCCGGCCTCTGCCAGGAAGCGGAAGCCCTCAGCGTCTACAACGTTGCCAGCGCCAATCTTGACAGAATCACCGTAAGTTGCACGAACCCACTCAAGCGTGCGCTTCTGCCACTCGGAGTAACCCTCAGATG
>CALGXY010000004.1:0-13517 GCA_937935155.1 uncultured Atopobium sp. | reverse complement strand
GCTGCAGAATCATAATCACCCGCACATGAACTGCCTCCCATTTCTTATGTCCAAGAAATGGGAGGCAGTTTATTGTGCGGGCGCCATTTTAGTTAAACATTGTTGCGTCCAAGCAACGAGCTGTACAGCTCAAGCTACTTTTTGACCTCGTAATGACTCTTTACCGTAAACGTAATAACGTAGGTCTTACGATACGCCTCTGGTGCAGAAGTAAGAATTGCACAGTCGGTCAGGTTGTAGTTAGTTGGGTGTGCAAGAGCCTGGTCAACAGTGTTGCCAATCTCTTCTGCAGACTCAAGCACCTGAGCCCTCTGAGCTGCATCGATAGTTGCTTTTCTCATCAAATCAAACTGGTCTGCTGTACCCTCAATGCGAATAATGATTGGCCAGAGGCTATCTTTATCAATCTGTGTAGTAATTTGCAGATCTGGATACAGGCTGTTATCAAAGCTGAATCCATCAGGAATATGGTAGGTGCCATAGCCAGTAGCGTTAGAATTGTTTGATGAAGAGCTAGAGGAGCTTGAAGAATCTTCTTTTTTCTCGTCTTTCTTCTCTTCTTTTTGTTCTGACGTGGTGGATTGTGTCTGGTCTTGTTTGTTTTCTGTTTGTGAGCAGCCAGACAAAATGCCCACACTCAAGGCTGACGTTACCAGTAGTACAAAAATTGCAGTAAAGAACTTGCTCATCCTAGAGCTACGCTTCATTTGACCTCCATTAAACGGAACGTACTAACTACCAGGAACTCACTGCGATTGTACCCAGCAAATAGCGCCATTTAACTGGGAGAATATTTCACAAGATAAAATAATGTTTCATCTTTTTATGCTTCCCAGAGGAAGTGCCTCATATCTACCTTACCGTTTTCTAGAAATTGCACACCTTCTGCCTCAAGAAGCTCTCTCTGTGCATCTGCCCCACCAAAAGCAAAGCCAGGAGCTAGCGAGCCGTCTTTAAAGACTACTCGGTGACATGGCACGCCACCAGCAACTCCCGGACTCTGGTGCATAGCAAATCCCACATAGCGAGCCTTTCTTGGCTCCCCTATCATGCGAGCTATCTGCCCATACGTACTGACCCTACCCTCGGGAATCTGCTTGACTACTGAAAATGCACGTTGAAAAAAATTATCCATATGTAGCTCACTCTATCTTCACGGTTACCGGGAATTGCTTGCTCATTTTATGTTGGAATGCTATCGTATCAAAAGCAAACGGGTGGTGGCGCAGCTTGGTAGCGCACTTGACTGGGGGTCAAGGGGTCGCTGGTTCAAATCCAGTCCACCCGACCAGAATTTCTCGAAGCCGTGAAATATCGGCTTTTCTTTATATGTGGTATATTAGTCAAAGAACCCGCGCCACCCCGGTTAATGTCCGAGGCCGAGCAGGGTTCTTTTTTTATCGCTTTATCGTTATAACCTTGTCATGCAACTATAGAAGTAGTTTATTAAAAACCGGTTTGATATAAGTTGTAGCATAGACAAAGTGACAAATTGGGATTTATTGAATTTAGCAAGGTATAAATTTCTATGAAATGAGATCTATAAAACTTGTACGGATATATGAGAAGATTAAAGCGGTGTAGACAAATTAGAAGTTATCGAGGTGAAATATGCAAGATAAAAAAGGTTTTGATTTATGGGCGGATGATTATGATAAGAGTGTAGGTTTGTCTGACAAATACGGCTCGTATCCTTTTGCAGGCTACAAATCTATTCTTAATGTAATCTATAATCGTGTAATTTGTTCATCTGCGAAGACTGTCTTAGATATTGGGTTTGGAACAGCAGTACTGACTTCAAGATTATATGAAAACGGCTGTACGATTTACGGACAAGATTTTTCAGATAGAATGATTGAAATTGCAAAAGAGAAAATGCCTAAAGCAATTTTGTATGAAGGCGATTTTTCCAATGGCTTGGTGGAACCTATACAGAAACAAAAGTATGACGCGATCATTGCTACATATTCTCTCCATCATCTTACAGACTTTCAAAAAGTAGATTTTATTACATCATTATTTATGCTGTTGAACGAGGGAGGATGTATATATATCGGAGATATAGCATTTGAAACTCGGTCATTACTTCAAGAATGTATGCGGATTGCGGCAGATGAATGGGACGGTGATGAAATGTATTTTGTATGGGATGAGCTAAAAGGTCAATTTCCAGAAATGCGATTTGAAAAAATGTCTGACTGTGCAGGACTTATCACCTTGCAAAAATAACTTCCAGTTTGTCAATTACAGGTGACATTAAAAGAGCCAACCCATTCAAGGTGCTGGCTCTTTCAAAAATTCCATTCTAATAAATCGCACGACAACTTAGCGAAAAATGAAAAGAAAATGTATAAAAGTAGCAATACGAATAATTTTAAGGGTTTATGTATGGATAGTTATGCGTTAGTACCCTCAAACTGACTCTCATACAGATTGGCGTAGAAGCCGCCCTTAGCTAAGAGCTCATCGTGAGTGCCGCGCTCAAGAATTGAGCCGTCCTTGAGAACAAGAATACAGTCTGCACCCTGGATGGTAGAAAGCCTGTGTGCAACAACCAGGGAAGTTCTGCCGTTCATGATGGTATCAAAAGCCTTCTGTACCAGCTGCTCTGTTCGTGTATCAATGCTTGATGTTGCCTCATCCAGAAGCAGAATAGGTGGATTAGCAAGCATGACACGAGCTATACACAGAAGTTGCTGCTGACCCTGAGATAAAGATCCACCAGACTCTCCTACCATGGTGTCGTAACCTTGAGAAAGCTGCTGGATAAACTCGTGCGCCTGAGCTTTCTGAGCTGCAGCAAAAATCTCTTCATCGGTGGCGTCTGGCTTTGCATAACGGATATTCTCTTTGATAGTTCCCTTAAAGAGCCACGTATCCTGTAGCACCATGCCGAACTGCTCTCTCAGCGATGCACGGGTGAGCTTTTGCGTGTTATGGCCGTCTACATAAATTGCGCCAGAATCAATGCTATAGAACCTGAGTAGCAGGTTAATAAGGGTGGTCTTGCCGCAGCCAGTTGGGCCAACAAGAGCAATCTTCTGACCAGGTTCGGCTTTGAATGAAATGTGGCTAAGCAGTGGGTGCTTGGGATCGTAGGAGAATGCTACGTTGTCAAATTCAATGGAGCCTTGTGGGTTCTGAATGATTTCAGCATCGGCTGGATCGGGCTTGATTTCTTTTGCGTCGAGAAGATCAAAGACTCGACGAGCGCTTGCATAGGCTGTCTGAACCTGTGTAACAACTGCGGAAATGGCGTTAAAAGGCTTCATGTACTGGTTGGCATACGAGAGGAAGCTCTGCACCTGACCAATGGTAAGCACAGAAGGAACGCCCGTCAAAACGCAAATGCAGCCAAGTCCAGCTACCAGCGCATAAATGAAGTTGTTTACCAGACGCGTAGAAGGGTTAGAGAGCGAAGAGGCAAACTGCGCACGTTCTCCAACTACACGGAGTTTCTCGTTAATTGCTTCAAACTGCTCAATAATGGCATCCTTATGGGCAAATGCGGTGATAAGCTCCTGGTTGGAGACCATCTCTTCTGCATATCCGCCAAGCTGGCCCTGGTAGCCCTGCTGCTTGCCAAAAGACGAGCTAGCGTACTTGGTAATGGCGGATGCAACAATAATTGAGAGCGGCGTAGCCAGAGCAACCACAAGGCCCATAGGAATCGACATATAGAACATGAAGCATAAGGTTCCAATAATGGTCACCACGCCCGTAAGGAACTGCGTCAGGCCCTGTTGAAGGCCGTCACCAAGCTGATCAACATCGTTAACTACCCTAGAGAGCAAATCTCCCTGGGAATGTGTGTCAATGTACGAGAGCGGTAGGTTTGCAACCTTAGCATGAGCTGCGTCTCTGAGGTCGCGTGTAACCAGGTAGGTAAGCTTGTTGGTGGACCAGGAAGCAAGCCACTGCGTAGCACTTGCAAGCAAAACTACCAGTGAGAGCTGAGCGAGCGTAGGCAAAAGTGCTGCCTCGGCGCCCTGGACCAGCCTGATGAGCTGGTCAATGGCACTACCCACAATGATGGGTACCCAGAGCTGCAGAATAACGGTTGCAATAGATGACACAGCCGCCAGAACCAGAAAACCTCCGTGAGGAGAAATCCATGCAGCTAGTCGGCGTGTGACTTCTGCTGCGGACATGGAGATAGCGTCAGCGGAGCCGCCTTTGCCGTGCTCAGGAGCGCTTGATGCAATAGCGGAGGTGCTTCCGCCAGAATACATATCGGCCATTACTCCACCTCCTCAGGACGAAGCTGTGAGAGACAAATCTCTTTATAGAGCGGACACGTGGCGAGAAGTTCTTTGTGCGTTCCTAGCCCCACTTGTTTGCCATGGTCAAGAACAAGGATCTTGTCTGCCTGCATAACTGCAGCTACACGCTGCGAAATAATGATGCTCGTAGTGGTTGCACTAAGCTTGCGAAGTGCCGCTCGGAGGTGTGCATCCGTAGCAAAATCAAGTGCAGAGGCAGCGTCATCCAAGATGACAATGCGCGGGCTTCCTACCAGAGCACGAGCAATGGTCAAGCGCTGGCGCTGACCACCCGAGAAGTTCTTGCCGCCACGCTCAACAATGCTGTCAAGCTGATCGGGTTTCTCGCGCACAAAGTCTGCTGCTTGAGCAACCTCAAGAGCTGTCCAAAGCTCCTCGTCGGTAGCGTTTGGATTTTTCCAGCACAGGTTTGTGCGAATGGTGCCGCTGACCAGTGAGGTGTGCTGTGGAACGTAGCCAATAAGGGAACGCAGCTGCTCAAACGTATACGTTTTGACGTCGTGACCAAAGACACTTACAGAACCGGTCTCCGTATCAAAAAGACGCGGGATGAGGGCAGCAAAACTGGACTTACCAGAGCCCGTACCGCCAATAATGCCCAGCGTCTGACCAGCCTGGAGCGAAAGATTGATACTAGAAAGAGCAGGTTCTCCCCCGCCGTCGTAGACAAGTGAGGCGTCTTTGAATGCCACAGCGGTGCCGGTAAAATCGGACTCTGTGAGGTTGATTTGCCTGTTTCCCTCATCGGTAAGCGTTGGCTTGGTGTTGAGTACTTCCATTACGCGTGCAGCAGACGCAGTTCCGCGTGTAATGATAATAACCAGGTTAGCAACGTAGCCAATAGCTAAAAGCGCACTGGTCATATAGCTGACAAGTGCCACCACGGTACCTTGGGATAGAGTACCCGCGGTAATCTGAGGGGCTGCAAGCCAAAGTGTTACGGCAATTCCTAGGTACATAACAAGGAAGGTCGCTGGGTTCAGCAGCGCTGAGTAATTTGCAGCATCAGTAGCCGTTTCTGTCTGAGCAAGTACTGCTTCAGAGAATTGTTCCTTCTCTTCTGCCTCGTGCCTAAATGCTCTGATAACACGAATACCAGAAAGCATTTGTCGCATATATAAAGAAACGGTATCAAGGCGCTTCTGCAGCTCAGTAAAGAGTGCGGTAGATTTACGTGCAACAAAAAAGAAAATAGCGGCTACCAACACTGTTGCCAGTAAAAAGACCATACCAAGCTGCGCATCAAGCATAAGGGTGGCAATAATAGATCCAGCCGCCAAAATTGGCCATCTAACCAGCTGACGAATGCCCAGAGCAACGGCTACTTGAACTTGATTGACATCGTTAATAAGGCGGGTTACCAGGGTGTCTGTTCCAAGAGCTGAAATATCGGCACTTGAGAGCTCTTGAATCTTCTTAAACAGCTCATTGCGCAGGTCAGTTCCCGTGCGCTGAGAAACAATAGAAGCAATTTTCTGACAGACAAGCGTAAAACCAAAGCCGACTAGCGCAATAACTACCAGCAAAATACCGTAGCGAATAATGTCATACATGTTTGCCCCGTGAATTCCCAGGTCAATCATGCGCGCAATAATCAGTGGTGTAAGCAGGTCGCCAACAACCTCAACACCCTTACAAAGTACAGCAACAAAACTCTTACGCCCATACTTTGGCCATACAAACCTAGAGAGTAATTCTCCCATTTACGCTTCACCAAGTTTCTCTGCTAGCGATAACCACTCGTCTTCCAACTCCATCAGCGCTGCTTCTGCGTCATCAAGCTGCTGCTGAAGCTCCATCAAGCGCTGTGCATCAGTAGCATCAGCGGAACTCATCTGCTCCCTAATCTGTCCAGGTAGATCCTGAGCTTTGCCCATGCGGCGCTCAATCGAATCAAAACGCTTCTTGAGCTCGCGACGCTCAGTGTTACTCAGCACCGCACCCTCCTGGCGAGAAGATCCGTCTACCTGCGGCTCATTTGTACCTAAGTTTCCGCGTGTACCCGACAACTCCCCCGCTCTTCTCGCCGTTTGCTTTGCAGCATCAACAAGCTTGAGGTACTCGTCAACGCCGCCGGGGACGTGACGAATATGGCCATCTATGAGGGCATATTGGTCGTCAGTTACGCGCTCAATCAAGAACCGATCGTGGCTGACTACCAGAAGGGTTCCTGGCCAGGAATCCAGCAGGTCTTCCAGGACAGCAAGCATGTCCGTATCCAGGTCGTTGCCTGGCTCGTCCAGCACCAGTACGTTCGGCTCTTCCAGAAGGACGCACAGAAGTGCCAAACGCCTACGCTGGCCACCGGAGAGGTCTTGCAAGCGATTAGTGAACTCTCGGCGATCAAAACCCAAACTTTCAAGCAGCTGCGTAGGGCTCTGCATTTTGCCGTTTACCAGGTAACTTGTCTTGTACTGGCCAAGCAGTTCAAGAACAGTCCACGTCTCTTTTGTAGTAAAGGTATCAATCTGCTGAGAAAGCCATCCAAATTTGACAGACTTTCCTACCTTCACCAGACCAGACGTTGGCTGTAACTGCTGCGTCATCAGTTCAAGAAGCGTAGACTTACCAGCGCCATTCTCGCCCAAAATGCCATAGCGGTCCCCTGGACCAATGAGCCACTCAACATGCTTGATGACGTCTATCTGGGAGTTTGAAGCATCTGCCTGCGCATTTTGATCTGTTTCCATTGTCTGAGCGGCATTTTTGTAGGCAAACGAGACGTCATGCATCTCAATAACCTGCTTACCCAACCTAGAGACTGCCATGCGTTTGAGCTCAAGCGTGTTTCTAAGTGGTGGATCTTCGGCTAGAAGCTCCATGGCAGCGTCAATCCTAAACTTAGGCTTTGACGTGCGCGCCTTTGCACCATGAGCAAGCCAATTAAGCTCTTTTCTCAGCGTATTCTGACGGCGCTCTTCCATCACCGCTGCCTGTCTATCACGTTCAACTCGAGCTTGAATGTAGGCAGAATAGCCGCCGTCAAATGGGTCAATAACGCCATCGTGGACTTCCCACATGTGGTCGCAGACCTCATCCAAGAACCAACGGTCATGTGTGACCAGAATGAGAGCGCCATTTCCCTCTGACCAGCGGTTTTTAAGGTGATTTGCAAGCCACTGAATAGCGTGAAGATCAAGGTGGTTGGTTGGCTCGTCAATAAGCATTAAGTCCCAGGTGCCCACAAGCAGTCGAGCCAAATCGCAGCGTCTACGCTGACCTCCGGAAAGCTCTCCTACCAGACCATTCCAGTCTAAGTCTCCAATGAGCTCATCAATAATCTTACGGATGCGAGCGTCAGATGCCCACTCGTACTCTGGCGTGTCTCCCACAACAGCACTGCAAACTGTCTGTGTATCAGAAAGTGAATCACTTTGGCCCATATAGCCTACTTGGATGCCACTTCTCCAAATTACGTTTCCAGAATCAGGCTCAATTCTATGGGCGATAAGATCTAAGAGGGTTGATTTTCCATCGCCGTTTTTGCCCACAACACCAATACGGTCACCCTCATTAACGCCAATAGTCTGGTTGGTAAGAACCTTCTTACCAGGCCATTCCATAGAGATTTGTTCGCAACCTACCAGAATTCCCACTAGTTATCACCTAAAAAAGAACGAAGTAACGCAATTTCTTCTCCCCAACCAAAAAGCTCAGAATGAGGAGTTTCCAAAATCATAGGAAGCGTGTTGATGCGTGGATTAGTCACAACAGAGCGGAAGGTTTCTAGACCAATGAAGCCCTTGCCAATCTGTTCGTGTCTATCTTTATGAGCTCCAAGAGGATTCTTAGAGTCATTAAGGTGCAAGGCTTTTAGCTTGTCTAAGCCAACTATCTGGTCAAATGTATCTAGAACCTCATCAAGATTTTCTACAATCTCATAGCCGCCATCATGAACATGGCAGGTATCAAGGCACACACCCATCAGCTCGGGATGGTTTACCTTATCTAGAATTGCAGCAATCTCCTCAAACGTTTTACCAACTTCTGTGCCCTTGCCCGCCATCGTTTCAAGAAGAACGGTGGTGTGCTGACCTTCAAACAGGCAATCGTTAAGAGCTTCAGATATCTGCTCTATTGCCACGTCAGAGCCTTGACCCACATGGCTACCGGGATGAAAGTTGTAATAATTACCAGGTAGATACTCCATACGCTCAAGATCTTCTGTGAGAGCTCGGCGAGCAAAATCCCTGGTTTCCTCTTTAGCTGAGCACAGGTTCATGGTGTAAGGAGCATGCGCAACCAAAGGTCCAAAGTGATGATCCTCAAGAAGCTCCCTAAGCCTTGCAACATCAGCCTCATCTAGAGCCTTAGCGTTGCCGCCACGAGGGTTTCTAGTAAAGAAAGCAAAGGTAGTTGCACCAATAGAAAGAGCATCCTTACCCATTGCCTCCCAGCCCTTAGCTGCCGAGAGATGGCATCCAATAAAAAGATCTTCTGGTTGCACGCTATGCACGCTCCTCAAGCATTATGGCCACACGGTCTAAAAGCTTTGAAGCTACGTCAACAAGTGGCAAAGTCTCAAGCTGTTCTACACCTTGAGGAGTTACAAAAGCCACACGGTCTGTATCTGAACCAAAGGTTGAATCTGGCCTAGAAACATCATTTGCAACAATCATGGAGCAACCTTTACGCTCAAGTTTAGCCTGAGCATGCTCCAAGACGTTATTTGTCTCTGCTGCAAAACCTACGACAACCTGGTCTTTCTTAGTCTTAGAAAGGCTGGCGAGAATATCGGTGGTTTCTTTAAGGTCAATAGACTCAAGATACTCTAATGATTTCTTGAGCTTATGATCTGCTGGATGAGCTGGGGTGTAGTCGGCAACAGCTGCCGTCAAAATAGCGGCATGAACACCGTCAAAGACGTTTACACATGCCTTATACATGTCTTCAGCAGATACCACTCTTTGAATAGTGACGCCTTGAGGAGCCTCCAAGTGAGTGGGACCAGAGATAAGCGTGACGTCTGCTCCACGATGAGCTGCTACTTTAGCAACGGTATAGCCAAGTTTTCCTGTTGAACAGTTGGCAATAAAGCGAACTGGATCGATCTTCTCGTGCGTTGGTCCTGCGGTAATAAGAAGCTTTTTACCTGCAAGATCTTGCTTGGTTGGCGCAGTGTCGTTGCCAGAAAGAACTTTCAGCGCAGCGTCTACAATCTGCTGAACAGGAGCAAGTTTGCCATCACCGGTATAACCGCAGGCAAGACGCCCTGACTCGGGCATAACCATGTGGATGCCGCGTTGACGGAGTAGCGCTACATTTGCCTGAGTTGCAGGATTTTTCCACATATGCGTATTCATGGCAGGAGCCACAAGAACTGGTGTATGAGCAGCTAGAAGCGTTGTGCTTGCAGCGTCATCAGCTATACCATGAGCCATTTTTGCCATGATATTGGCAGTAGCTGGTACAACTACCATACAATCTGCCCAGTCAGCAAGGTCAACGTGAGCAACTGGAGTTTCGGCATTGTTGTAGAGCGACTGCACTACCTCATGATGCGTTAATGCTTCAAAGGTAGTCTTTCCTACAAACTGAGCTGCATCTTCTGTCATAACAACACGAACGTCGCAGTCAGCTTTCTGAAGGCCTCTGAGTACTTCGCAGGCTTTATATGCAGCAATTCCTCCGCACACCACAAGGCATACAGAGGACTGAGCGGTTTTATCCAACATAGCGATAAATTCCTTTATTCTTCAAACGCTGTAGATGTAATAAGCATCCTGTGACAATAAGGGCACTCAGCAATCTCAGAGCTATGCTGAAGATCGTGGAATGAACTTGGCTGCAGCTTGACGCGGCAAACACTTGGAACATTACCTACAAGGTGCTCAACTGCCAGGCCCTTAAAACGTTTACGTGCAGCCTCATAGCGCTCGAGCGTGTCAGAAGAAATCTGAGCTGCAAGCTCTTCTCGAGATTTAGAGAGCTCAACAATCTCTGCGCGAAGAGCCGCAGAATCAATCTCAAGGGACTGAGAAAGGCTCTCGCGCTCTTTCATAAGCTTTACCTGCAAGTCTTGAGCTGTCTGGTAAGCCTTCTTGCACTTCTCAAGCTCTTCTGTTTTTGCTGCAAGTTTAAAATCGCACTTCTCGATATTCTTTGCCAAAGAAGAAAGCTGCTGGTCAAAGTCTCTAAGAGCACGATGATTAGTTGCAGTTTCTACAGCAGCAGAAACCTCATCTGTCTTAAGGACATAATGGGCGCGCTGCTCATTGAGGTCAGAAATATCAATTTCTACGTCTTTTTTAACGCCAAGTACCTGCTTAAGCTGAGAAGCAATCTTTTTCTCTGCAAGTTGGGCGTTTTTAATCTTTTGAACCTGGGGCATTGAGGCCAAGTTGGATGCGAGTTTTAGCAGCTGCAAATCAATATCCTGGAGCTGCATCAGATTAACAGACTCACTCATAGGGCCTCCTCATATACGGTTACTCATCTAGTCTACCGTAAATAAGGACGTATCAGACGCAGAACATAACTAATGCAGAGATTAGTATGTGAAAAATTTATCCAACAATCTGCAGCAAGGTTGCACAGAAGGCATCAAGATCAGCTTCAGAAACGCGCTCGTCAAAAGTAATGCGGAGGCTGCCCAGAGCCTCGTTTCTAGAGATACCCATAGCCGAGAGAACGTGGCTTGCGTCAAGAGAGCCTGAAGAACACGCAGAGCCAGCTGAGACTTCAAATCCCGCTTGATCAAGCTTTAAGATAAGCGTCTCAGAATCCATTGAGGGAACCATAATGCTTACCGTGCCAGGCATGTGATCTTTGCCAGCGTACGCCTCTGTGGTTGGCTTAATCTTAGGAGAAGCACAAAGAGTCTCATACACCTTATTAGCGCGCGCAGAAACGCTCTCTTGCGTTTGAGTAAGGTTATCCAGGCACCACTTGGCAGCTGCCGCAAAAGCGAGGGCACTACGAACGTCCTGGGTACCATGACGCCTACCAGCCTCTTGTCCCCCGCCGTAACTCTGTGCCTTAAACGGAACCTTGGAGCGCATAAGCACCGCGGCAATACCAAGAGGTCCACCAATTTTATGGGCAGCAACAGTCAGAGCATCTACGTCTTCTACCTCTAGAGGAATGCGGCCAAACGCCTGAACCGCGTCAGTGTGGAAAAGCGCACCCACCTTATGAGCAGCTCGCGCAAGGTCTACAACTGGCTGAATAACGCCCGTCTCATTGTTGGCATACATTATCGAAACAAGAGCTACCGAATGGTCCAAAAGACCCTCAAGTGTAGAAGCCTCAATCTTTCCCTGACGGTTAGGCTGAGCAATTCTAACCTCAAAGCCCTTCTCGCGAAGAACCGGCGCAAGATCCAAAATAGAATCATGTTCTATTGCCGAGAAAACCACCGTGTTGCGCTTGTGATCCTTGTTACGAATACCTTCTGCCATACCAAGAACTGAGAGGTTATTGCCCTCGGTACCGCCGGAGCAAAAGACCACGTCAGGAGCCCTAAACTTGCCGCCCACCGCACGCGCGATAACGCCACGAGCACCATCAAGCTCTCGCGCTGCTTGACGACCAAGCGAGTGCAAAGAGTTTGGGTTCACCCCTGCAATGGGTGAAGCTTCATAGGTTTTTTCGGCATCAAGCACCTCTTGGCGCATTGGTGCTGAAGCTGCATAGTCTAGGTAAACGTAATCCATAACGTGTTTTCTGCTAGTTCAATCTTGGTAGTTTATATGCAAATAATGCTTGAGAGTGCAGCCTAGCCCTGAATGGTAAGAGCGGACTCGCCAGCAGCGCGGATTGCCTGGATAGTTGCACCGCGGTCTTCCTGGCCAAACACAGCGCTACCTGCAACAAGCATATCAGCGCCAGCAGCTACAACATCAGCTGCATTAGCTGCACTAATACCACCATCAACCTCAATCAGAGGGTTAACGTTGTGCTTACGGCAGAGCTCTTTGAGTGCCTTGAGCTTCTCAAGTGAGTGAGGAATAAACTTCTGTCCTCCAAAACCAGGGTTAACCGTCATGATAAGCACCAGGTCAAGGTCTTCAATAAGATCCTCAAGAACGCTTACGGGAGTACCTGGGCAAAGAGAAATGCCAGCCTTAGCACCAGAGTCCTTAATAAGGTGAACAAGGCGGTGCGCGTGAACCTCAGCCTCATAGTGGAAGGTGACAACGTCAGCGCCGCGGTCCAGGAACAGAGGTGCAATCTCAGCTGGATTGGTAACCATCAGATGGACATCAATGGGCAGCTCAGAAGACTTTTTGCAGTACGAGAAAAAATCTGGACCAAAAGAAATGTTTGGAACAAAGTGACCGTCCATCACGTCGTAATGGATGTAGTCAGCGTTTGCAATTGAATCAAGCTCGCTCTTAAGCTTGGAGAAATCTGCGGATAGAACAGATGGTGCTACCAGGACGTTATTCATTAAACTCTCCTATCGAGTCATTCCATAAAATTCTTCATTTGGAAGGCGGTTTGTAAGGCGAGAAGTAATTTCTTCTGGCGTAGCACCTTCGTAAAGTACAGCGTGAACAGCTGAAGTGATAGGCATCTCAACGCTCATCTGCTGACCAAGCTCATAAAGACCAATGACAGCCTGAGCACCCTCAACAACCATACCGGTCTCTTCCTGATAAGACTGAAGCGTCTTACCCTTGACCAGAGCTTCTCCAAATGTTCTATTTCTAGAATGCTCGGAGGTACAGGTTGCTACCAGGTCTCCCATTCCTGCAAGACCCATGCAGGTGAGTGGATCTCCGCCAATAGCACATACTACACGGCCCAGCTCCGCTAAGCCACGCGTCATAAGAGCAGCAAGAGCGTTATCACCGTTGCCCAGACCAACAGCAATACCACAGGCAATAGCAACAACGTTTTTAGCAGCAGCACATGCCTCGACACCGCGCACGTCAGAGCTAATGTAGGTCCTGAAGTACGGACGAGAAAGTAGTGACTGGAAGCGTTTAGCAACCTCAGAGTCCTCAGATGCTACAACAGCTGCAGAGATTCCCTGTTTAATGACCTCTTCTGCGTGATTTGGACCAGAAAGCACTGCAATTCGTGCAGGATTTCCCAGCTCATCAGTAGCTACCTCATGCATAAGCTTGTGAGAACCAGCTTCCATACCCTTAGAGAGAATCAAGACGTCAACCTCTGGGTCAAGATATGGCGCACAAGCAGTGCAAACGGAGCGAAGAAACGCAGAAGGAGCAGCCATAACAACGGCATCTACACCGGTGAGAGCCTCAGCCTCGCTGGTAGTAGACA
>CALGXY010000003.1:0-13480 GCA_937935155.1 uncultured Atopobium sp. | reverse complement strand
AGCCTTCTTACCGCAAAGGTGAGAAATGCGCTGGTAGAGTTTACGTCAGCTATTGAGCACGGCCGTCATATTGACGGCGAGCTTGATGAGGTAGTTGAGGCAATTA
The DNA here is from genome assembly GCA_937935155.1 of uncultured Atopobium sp. Classification (GTDB taxonomy): domain Bacteria; phylum Actinomycetota; class Coriobacteriia; order Coriobacteriales; family Atopobiaceae; genus Lancefieldella. The sequence goes on along the minus strand of CALGXY010000003.1, from coordinate 13,374 downwards.
TTGACCGCTCAGGTCTTATTCGTGCACTTGAGGCTGAGCATACCATTGAGGCTGATGGACGTATCGAGAACATTCGAGAGTTCTTTGGCGTTGCGGCAGAGTTTGACGAGTCTCACGACGATGTTGAAGAAACACTTGAGAGCTTGCAACAACTAAGGGAAGCAGGAGCGCTTGACGCACAAGATGCTGCTTCGCTGAGTGAGGCTGGTTTTGATGCTGCTACCGGCACGCTTGCTGGTGTTGCTGCTGAGCCAGACTCTGCACCTCAGGAAGAAGCTCTACATCCACAGGTTGCTGCAGAGAAGCTCCCGGCATTTATGGAATGGTTGGCACTTCGTTCTGACCTTGACAGTTTGGATGGCTCTACCTCTGCGGTAACACTTATGACCATTCACGCTGCAAAGGGTCTGGAGTTCCCAGCAGTATTTGTTGCTGGCATGGAGGAGGGAATCTTCCCTCATGCAAATTACGAGGCAGAGGCTGCTCAGCTAGAAGAAGAGCGCAGACTTGCCTATGTTGCTATTACTCGTGCGCGTAAGCGTCTGTATTTGACGTACGCATCTACCAGAAGAACTTACGGCTCTGTTCAGGCAAATCCTGTGTCACGTTTTGTGGGGGAAATTCCTCAGGAGCACGTTAAAGCCATTGGCGTTGGTTCCGCGGGCTTTTCTGGCGTTGGCTGGGCAAAGCGTGGAGACCGTCATGGCACCTTTGGCTCTGGCCGTGGTTCAGAAGTCTATGGTGGAAACGTTTTTGGTTCTCGTACGCGCTCTAGCGGTGGCGCCCCAGCTCCACGTCCAGCTCCTATTCAAAAGGACCCAGCCCGCGCTTCTGCAAGTTTTGCCGTGGGAGATCAGGTGTCTCACAAGACCTTTGGCCCAGGCGTTGTTTTAGCAGTTCAGGGCGATACTATTGAGGTCAAGTTTACGCGTACTAATAAGACAAAGAAGCTCATGAAGGGCTTTGCTCCGATAGTCAAAATTGAGGGATAGCCATGGTGTTGATGCATGACGGCTTGATTTTGGGCCTCACTCCACAAGATTTTATTTTTAGGGTAGTTACCTTTGTAGTTGTGTTTTTCATTGCATTCTTGATTGAGCATTTTGCAATAAAGCTCTCAAGAAAGGCTTTGGATTCATCTAAACTGCCGTCGGCATCTATCTTTGTCAACATAATCCGAGGAATCATCTGGGCGTTTGCTATTCTCGCGGTATTGCAGCCTGTTTTTGGCATTCAGCCAACGGCGTTCGTGACTGCTTTGGGAGTTACCTCCATAGCCTTGTCTTTTGGTCTCCAGGACACTATTTCTAACCTGGTAGGCGGCTTAGGTCTTATGCTTGTCGGTGTGGTAAAGCCAGGAGACCAGGTAAGCATTGGAAACATTTCTGGCGAGGTTATTGACATGAACTGGCGTTCCACCATTGTGCGTGACCGTGGCGGTAAAGTGGACATCATCCCTAACTCGGTACTCAATAAAACGGCACTGGTGCATAGGACAAGGTGGGATGTAACCGAGGTTCCTGTAACTATTGTGCTTAAACCATCAGCAGATTTAGAGGTAGTAACGCAAGAAATCATTGAGACAATTCAAGAAACCGTTTCTTCCCAGCTTGATAGAACGTTCCCTATTGAGGTTGAAGCTGCCAGCATAGCTGATGCTGGCATTACCGTTATTATTCACGCACATATTAAAGACGACGCAAATGATATGAGTGTTCGAGACAAAATTGTACGAGCCCTAGCTGGTTCCAGTTGGCTTGCAGGAGTAGGAGCCTAACATGAAAATTGGAATTATTGGAGCCATGGAGCCAGAGGTTGCACTGCTAAAAGAGCAGATGACTATTGAGCGCACCTATGAGCAGGCTCGTATGCAGTTTGTTGAAGGCCGTTTGGGAGAAGTTCCTGTAGTTGTTGTTCAGTCAGGAATTGGCAAGGTCAATGCCGCAGCATGCACACAGATTCTGATTGATACATTTGCGGTAACGCATGTGATTAATACTGGTATTGCAGGACTTCTTAGCCCTGAGCTGCAGGTAGGGGATATTGTTATCTCTTCTGATTTAGTTCAGCACGATATGAACGTTGGACCTCTCAATTTTGCTGCTGGTCAAATTCCAGGTCTTCCGGTCTTCTCGTTTACCGCAGATAAGGATCTTGTTGAACATGCTCTTGCTTCGGCCAAAGAAGTAGCTCCTCAACTGCAGGTTATTTCTGGCCGCGTTGCTTCAGGAGATCAGTTTGTAAGTTCATCAGAGTTAGCAGACCACATCTACACAACGTTTGGTGCTGACTGTTGCGAGATGGAGGGCGCCTCAATTGCTCAGGTTGCTTGGCTTAATCACACACCGTTTGTGGTGATTAGGCTTATGTCCGATAAGCCCGGCACTACTTCAAGCGTTGATTATTTGACGTTTGAGCGTGAGGCTTCTGAGCGCTCTGCCAGAATTACTGCAGCTATTATCAAAAAGCTTGCCTAGTAACCTGAGGTGTCCTTTTGAGGCAACTCTTCTGGGTTAACTGGGTAGCTCTCCGGGGTCAGTTTGCATTTTTCATAAGAGGGAAGGCAGGGCGTAAGAAACAACTTGCGCTTATTTAGCTATTCGAATGTTTTTAAACATAATTGAACGATATTTCGATTATCATTGTCCCGTTATGAAAGTGGTTTGAAAGGTACCGAATGATAACCCTCGGACACTTTTTTGAGATGATGGTTGCCAATCCGTTTTTGGCCCTCGTCATTGTCCTTGTTTTTGGATGCATTTTTGTAAATGGTGCAACCGACGCGGCTAATGCTATTGCAGAGGCTGTTGGAACTCGTTCAATTAAAGTTAACCATGCAATTATCATGAGTGTTGTATGCAACTTTGTTGGTTTGGTGGCTATGTGCCTCATTTCAACTGCAGTTGCAGACACAATTCTGGGTATGGTTGACTTTGGTAGCAATAACCATGAGGCTCTTGTTGCTCTTGCCGCAGGCTGTGTTGGTATTGTTACTTGGGCAGTAGGAGCTTGGGCTTTAGGTATTCCAACTTCTGAGTCACACGCCCTTATCGCAGGTCTCACCGGTGCAGCACTTGCTATTCATGGTGATTTTGGTGCAGTTAACTGGGGCGAGTGGAGCAAGGTTTTAATTGGTCTGTTTTTCTCGACCACACTGGGTTTTGCCGCTGGTTGGATCATTGTTAAAGCAATCAACAAGCTTTGTGTAAACGTTGATCGACAGCGCGCTGATGAGATGTTTGGTCATTTGCAGGTTGTTGGCTCAGCATTTGTTGCGGCTATGCATGGTGCACAAGACGGTCAGAAGTTCATGTCCATTGCCATGCTTGCAATTGCACTTTCCGCAGGTCATGGAGCTGCTGGTGCAGATGTGTTCCCGCTCTGGCTGCAGGTACTGTGTGCTGCTCTTATGTCTATCGGCACCGCAATTGGCGGAAGAAAGATTATTAAAAAAGTCGGAATGGAAATGGTAAAGCTTGAGCGTTATCAGGGCTTTGCCGCGTCCTTCTCGGCATCTGCATCTTTGTTGCTTTCTACACTGACCGGTCTTCCTGTTTCAACAACTCATACAAAAATGACCGCCATGATGGGCGCGGGTGCTGCAAAAAATATTCGTTCAGTTAACTGGGGCGTTGCAAAAGAAATGGTTGCAGCATGGGTGTTTACTTTCCCTGGCTGCGGACTTATTGGTTTTCTTTTTGCAAAACTGTTCCTGATGATTTTCTAAGTACGTATAACTGTCTTTTACGAGTTCTATTGAACCACTCAACTTTATTGGAGGATTCATGCTAGGTAAGCCAAAAGAGGACGTCTTCTACACCATGTTCCGCGAGTTTGGCGACAAAATTGTAGAAACCGCTGAAGAGTATGTGGTCATTATGGAAGGTTATCCTGAGACTGCCGCGCGTATTCCTCAGATGAAGGTTTACGAGCGTGAGTGTGACGAGAAGGTCCAGCACATTATGAAGGAGCTTTACGCTTCCTTTGTCACACCATTTGAGCGTGAGGACATCTCTGACTTGGCTCTTCGTCTTGATGACATTGTTGACGGAATGAATTCTGTTGCAGAGCGTCTTGACCTCTTTAACGTTGACGATACTCGTAAAGAGGCTATGCAGCTTGCTGAGCTTACCCTTCGCGCATGCAAGACAGTCCAGGAGATGCTGAGTGTTCTGAGTGACTACAAGAAAGATCCTACCGTTATGGAGAAGGCCATTGCCGTTGGTCACGTTGAGGACGAGGGAGACCTTATTTACCACAACGCACTCTCTCGCTTGTTCCGTGATGAAATGCCTGGTCGCCACACCGTTGCTTGGCTTCGTATTTTTGACCGCATGGAGACTGTTCTGGATTCCTGTGACGACGCGGCGGGAGTTGTTCGCTCCGTTGTTATGAAGAACGCTTAAGTTCGTTTTCTGCTAACGGTATATACAGACTAAAAACTGCCTTCCGCCGGGAGGCAGTTTTTATATTCTCTTTTTGTCCGGTATTGGGGTTAAACTGTTTGTATAAAAGAAAGTGGAGGTGCCATGAGCGGCTTCAAGCGTTTTTGCTACATACTCTATGTTCTTGCAAGTGCCTTTGTATTTTTAGCTCTTGCTTTAACGTGGTTTGGTCCTTGGACACATCAGGCAACTAATCTCTTGTTTACCAAGCCCTACCTTATTGCTCTTAACGCTTGTGCGGCTATTAGCATCTTTGGTCTTGTTGTGGTGTTGTTTAGAGCTCTATTTATTAGAAAAACAGTAAAGCTCACGGTGGCCACTGTTGAGGGCGGAACAATCTCCGTCACAAGAGATGCCATTTCTTCTCAGGCAGCCCATATTATTGAAGAAGATGGAACTTGCCTTGCACACCGTGTTAACGTGCAGATTTCTAAGAATAATTCTGTAGCTGTACAGATTGATATTCTCCCTAAAGAGCCTGTTGATGTCACTGCAAAGGGCTCTGAGTTCTATAACGCTCTTCAGTCTGGTCTTGCTATCGTGTGCGGACCTTGTGTTTCTAGCATCAATCTTTCTTTTATCAAGCCAAGTTCCTTCTCGCCAAAAGATGAAGAAGGTGCGTTTTTGTCTCAGTCAAAAGAGGTTGTGCCAGAACCAGAGATTGTAGAAGAGCAATCTTACACGCAACCTTCCACTCAAGCCGCTGCTCAGCAAACTGGCAAAGACATTCGATTGAGTATTTCAGAGCCAGATGCAAAGGAGGTCACAGACAATGGATAAAAGCTTCTTTCAGAAGATGCAGGAGAAGTGCAAAAAATATGTCGTTGACCATCCAGGTGCTATTATTGGCGGATTTTTAGGCCTCTTATTTGCAATTCTTTTGTTTACGTTTGGCCTTTTTAAAATGCTAGTTGTTGCATTGTTTGTACTGGTAGGAGTTGCCGTCGGTCAGATTTTTGACGGAAAGGCAACCATTTTGGCAAAGATTCGTTCCTTATTTACGGACAGAAACTAGATAGGAGAGAGCTGTGGCAGAAGAGCTTACTAATTCGCAAGAGACCACCTCTGAAGAAATTGTTCCTGCAGAAGAGACAACAGATGTTCCTTCTGATGCAGATCTTGAGGATACAGACTCTCTTACCTTCTCTGGTGGAGTTGTCGAGAAAATCGTCTCGTTGGCTTTGCGTGACGTCCCCAATGTGGTGGGTGCTCGTGGAAACTGGCTTAACAGAGTTCAGGATGTACTTGGTGCATCTGATACGGCTAAAGGTGTCACTGTAGAGGTGCTGCCTGACAGCTCGCTAAATGTTACCGTTTCTGTACTTATTAAATATGGTTCTTATGCGCCTCAGATTTTTGAGGATGTTAAGCATACAATTGTCGAGAAAATCACCGGTATGACAGGCCTTGAAGTTTCTGGTGTTAACCTGCGAATTGAAGATGTTTTGACCGAAGAAGAATACGATCGCCTAAAACATCGTCCAGAAGAGCCTGAACAGCTAGACAAAGAAGAGTAAAGTACGCTAAAGTTCTACTGTTTTACGCTTTTATAGTAATTGTTTTATTGTTTTGTCACTACAGGCTCCCTAAGCGCAAGGAGTTTTGCCATGAAAAGGCTTTCACGTTGGAGCATGGCGATTGTTGCTACGTTTGTGCTAGCACTCTCGCTCGTTGGAGGACTTGCAAAGCAAGCACTCGCAGACACCACCCCTGTTACCTCAGAGGCTGAGCTGCTGGCTGCTATTGCTGCTGCTCCAGCAGATGGTTCGCAGACTATCGTTCAGGTAAATGCGGACTTTACCATTACTGCTCCAGTCCAGGTTCCAGCTAATAAGAACATTAGGTTGATGGGTACTGGAACTATTACCAGCGCCATGACCGGCTCTAATTTCTATATGTTCAAGATTGCTTCTGGCGGTGCAGTTACTCTTGATGGAGCCACTATTGATGGCAACAACACTGCATTTGCCGTTGAGAACCGTGGTAGCTTTACCTTGCTTCGTGGCGTTATTAAAAACGGTAAGGCAAAACCTACACCTGGAAATAACGGCGTAGTTCTTACTACTGGCGCTGGTGCAAAATTTGTTATGGCCGGCGGCACCATTCAGGACAGCACGGTTGCTAACGCTCTTGGTGGCGCAGTTACTGTTGCAAATGGTGCAACAGGTGAGCTCCGTGACGGTACCATTCAGAACACTACTCTTACCAATCAGTACTCCGGTAGCGTTTTGGTAAGAAATGCAGATTTCACTATGACTGGCGGAACCATCACTGGGGGCGATGCTTCTTCTACCATTAATTCTTCTGGTGGTCTGATGCTCTATGCCTTGGATCCAAACGGTGAGACAACAACAGCCACTATGAACGGTGGTTATATCACTAATAACAAGGCCAAAGAAGGTGCTGGCGTCTACGTTTACGCAGGCAATCCTCAGTTTGGTGATTCTAAGTCAAAGGCAGACTTTACCTTCAACGGTGGCTCTATTACTAATAATGTTGCTTCTGAGTCCGGTGGTGGTATCTACGTAATCTGGAACGGCAACGTTGTTATGAATAACGGCATCATCAAGAACAACACTGCTGGCATTGCTGGCGGTGGCGTTGCTACCTACGATCAGTTTGTTGGTGTTGTTGGTGGTCAGAAGGTTCCTTATTCCAGGGTTGGTGCTCCATGGAATAACTGGCCAAACATTTATCGCGCTGGCTTCACCATGAATGGTGGCTCTATTGACGGAAACAAGGTCACTAGTAATGGCACCAACCAGCTTGGCGATAAGGGTGTTGGTGCTGGTATTTATGTTGCATCTGCTAATGTAACCCTTAATGCTGGCGAAATTATCAATAACACTGCAAATGACCAGGGCGGCGCAGTTTACGTTGCTTCTGTTCCTTATGTTGTCCACATTAATAACGCACTTATTAAGAACAACACCGCAACTGTTATTGGTGGTGGTGCTTGGTTCTGCCCAACCGGTGTAGCTGAATTCCACTCCAAAAATGGCGTAGCATTCTTCAACAACACCGCAAATGGTGCTGGTGATGAGATTGCAACTGTTCGTGGTGCAGGTGAATCTGCCGGCGCAACCATTTCTGATTACATGCTTGGTGGCGCTTCTGCACACTGGACCAAGGATGGCGCGGTTACCATCAACCTTCCTTCAATCCTTGGTGAAGCTGATCCAGCTGCTGCACGTCATACTACTGAAGAAGTAAACAATATCGTTAACAACACCGATATGCTTGCTCTTGAGTCTAATCTTCGTTATAGCTCTATCACCGCAGCACAGAATAAGGCTAAACTGATTATTTCTGGAAATACCGCACAGCGTGGTGGTGGTATTGGCTCCAACGGTACCGTTATTACTGGTGAAGAGGGTACTCAGGATGTAACTGTTAAGAAGGTTTGGGATACTTCTGCAAACCCAGATGCAGTTATTCCAGAGACGCTTACTGTTTACCTAAAGGCAGATGGATATGTTGTTGACTCCGTTGAGCTTTCTGCAGCAAACAACTGGGAGCATACATTCCACGGTCTTCCTGATAACGTAACTTTGAGCTTTACAGAAGGAACCGTAGTCGGTTGGACTGCTCAGACTCCTGAGGTTAACGGTAACGTTACTACCTTGACTAACAAGGCTGATGCTCCTGTAACTCGCGATGTTCCAGTAACCAAAGTTTGGAATGGTACAAAGAAGGATTCTGTAACCGTTCACCTGCTTGCTGATGGTGTTGACACTGGTCAGACCCTTGTCCTTTCTGAGGCAAACAATTGGACCGGTTCATTTGTTGGTGTAAATCTTTACGCAGCAGATAATCACGTCATTGCTTACACCGTTTCTGAGGATGCTATTGAGGGTTACACTTCTGAGATAACTGGTGATATGGTTAATGGCTTTACCATTACCAACACCGAGACTCCAGTTACCCCAACTCCAACTCCAGAGAAGCCTGGTAAGAAGCGTAAGCACCGCACGCCTGATACAGGCGATGCAAGTGTTGTAGCTATGGTTGCGTTTGCTACAGTTGGTGCTGGCTTTGTTGGTGTTGGAGCATATGCTCGCACTCGTAAAGAGCAGTAAGCAACATACATTCACCTTGTATGCAGATCCCCCGCTTTCATAAAAAGTGGGGGATCTTTGTTAGAAGGACAATTTCTAGTTTTAACTGGGGATGTTTACGTTCACCGAATTTGCCAACCGTTTAACCAATAAGAGTGTTCTTCTCGCCAGGAGAGGTTAGAGAAGAACGACAATACTACTAGGTGGATAGTGAGTATCTGCATGAGTACCTTATTGGAGGTTGTTATGGAGCTCAAAGCTGATAAAAAGGTAATTGTCGAGCGTAATAACAAGGTTGTGTATGACAACGGAGACACAGTCGTTAAGGTGTTCAGCGGAAGCAAACCTTCTGCTGATATTATGAATGAGGCTTTAAACCTCACTCGTGCTGAGCAGGCCGGCATCAACGTACCTTCTCTTGTAGAGATCAGTAAGGTAGGTAATTGCTGGGCTGTATCAACCAGAAAAGTTGCAGGCAAAACAATCAGGCAGCTTATTGAGGAGCATCCAGAAAAAGAGGACGAGTATCTCAATAAGTTCGTCGATATTGAGCTGGCTATTCACGCTCATAAGGCACCACTTCTTACTCGTCAAAAAGACAAGTTCACCCGAATGATTAATAGCATTCCAGACATTCTTGATGAGGCTACAAGGTACGAGCTTCTGCTTAAGCTTGATGGCATGAAGCCTCACACTAAGGTCTGTCATGGTGACTTTGTTCCTTCCAACGTTATTCTCACCGAGGATGGCGCTCCTGTAATTCTTGACTGGGCTCACGCTACACAGGGCAATGGTGCTGCAGACTGCGCTACAACTTACCTGCACCTGCTTCTTCATGGCGATGAGGAACTTGCCGAGAAATACATCAATCTTTATTGCACCAAGCAGGGCTGCACGCGTCAGTATGTAAACGAATGGCTTGGCATTATTGCTGCAGCAGAGCTTGCTCGCGGTCGTGTAAAAGAAACAGAGTTCCTGCTTAAGTGGGTAAATGTTTTTGATGCAATGTAGTTGGTTACAAGAACTTTAAACTAACTGAGAAGAGCCTCGTCAGGGGCTCTTCTTTTATTACACTTCTAACTGCTCAATAAAGTAGCGTGAGGAGTTAGTTATGTATGATATTGATCCAAAGCAGACCACTGTAAAGTCAGAAAATAAGAAATCAAAGCTTGAGCGCATGAGCGCTGGTAAGTGGTGTGGTGGTGAAGCTGACGCAGAACAAAGCGCAGCTTTTTGGCGTGCTAAGGATCTTGCCTGGGAGTTCAATCAGACCCGCCCAAGTGATAAAGAAAAGTGCCGTCAGATTTTGAGCGAACTTCTCGGTGAACTAGGAGAGGGAAGCGCTGCAGTTTCTCCTTTTAATGTTGACTATGGCTTCAATATCAAGATTGGCCCACATAGCTTTATCAACCATGGTGCATACTTGATGGATTGTGCGCCTATCACTTTTGGTGCCCATAGTTTTGTGGGCCCTCAGTTTAAGGCGTACACCGTTCAACACCCTCTAGATGCTGAGGAGAGAAATGCTTGGTATGAGCGAGCATTGCCTATCACAGTGGGAGATAACTGCTGGTTTGGCGGAAATGTGACGGTGCTTCCCGGTGTAACTATTGGCAATAACTGCGTTATTGGTGCTAATAGCCTGGTCACTAAAGATATTCCAGATAATTCTTTAGTTGTTGGTTCTCCAGCAAAAGTTGTACGCCAAATTACTGAGGCAGATAAGCTGGGACTCAAAGAGCTTTTGGGCTAGTCCTGTTAGGCTAGGAGTGCATGGCTTCGATGCATAGGACTTCAGAGTATTCGATTTCAGAGCGCACAAAAAATGCGCGATTTAAGAAACCGCTGTTAGATCAGGCCTTTTAGGGGGATTGTTTAACTATTTATTTGATGTTTAAGCTGTCCGCGCTATAATGACATCAAAGGGGAGCTGGGAAATGGCCCGGCTGAGAGGCAACACCGTATGTTGCGACCCATTAACCTGATCTGGGTAATGCCAGCGTAGGGAGCCAATGCCGTCCTTACGCACTATAAGAAGGAGGGCATATGAAAAAACTTTCTCAGTTTGCATTGCAAGCCATATCCCTTACTTCTTTTCTTGTGCTTTGGCAGCTTGTTATTGTTGCAGGAATTATTCCAAATTACCTTGTTCCAACTCCTGTTCAGGTTGTATTTGCGCTGGTTAAGGACTTTCAGCTTCTTATGACACATACAGGGATTACGCTTTTAGAATCCCTTGTAGGTCTGGCTATTGGAGTGCTTATTGGCTTTGCGCTTGCGGTTCTTATGGACTTCTTCAAAACGCTGGACAAACTGCTCTCTCCACTTGTTACTATCTCGCAGACTATCCCTATTGTGACTATCGCGCCGCTTCTGGTGCTCTGGCTAGGATATGGTCTTTTGCCCAAGATTGTTCTTGTGGCCATTTCAACGTTTTTCCCTATTACCGTAGCGCTGAACTCGGCATTTAAATCAATTGATCCCGACATGGTTGATCTGATGACCACCATGGGAGCTAGTCGTGTGCAGATTTTTTGGCATGTCAAGTTGGCTGCTGCTGCACCACAGTTTTTCTCGGGACTCAAAATGAGTGTGACCTACGCCGTAATTGGCGCGGTAATTGCAGAATGGCTGGGAGGCGACGCTGGACTGGGCGTGTATATGACGCGCGTCAGAAAGGCGTTTGCGTACGACAGAATGTTTGCGGCAATCGTGGTGGTTTCTGCGTTGTCGCTAGTGTTGATGAAGGTTGTGGAACTTGTCCAAAAACGTGCACTTCCTTGGGATACCTCTCAGGACGCCAAAAAATCCGCACGGTAACTTTGACGGAACTTAAAGAAAGAAGTGATTACACGCATGAGCGCATTTAATCGTAAGGATATAACAAGAAAAGTCTTTCTAGCTGCGATGGGTTTCTCGACAGCAGGACTTTGCACAGGTTGCTCGCTTGAACAGCCTTCTGCTCCATCCAACGCAAACAAGGGTGCTGGGCAGAATTCCGGCGGCACCACAGAGATTACGTTTGCTCTGGACTACACTCCAAACACCAACCACACCGGCATTTATGTAGCACAGGAGAAAGGCTACTTTGACGAGGCTGGTCTCAAGGTAACCATTCAGCAGCCACCTGCTGACGGTGCGGACGCGCTGATTGGTGCGGGCGGCGCTCAGATGGGCGTTACCTACCAGGACTATATTGCTAACAGCCTCTCGTCTTCTAATCCGCTGCCGTATACCGCGGTGGCTGCTATCATTCAGCACAATCTTTCAGGCATTATGAGCCGTGAAGAAGATCACATTGTTCGTCCGCGTGACCTTAATGATCGTACTTACGCAACGTGGAATCTCCCTGTTGAGCAGGCTACTATCAGGTCAGTTATGGAGTCTGATGGAGGAGATCCCTCCACGCTTAAAATGGTACCTTATGAGGTAGATGATGAGGTATCTGGACTAAAAGCAAAGATGTTTGATGCTGTTTGGGTGTATGAGCAGTGGGCTGTTCAAAACGCTCGTGTTCAGAACTTTGCGTACAACTACTTTGCGTTTGCAGCTATTGATCAGAATTTTGACTACTACACGCCAGTTATCGCAGTAAATGATGGCTTTGCAAAAGAGAATCCAGACGCTGTTAAGGCCTTCTTAAGCGCTACCAGAAAAGGTTATGAGTTCTGCGTTTCTAACCCTGATGAAGCGGCAGAAATTCTACTCAAAGCTGTTCCAGAACTTGACGCTGACCTGGTTAAAGCTTCTCAGAAGTTCTTGGCTGCCAAATACATTGACGACGCCGAGAAGTGGGGCGTCATTGATTCTGCCCGTTGGCAGCGTTTCTACACCTGGCTCAATAACCAGCAGCTGCTAGAGAATAAGATTGACCCATCCGCAGGATTTACTAGTGAGTACCTTGGATAAGAAGCTTATTGACATAACAGAAGGTGCTGCTATGGACGCTTCTGGCGAGAAAAGCCTAGGAGCTGCACCTGCATGCGAGCCACAACAGGACGTGCCAGCACTTGAGGCGCGCAATCTTATGCTGGTTTGGGGAAACGGTCAGGTAGTTGCTCAGGATATCTCGATTGAGCTGCAACCTGGCACCATTACCTGCTTGGTTGGTCGCTCAGGCTGCGGCAAGACAACACTGCTCCATGCGCTTGCAGGACTTCTGCAGCCGAGACAGGGCATGGTACTGCTGCATGGCTCTGACGTCACAGGGCATCCGGGACACATTGGCTACATGCTCCAGAAGGATTTGCTCATCCCAAGCAAGCGCATCATCGATAACATAGCGCTTCCACTTGAGCTGAAGGGCGTCTCGCGCTCTGAGGCACGCGCACGGGCCCAGGAGATGCTGGAACGCGGTGGACTTGAGCGCGTGGCACAAAGCTGGCCTCACGAGCTCTCAGGCGGCATGAGACAGCGCGTTGCGTTCCTACGCACGGCACTCATTGGCTCAGACATTATGCTGCTGGACGAGCCCTTCTCGGCACTTGATGCCCTCACACGGCGAGAAATGCGTACGTGGCTCATGTCTTCCGTGAAGGAGTTTGGCCTCTCGGCACTGGTGATCACGCACGACGTTGATGAGGCGGTTGCCATGGCTTCTCGCATTTACGTAATGGCGGGCAGTCCCGCGCAGGGTGTGGTAACCAAGATTGTGGGCGTTGTTGAGCCGCTGGGCTGCACTGATGCGGTGGAGGCAGGTTCTGGCAAAGGCGCTGGTCAAGGTACTGACCTAGCATCATTTGATTTGAGCGAAGAGTTTTTGGCTGCCAAGCGAGAAGTGCTTTCGTTGCTGGGGTAGTTATCCTTTACGAGCGCTGTGAACTGCCTCCCATTTCTTGGACATAAGAAATGGGAGGCAGTTCATATGCGGG
>CALGXY010000002.1:0-5393 GCA_937935155.1 uncultured Atopobium sp. | reverse complement strand
TTGCCGAGAATAACGTCTCGTTCCACGACGCGTGCGTGACGGACGACCTCTATGAGCAGGCATTACTTGATTTGAAAGTCGCAGAGGAGGCATGCTCATGCTAGATGCATCGTTGCAGTCAGCGCAAATTTCTGCGGAAGAAGCGCAGATGCTTGCGGGGATGAATACAAAAGAAGTGTTTGGCTGGGTTATGGGCAAGTTTGCCGAGGACGATGAGCTGCTAACCGTTGCTGTTGCCGATTATGGTCGTCGTTTGAACCTGGATCGCTTCCGAGAGCTTAGACCAGTCGGCTACATTCAGTGTGGAATTGCAGAGCAGAACCTCATTGAGGTGGCATCTGCCTGCGCAAATGAGGGCTTCCACGTTTTTGCGCCGTGCTATGCCACGTTTATGACCTCTCGAACGCTTGATCAGATTCGCGTCAACTTGGGTATGATGAAGTCGCCCGTGGTGCTTGTGGGTGTTGCTGCCGGCTGTGAATCCGCAGCTACAGGACCTTCTCACATGGCGGTGGAGGACATTGCGGTTACCAGGACCATCCCGGGACTATCCGTGTTCAATCCGGTTGATAATGCCCAGCTTGCCGCAACACTCATGGAGCTTGCAAAGCATCCACGACCGGCTTACGTGCGCATGACCTCGTGCGATGGTGTCAATCTGCATCCAGATGGTTACGTTTTTGATGACTCTGGTGTCGAGAAACTCTTTGAGTCAGCTGGCGCGGTGGGTGCGGCGTCCATCAAAGCCGCGACTACCAGAGCAGCGGCTACCACTCAACCAAAACACGTGACGGTTCTTGCAACAGGCGCTATAACCAGCCGAGTCATCGAGGCTGCTCAGCGAGCTGCAGAGCAGATTGCCGCTGAGCAAGCTGCTGCCCAAACGAACATCGAGGTCTACGGCGTGTCGATCGTCAAGCCACTTGACGCATCTCTGACGGAAATCTGTCAGAACTCTGACGTGATTATCACCGTTGAAGAGCACAGCGTTTTGGGTGGATTTGGCAGCGCAGTTGTCGAGCAGCTCAGCGCATCAGGCCCATGTCCGCAGGTAATACGTTTAGGCATGCCAGATACATACCTCGAAGCAGACGTTCACCACAATATTCTTGCGCGCGCTGGACTATCGGTTGAGGGTCTACAAGAGGTTATTCTCGCCAGCTGTTAAATAGAGGTCCAACAAAATAAAAACCCAAGGGAGCGTTTGCTGCCTTGGGATTTGCGTTCTATGGTGCCCCCAACGGGAATCGAACCCGTATTGCCGCCTTGAAAGGGCGATGTCCTAACCGTTAGACGATGGGGACGCGAAGAAAAAGTATAGCAAAGATGCTGCAGATTTCTAGGGCTAAACGGCGCGATTTTGGGCTTTCATTTATTCTTCGTTTTCCCACCAGTCCAGCCCGGCCTTAAACGCGTAGTCGCGAGCGCTCTGAGTCACGCCAGGTACCGACTCTGCCCACGAAATAAATTCCGGCACGTCGGCGATAATTGCCTCGGCCTCGTGAACTGCGATAACGTTCTCGGCAAAGGTGTCAGGCGTGAAAGTTATCCTGCACGGAATGTAGAGATCAACAAAAGACGGCCTGAGCAGCGCATATGCCGCTCCCTCGCCGAGGTTAACAAAACCTTTTAGTGCACGCTTTGCCGCGGGCATGCGATTCAACTTGAAGAACAGCAGCGTAAACGCCAGGCGCATCCAAGCATTTGACTGATACCCACAGCTCTCGTCTAGCTTGTGGAGTCCTTCCTCGTCTTCCAGACGAGCAAGCACATATGCCAAGGTAAAACGCGCACCCAGCAAATCTGTTGACGAGAAAAACAAGAGGTCTTCGCAGGCTTTTTTGGAGAGCTTGAAGCAAGCGCAATCAGTTGCGACCTGGGCAATCTGTGCGTAGAGGCGCAAAAGTGGTCGAGCTTCAGCGCAGTTCCAGGCATCACCTTGCTCTTGCTTTGCTTGTTCTAGTTTTGGCTTAAAGATGGGGTCGAATTCTTTTTGCAGTTCAAGTAGGTCGTTAAGGATTGCCGCGGGATGATTGTTGGAGATTTGCGCCAGGATTCTCTGGGCTTCTAGGTTAATACTTGTGCTGTTAAGAGCTGGGTTTTCAGTAATATTTGTCATCTGATTATGCAAGAAATTAAGCAGATCCATACGACTTGAGAAGAAGTCCGCATCGGAATCAATTTCTTTAGTAATTCCAGCCTGATACTTGCCAATGACATTGACGTATTGAGCAAAAGCCTTTTCTTCTTCGTCAGAAATAAAGTCTTCAGGCGAAGCTTCTACCGCAAGCTTCAACTCATAGAGAGCTGCCTCAGATACGATGTTCTTCTCTTGTGCACACTTAGCTACCAGGCGGTCTACTTGCTCGCTGACCATATCGTTAGCGGAATGCTTAATCACTCTGCATCACCACCCGAGTGTGGATTATTTGGCCCGTCGATATGCGGTCCGTGTGGTCGCGGGCCGGCGGGGCCGCCAGGGCCAGCGGGGCCGGAGCCGACCGGGCCGTCGGGGAAGTCGGATCCACCAGGAAACGAATCTGTAGAAGCAAACAAGGCGTTTGCCTGCATCTGCAGTTCTTTTTCTGCCAGCTCAACGGTCTTTGGGTCTCTCGCCCTAATTTGATCTGCAAGCCAACGACCAAGAACACCACGTCCTATCAGGTCATTTCCTTCTTGCAGCAGCACCGTTGCCTCTGCAATGGCAATGATGAGCTCGTCCTCAGAATAGGGGAGCACGTTAAGGCGCGAGAACTCTCCCTCGGGCAAATCCTTTTGCACAAAACAGCAAAGCGTTGCCTCGGGATAGCGCTCAATCAGCAGGTCAAGGTAGTGTTCTGCCTCAACCAGCTCACGCTTTTTGAAGTGAATAGCCAGGCGAGCCAGCAAAATCCACGGGTCATCTGCCCCGCGAGGCGGATCAAGCTTGCGATACTGGTCCATGAGGTTGTCGAGGGCGTCCTCGTCCTCGAGTTTTGCGTATGCGAGCGCAAGCGTAAAACGAGCATCGGCCGCATCTGCAGCGTCAAGCTCCAGGAGTTTCTCGCCATATGCGATGGCGTCTTTGTTGCGGCCGCAGATAAGCGCGCGAGAAGAAAGCGTTGCCAACCAGCGCTTATAGGGGTTGATTGCCAGCCTCTGGGCAAGTTCTGCCTGCTCAGCGGGGAGTCCCTGCGAGGACTCTTGAGCCTTCTGGTAGCACGCGGCTTCTACCTGGGGGAGTTTCTCCACAAGAAACTGGTAGTAGGCGTCAAAAAGCCTGCTATTTGAGGCGTGGAGCATGCGCTGGGCGTCAAAACAGTTGGGATCCAGCTGAATTGCCTGGTTGAGGAGGCGTTTTCCCTGGTCAATAAGGGCCTGCGCCTGAGATTCTTCTACAAAAGGCAGACGATAATCAACGATCTCGGCCGCCTGCGCAACCAGGTTGAACGCGCGGTCTTCGTCTGTTTGGGGGAGAGAATCGCGGTCGTTGGAGAATCGCCAGTTGAAGTCCTTCATCAGCGTGGCAATGCTGTCCTCGTCGCTGACTTGCGTGCGAGCAAAGCGGAGGATAAGCCGCTGGTAGTCTTCTTTTACTGGGTCAAACGCCACGTGATTCCTTTCTCTCTTACGTAATGATATCGCAGGTTATTGAGGTGTGCGGCGCAACTCCGCGAGCGTCGTAAGAAGATTGTGAACGGCAGACGGAAATGTTTGAAGTGGACGGGTTTCTCGCCAGATGAGCGTAAGTTTCCTGTCAAAGGAATGCATAAATTCTGAACGATATAGCATAAAATGGCACATTCATTTTGGTACAGGTGTCCAAAATGAGCTAGAATAGAAATGTTGAGAAGAAGTAATTGCGAAGAATGGCTTCACTAGCCGCTTAGGGAAGCGGCACATAGATAAGGAGAGGTTTTATGGGACGTTTTACTAATCCACGCGATCTGTATTTTGGCGAGGGCGCTCGTCATGAGGTTAAGAACCTCAAGGGTAAGAGGGCAATTATCGTTTCTGGCGGCAGCTCCATGCGTCGCGGCGGCTTCCTTGATGACATCGAGAATGACCTCAAGTCCGCAGGTTTTGAGGTTGCGCACATTGAGGGCGTCGAGTCAGATCCTTCCGTCGAGACCGTTATGAGCGGCGCTGCTAAGATGAGCGAGTTCCAGCCAGACTGGATCATTGCTATCGGCGGCGGCTCCCCAATCGACGCAGCTAAGGCTATGTGGATCAAGTACGAGTACCCAGAGACCACTTTTGAGGACATGTGCAAGGTCTTCGGCCTTCCTGAGCTCCGCACCAAGGCTCACTTCTGCGCAATTTCTTCTACTTCCGGTACCGCAACTGAGGTAACCGCATTCTCCATCATTACCGATTACCAGAAGGGTGTTAAGTACCCAATCGCTGACTTCCAGATTACCCCTGACGTCGCAATTGTTGACCCTGAGCTCACTTACGGCATGCCTGTTAAGCTTGTTGCTCACACTGGTATGGACGCACTGACCCACGCTATCGAGGCATACGTTTCTACCGTTGCTTCCATGTACACCGACGGCGACGCTCTCCACGCAATCCGCGAGATTGTCGAGTGGCTGCCAAAGTCCTACGCAGGCGACAAAGAGGGACGTCAGCACATGCATGACGCACAGTGCCTTGCTGGTATTGCATTCTCCTCTGGCCTTCTGGGCATCGTTCACTCCATGGCTCACAAGACCGGCGCTGCTTTCTCCGGTGGTCACATCATCCACGGTTGCGCAAACGCTATGTACCTGGGCAAAGTCATCCAGTTCAACGCTCGTGACGAGCGCGCAAAGGCTCGCTATGCATTCATTGCTAAGGAGATCCTGCACCTCGAGGGCAACACTGAGGACGAGCTGGTAGAGGCACTTGTTCAGAAGATTCGCGACATCAACGACGCTCTTAACATCCCACAGGGCATCAAGAATTACGGCGAGGGTGGAACCAAGTCCGAGACCTCCATCATCGACGAGAAGGAGTTCTTCGAGAAGGCTCCAGAGGTTGCTCGCCTTGCTATCGAGGACGCTTGCACCCTCTCCAACCCACGCAAGCCTACCCAGGAGGAGATGGAGCAGCTGCTTAAGTGCGTCTACTTCGACCTTCCTGTCGAGTTCTAAGATCTAGCTTAGACATTTAGCTTCGCTAAAAGCCTGGTAGCGTTCTGCTATCAGGCTTTTTTGTGTGCAGGTCGTCGGCGCGGGCGCGAGCGTGTGCGCAGGTCGCTGGCAGGTGCGAGCGTGGACGCGCTGCTGACGTGCGAGGATGGGCGTGGTCGTGAACGTGCTGGTGCCAAAAGCGCTTCGAGTTACGCCAAAGTGGTAAAAAATGCGTTTAGTTGGAAATTTCATTTTTCTGCATACAACGTTTGCCCAGATAAAAGTTTTTGAGGCGGTAAA
>CALGXY010000001.1:0-4577 GCA_937935155.1 uncultured Atopobium sp. | reverse complement strand
ATGAAAGAGCTTGATGACGAGCTCTGGAAGCTGGGCATCCCTGCAAAGACTAAGCACAATGAAGTTGCTCCTTGCCAGCATGAGCTTGCACCTGTCTTTGAGCAGGGAGCACTTGCTATTGACAACAACCTTCTAACCATGGAGAAGCTTAAGCTTCTTGCTCCTCACCACGGCCTTGCCTGCCTTGAGCACGAGAAGCCCTTTGAGTACGTCAATGGCTCCGGTAAGCACGACAACTGGTCACTCTCCGCAGATAACGAGAACCTGCTTGAACCTGGCGATAAGCCTGGCGAGAACCTCCGCTTCCTAGTCTTCCTTGCGTGCCTTGTTGCCGCTGTTGACTCTCATGCAGACCTTCTGCGCATGTCGGTTGCATCTGCTGGAAACGATCACCGCCTTGGCGCAAATGAGGCTCCACCTGCAATTGTTTCCGTCTTCCTAGGCGCCGCACTTTCTGTAATTGTTGATGACCTCATCACTGGCTCTGATGTTCACGGTGCAAAGCGCACTCGTATGGATCTTGGCGTTCCAACACTTCCTGCAGTTCTTAGGGACAACACGGATAGAAACCGTACCAGCCCCTTTGCGTTTACTGGTAACAAGTTTGAGTTCCGTATGTGCGGCAGCCAGCAGAACCTCTCTGATCCTAACGTCATTTTGAACACCATTGTTGCCGAGCAGTGTGACCGCTTTGCAAACGATCTTGAAGACGCTTCTGAGGAGAACTTTACCAAGGAAGCTTTGAGGTGGGTTATTGATACCTTCAAAGCTCACGAGCGCATCCTCTTTGAAGGCAATGGCTACTCAGGCGATTGGGAGAAACTTGCCGAAGAGCGCGGTCTTCCAAACCTCCGCACCACCCCTGAGGCACTCCCTGCAATGGTTGCTCCAGAGAACATTGAGCTCTTTGAGCGCTATGGTGTTCTTTCCCAGGCAGAAGCACAGGCTCGCTACGTTGCAAAGGCAGAGCAGTACGCTAAGGTCCTTAACATTGAGGCGCGTACCATGCTGTATATGACGCGCCACATGTATCTGCCTGCCCTCTTTACCTACTCAAGTGATGTTGCCTCTTCAGTTGCTGCTAAACAGGCTATTGGTATCAAGAGCGTTGCAGAAACAGAGATTGTTGAGAGGCTCACTGCAGGTATTGACGAGATTTACGCAGCTACCAACAGCCTTGATGAGATCAATACCACAGCTCACCAGATGAAGGATCAGCCTCAGGAGCAGTGCGAATACTACTGCAATGAGGTTCTTCCTGCTATGGCCCGCCTGCGCAGCGCCGTTGACTCCATGGAGCTCATCTGCGGACACGACTGGTGGCCAGTTCCTAGCTACAACAAGATGCTCTTCTACGTCTAGTTCTTCATCAGGGCTTCTTGGCGAGAAACCCGGTCTTCTCGCCACTCCACCTTTGAAGCAAAACGGCTCAGTTTACCTGGGCCGTTTTTTGATGTTCAAATGCTTAACGTATGGAAAGAGCTATGCGTTGACCAACTTACTGTAGATAGCATGAACGTCTTCAAGCTTGATGAGATTGCCTTCTGCATTGGTTGGAGCAGGAGCTATTTGCATTGATTCACTTACTGCTGTCAAATTCAGACGATCTGCATACCAAGGCGTTGGTGTTCCCTCAATAACTGGCGAGAAGAACGAGTCCATTTCTCCCATGTGTTCAGCAGAATCTCGCTTAGTAATAAATTCCTGCCATAAATACGCTGAATACGTATGTTTTGACCCCTGACATACAAATGACCTTATCGTAGAGAAATAAGAAGTGCCTGGCAGAATAACTGAAAGATTATCAAAATCGTCTTTAGTAATTGCCCTATACGCAGCGCTCAGCGGACAAACACAAGCCCTGTACCCGCCAAATCCTGTGTCTCTAATAGCTTGATGGGTACTCTCAGAAAATGCGTCAACATTTTCAAACAAACTTTGGATAATTTGAGCGCCTTTATCCAGACCATACTGTCCTAAAAAGAGCGATTCAAACTTCTTGCCCGTATACGTAAGTGCGGGGTCAGGAATAACATACCTTCCACGCAGGCCATCTGTAAGAAGATCTGTCCATTCGTGAGGACGCAAAATCTTTTTCTCTTTAAGGCGCTCTTGATTTACCAGTAAAACCAATGGATCTGCAGCGTAGGCATACCAGTGTCCGTTGGCGTCAAAAAACTCAGGGCGCACGTACTGGTCTGTTGAAGAAACTTCAAACGGTTGACAATATGCGGAAGTCTCAAAATTTTGCATGAGAGCTTCGCTTGCCAAGAAAATGACATCGGGTTTCTCAAAACCCCAATCAGTACCAGATTTGGTATCAGAAGTTTCAGACTCCAAACTCTTACCAGAAGTATATGTTTGCTGAATAAACTCCCGAATTTCTTCCTCCGTTGCCTCACCCACCGTAACAGGCATAGAAAACATTCTTGAATATGTTTCTACCAGGGGCTTTACCGCTTCTTTGGAAGTACATAAAAGATTGAGGGAGCCCTCTCGTTGCGCAAGTTGAATAAGCGCTCGAGCATAGCCTGGAACTTTTGAATTAAGTTGTGGAGGAAGAAGCTCCTGCTGAACATAAGAAATTCCTGGACTCAAAACGTTTGCTACCGTAGCTATTACAGGTGCAGCAACCGCCGAGACAGCCAGGATAATAAATGAGGTTCTTGTAACAGAAGTGGCAGTTGGTGGAGTGATCTTCTCGTCAGGGTCTTTTGGTCCAAAAGTTTTATGCATCTTCTGGCGCAGACAATCTGGGATAAACTTCACGCTACCTCCTTACCTGCTACATAATCCGTCTGGTCAAACAGATTTTATCCAAAAAAGGCTTTTAGTCCAATCAGGATAAGTACTATACCGCCCACCATCTCGGCACGGTCGCCCAAAAGCGAGCCGAGTTTTTTACCAATGAACAATGCAATAGTGCAGAGGATAGCGGTAATAATGCCAAAGAGTGCTGAGGCAACCAAAATGTCTACGCTATGTGCCCTAAAACTTACCCCAACAGCAAATGCGTCGATTGCCGTAGCAACAGCTTGAAAGAGCAGCTTTCCATAAGAGAGCGTCGTAGCACTTTGCTGGGCTTCTTCCTCATCTTCCTCAGAAGCGTCTTCTTTGAGCGCCTTATAGCCGCTGTACAGCATGTTTGAACCGATGAAGCCAAGGATGACTAAAGAGACCATTCCTGCATACTTTTCAATCAATTCTGCTGCAATGCCGCCAACAAAATAACCGGCAAGAGGCATACCAAACTGAAAGAGGCCAAAGAAAAGAGGCATGCGCATGAGGCGAGAAAACCTATGGTCATCAAAGGCAAAGGTGTTAGAGATAGTGACAGAGAACGCATCTGTTGCAAGCGCCACACCAAGCATTAAAATTTCCAGTAGACCCATGTGTGAGTTCCTAGGTATCATTAAACTTTGTAACATGAAGAAGAAATTTTAACGCCTATACGTATTTTTCAGCTACTCTTATATTGAAAAACTACAAGGAGTCCTATGCCTGCTTTAATAACCCACTATCTGTTTGGCGCAGAGGTGGTTCATGATTTACCGCAAGAGCTTGTTGCAACTGATGCAGAGGTCAATGCATTCCTGCTTGGAAACCAGGGTCCTGATCCCTTCCTAGCACGTCATCTTGCCTGGCCAAACCACTCACTTGCCTGCAATAGGCTGCATCGTCGTATGCACGCAGGCCATATTGTTGACGCATTTTTATCCATTCGCGATGGGGTTTCTCGCCTCCCGCAGAGCGACATGCCAGCTGGTCGTGCGTTTGCACTTGGCCTCTTAGCACACTACGCACTAGATAGGATTGTCCATCCGTTTGTGTATTCCCAGCAAGATGCGCTGATTGAGGCGGAACCATCTCTCAAAAATGCCTACAGAGAGCTCCATCCTATTATCGAAACGGATTTGGATTCATATCTTCTTTGGCACATGCGCCACACTACCGTTGAGACGTTTCCACCAGCTGAGGTGCTTGAAGCCATTGAATCCACCAAACACGTTGGTGGCGCGCTTTTCTCGCAAGTAGCGCTTCAGATATTTGACCTTAATGTTGGCGTTGGTGAGTACGAGAAAGCCCTCCAGGACTACGCTCGCATTTACCACACGGTAGAGCGCACTGATCCTAAGTACACTACCAAGCTTCCTGACGTTTTATACAAGACCGAGAAGTTCATGCGCCCTTCAAACAATTCATACGTTGCCGCAATGGCTCACCGTATTGTTATGACTGAGGACTTCCCTACCGCTAATCTCAAGCGTCTTCCTTGGAAAGAGCCTTACACAGGAGAAATTAAGACTGAAAGTATTCTTGATCTTATGGATGAAGCTCGTGAGTTCTACAAAGAGCTTGTTCAGGCAACTATCTTAGGTCAAAGAATCACCCTGGAAGAGCTGGTCGACGGTATCAATTACATGGGCAAACCTGTTGTAGAAATGGTTGATGAC
The DNA here is from genome assembly GCA_937935155.1 of uncultured Atopobium sp. Lineage (GTDB taxonomy): Bacteria > Actinomycetota > Coriobacteriia > Coriobacteriales > Atopobiaceae > Lancefieldella. Next base: position 123 of record CALGXY010000001.1, on the reverse strand, counting down.
GAGGACTAACTCGCGGCAAAATACAAATGCGTTGAGCATTCAAACACGTAAGAGAAAAGCGGCTACTTGTGAACTGCCTCCCATTTCTTGGACACGAGAAATAGGAGGCAGTTCAAAACACAC